>JAFAXZ010000155.1 GCA_019240665.1 Pseudonocardiales bacterium | reverse complement strand
CGCCGAGACGGTGAACTCCGGTGGCGCCAGCGCAAACCCGAGATTGGTGTAGGAGAGCTTGGCGCGCAGCCGGTCCCGGGCCCGACGCACGATCAGGCCGTGGTCGAAGGCGGTACCCGGTGAGCCCTGGAGGGCATCCGCCACCGGGTGCCATGCCGTGTCGTCAGGCAGCGCGGGATCGGCCACGCAGGGCACCAGCCCGAGGAACGCAGTGGCCATGGTGCGCCGGTGCGGCATCCGGTCCGGCGCGCTGAACACCTCCAGTTGCTCCACGTGCGCCACCTCGCGGACGTCTACCTTCTCGGCAAGCTGACGCAGTACCGAGGTCTGCACGTCCTCGCAGTGGCGCAGGCGGCCACCCGGCAGTGCCCACCGCCCAAGGTCGGGTTCGATGCCGCGTTGCCACAACAGCACCTGCAGTTGCCCGTCCCGGACTTGCAGCACCGCAGCGAGAACTTCGTGCACCGCGAGCCCGACGCTGTTATCATTCACGTTTTCGACTATAAGGCGAAAACCAGAGCGGAGGCCAGCGCGGGTGCTGGCGAAGGAGGCGATATGGCCGCTACCGCCGCGTTGAAGTGGACCCCTGCCGGCTACCCAGGGTCGGAGCTGGATCGAGCTTGGCACCAGGAGGTGCGCGAACTCGCCCGGCAGCGCGACGCGGTGCTGCTCGCGCACAACTATCAGGTGTCCGAGATTCAGGACATCGCCGATCACGTCGGGGACTCGCTGGCGTTGTCCCGCATCGCCGCAGACTGCGCGGCGCGCACCATCGTCTTCTGCGGCGTGCACTTCATGGCCGAGACCGCGAAGATCCTCGCACCAGGCAAGACAGTGCTCATCCCGGACACGCGGGCGGGTTGCTCGCTGGCCGACTCCATCGACGCCGAGCAGCTGCGGGACTGGAAGGGCGAGCACCCGGGAGCCGTGGTGGTGTCCTATGTGAACACCACCGCCGACGTGAAGGCCGAGACCGACATCTGCTGCACCTCATCCAACGCCATTGAGGTGGTCAACTCGATCCCGGCGGACCGGGAGGTGTTGTTCCTACCCGATCAGTTCCTCGGCGCGCACGTGCAGCGCGTCACCGGACGGACGAACCTGCATGTCTGGGCCGGGGAGTGCCATGTGCACGCCGGGATCAACGGCTCTCAGTTGGCCGCGAAGGCCGCCGCCGCTCCCGACGCCGAGCTCTACATCCACCCGGAATGTGGCTGCGCGACCAGTGCCCTGTATCTGGCTGGCGAGGGTGCGGTGCCCGCCGAGCGGGTGCGGATCCTGTCCACAGGCGGCATGCTCGATGCCGCCCGAGCGACCGGGGCCCGCGAAGTGCTGGTGGCCACCGAGATCGGCATGCTGCACCAGCTGCGGCGCGCGGCTCCCGGGGTCGACTTCCGGGCGGTGAACGACCGGGCATCCTGCCGATACATGAAGATGATCACTCCGGCGGCGCTGCTGCGCTCACTGCGTGATGGCGTCGACGAAGTGACTGTTCCGGCCGACATCGCTGAGCGAGCCCGTGGCGCGGTGCAGCGCATGATCGCAATCGGTCGGCCAGGCGGCGACGAATGACGAACTGGCATCTCACCGTGGACCTCGCCGTGGTCGGTACCGGCGTCGCCGGGCTAACCGCCGCCTTGCGCGCCGCCGAGCTCGGCCTGCGGGTGGTGGCTGTGACCAAGACCACGGTCGAGGACGGCAATACCCGGTGGGCGCAGGGCGGTGTCGCGGTGGTGCTGCCGGGTACCGGCGACAGCGTGGAGGCGCATGTCGCTGACACGCTGGCAGCCGGCGCCGGGCTGTGCGATGAGGTTGCTGTCCGGGCGATCCTGGCTGCGGGCCCGGCCGCGGTCAGCGTGCTGCGGGCCCGCGGCGCCGTCTTCGACGGCAGCGCCGGTGAGCTGGAGCGCACCCGGGAGGGTGGGCACCGGGCATTCCGAGTGATCCACGCGGCTGGTGACGCCACCGGAGCCGAGATCGAGCGGGCACTGGCTGGGGCGACTCGTGGTGGGCAGTTGCCGTTGCTGGAGGGGCGGTCGGTCACCGACGTGTTGCGCGACGACACTGGCCGGGTAGCCGGGCTCGCGCTGCTTGGGGACTATCTCGGGGACGGTTGGGGAGCGGGTGTGCTGCGCACCCGGGCTGTGCTGCTCGCCACCGGAGGCCTCGGCCAGCTCTACGCCGTCAGCACCAATGTCGATGGTGCTACCGGTGACGGGTTGGCGCTCGCGTTGCGGGCCGGAGCGATGACCGCTGATCTGGAGTTCGTCCAGTTCCATCCGACGGTGCTGCACGTCGGACCGGGCTCGCGGGGCCGGCAGCCGCTGGTCACCGAGGCGATCCGGGGCGAGGGTGCGGTGCTGCTGGACATCACCGGCTCCCCAGTGATGACCGGCGTGCATCCCCTTGGTGCTCTCGCGCCGCGGGACGTCGTGGCCGCCGCGATCACCAGCAGGATGGCCCAGACGGGTACCGACCACGTGCTGCTGGACGCCACCCACCTCGGCGCCGCGGTGCTGCGCCGTCGCTTCCCGACGGTGCACGCGGCCTGTATGGCCCTCGGTGTGGATCCGGCTCGCGCGCCGATTCCGGTGGCCCCGGCTGCGCATTACCAATGCGGCGGCGTGGTCACCGACACCAGCGGCCGGACCACGGTGCCCGGGCTCTACGCCGCTGGGGAGGTGGCCCGGACTGGTCTGCACGGTGCGAACCGGCTGGCCTCCAACAGCTTGCTGGAAGGGCTGGTGATGGGGGCCCGGGCCGCGGAGGCGGTGGCGGCCGATCTCGCGGTGTCCCAGCGACCCGGGCCGCCGCTGCCACCCTGCGAGAGGCGCCCGGTGGCTGCTCGCGACGCCGTGCAGCGGTCGATGAGCGCGCACGCCGGCATCGGGCGGGACGCCGCCGGGCTGGCTGCTGCCTCGGCGGTCGCACGGGCCACCCTGCGGCGGCTACGGACCCCGCGTGACGCCGAGAACGCCGGGCTCACCCTGGCCGCGGCCGCCGTGCTCGCCGCCGCGAGCGCCCGCACCGAAAGCCGTGGCTGCCACCTCCGCACCGATCACCCGCGCACCGCGGCGCGCTGGCGGCGCAGCATCACCGTGGTACTCGACGATGCCGGCGCTCCGGTGGTTGCTCAGCCGATGCTGGTGGGCGGGGTGGCGTGACGCCGGAGCTGGTCGCCGCCGGGCTGGACGTCGAGGACGTGCACCGGATCATCAGCACCGCGCTGGAGGAGGATCTGCGCTATGGACCGGACGCCACCACTGCCGCCTGCGTGCCCGCCGGAGCCGTCGCGACGGCGACTGTCTCGTCACGCAGACCCGGCACGCTAGCTGGATTGCCGGTATTCCTCGCCGTGCTCGACGCGGTGCTCGGAACTGGCGGATACGAGATCACTGCCGGTCGCCAGGACGGCGACCGGCTGGCCGCCGGCGACGTCGCGCTCACCGTGCGCGCCCCGGTGGCCGGCCTGCTCACCGCCGAGCGCACCGCGCTGAACCTGTTGTGTCACCTCTCCGGGGTGGCCACCGCCACTGCGGCCTGGGTGGATGCGGTGGTCGGCACCGGCGCGTCAATCCGGGACTCCCGCAAGACCCTCCCGGGGTTACGGGCGCTGCAAAAGTACGCGGTGCGCTGCGGCGGCGGAGTCAACCACCGGATGGGCCTCGGCGACGCGGTGCTGATCAAAGACAATCACGTGGCCGCCGCCGGTTCGGTGACCGCGGCCATCGCAGCCGTCCGAGAGCATGCCGCTGCACTACCTTGTGAGGTAGAGGTCGGCACGCTGGAGGAGCTGGACGAAGCACTGGCCGCCGGGGTGTCACTAGTGCTGCTGGACAATATGACGGTGCCGCAGTGCGCCGAGGCGGTCCGCCGCGCCGCCGGCTCAGGCACCGAACTGGAAGCCTCCGGCGGCCTGACCCTCGACGTTGCGCGGGCCTACGCCGCCACCGGGGTGCGCTACCTCGCAGTGGGTGCCCTCACCCACTCCGCCCCAGCCCTGGATCTCAGCCTGGATGTGGGCTCATAACCGACCTGCCCTCAGCATTTGAATTCTTGATCGAATAAATAACAAACTTGTTAGCGGAAACGGCGGTGAGGTGTTCATTATCGGGTTGGACCGCAACTCGGCTTGTCTCGACGAGGATTCCGCGATGCAGGCGGGTGTCAATGAGTGTGATGACGCCAAAATCGTTGACGGAAGTGATCATGTGTTCGTCCGGACTAAGGATGCCATTGGAATTGGTCAGCGCGACCATCGTTGGGTCAGTGGGACTGAACACGATCCTGGGATGGTCGCCCTTGCGGGTTACGAAACCGGTTGCCAGCAAACTGTCGGCGTGCTGCCACTGGCTAGCCATTTTCGTTAGCGTGTTAGTGGCCTCTGTGGTGGGCACGGTCTCGTATGCGGTGGCAGCCAGCAGCATCGCGACGTCCGGTTGAGAGCTAGCGAGCAAATTCGCCTAGGTCGCCAGTTCGCGTGACTGGGCTAGTTTCCGGTTCTTATCGGCCTAGTTGCGTTGCCATAGCGCAACCCCGCCCAGGCTTGAGGCAACAATTACCAGCAGGGTTAGCACCGCTACCACCGCGCGCAACCGGCGTATGGATCTGGTTCGTAGGGTGCGGCTGGCTTGGATGAATTGCTGTTCGGGGGTGCCGAGGTCCTCGGGGCGTTCGGTGAGCCAGCGTTCTGCCTCGGCCAGAGGTGTTCCGCGGAGCAGCGCTCCCTCGTTGCGCCGCCTCCCACGTGCCCGCGCTACTACGTGGGCGCAGGTCACGATATGGCCTGCCGCGACCACAACCCACTGCCCACAACCTCACCGGTATGGCTGCTGATACGCACCATGGCGGCATCCAAGGCGCGCTGCACATCCACCGGCCGGCCTGCTACCGGTTCCTCCACCACCGGAGAACGACCATTCACAGCGGGAGCTTCGCGCGCCGATCAGGGCCGATGCTCAACCAACCTGTGGCCCCTCGCCAGCCTCGACACCGGACGCCCAGCTCAAGCTTCACGGTGAAATGACCCTCGGCTGCGGTCTTCGCGATAATCGCTCCCGCTGCACCGGCCAACTTCACCCCGAACTCCAACTCGATGCGGCCCGGAGACAGCGTCTGCGGCACTGCCATCGACGCCCGAACCGCGCCGAATCCCTGGTACTACTACAGTCGTACTTCATTCGGAGTTATTCAGGCCAGGGCCGGTGTCACTGGCGGTGAAACCGTAGGGCCAGAGCACCAGCTCGGAGAAGCTGTGGAAGTCGATATGGGCGGTGATCTGCTGGACCCCCCGGACCACTCGGCTGTTCACCCAGTCCCGGAGCTGCGCGGTCTCCGGCGCAGAGAACGGGGCGGTGCCGTGGTAGGTGTCGTTGCCGGGGTTGGAGCTCGATCCGCCGCAGCAGGCCCACTCGTCGCTCCAGTTCCGGTTGAGGTCGGTGCCGATTTCGGTGTTCTCCGGGGTCGGCTGGCGGTTTTTGCGCCACATCGCGAAAAGGCCGGTGGAGATATCGTACTCGGCGCCGTCGGGGTTGGCCATCGGCACCACCCAGATCTCCCGCGACTTCACCAGTTGGGTGATGGCCGGATCGGTGCCATAGCCCTGCGCCAACCGCCGCACGATGTGCAAGCACATTTCGACGGTGAGATGCTCACGGGCGTGCTGAGCACAGCTGAACAGCACCTCGGGCTCGTGCTTGTCGGTGCGCACCTTGTCGCTGATCTTCACCAGCAGCAGCGGACGACCCTGCGCCGACCGGCCGTAGCTGGACACCGCGACCTGATGGGGGTGCGCGGCGGCCAGCGAGTCCAGCTCAGCGGTGAGCGTGCGGTAGGTGTGATAACCCCGGTACCCGATCGGGAACTCGCCGGGCGCCACCAGTCCCGGCGCCGGTGCCGTCGCTGGGAGGGGAAGCAGCCGCAGCCCGCTGGCGCGCAACCGATCCGCCTGCGCGGGCGTGGCCTGGACCTCCAGATAGTCGCGGCCGCCGCCGAGTACGTCCACGCCCTGACGCAGCACCGTGGAGCGGGTGACCGGATTGTCCATGCCAGGCACCCGGTAGGCCAACGGCGGCGTGACCGGGGGTTCGGGCGAGGGCGGCGGCGCTGCGGCTGCGGAGAGCGGAACAGCCAGTGCGAGTATCGCCAACACAGCGATCACAGCAACTTGGCGCATCGACATCGCGC
>JAFAXZ010000054.1 GCA_019240665.1 Pseudonocardiales bacterium | reverse complement strand
AGATCACGATCTACGGCCGGATTATTAGGTCGCTGGTAGTGGTGTCCGATGGTGGAGACGGCCGAGGCTTCGGGGGTGTGCACTCCCGGATCGTCGCGCCGACGTCTTGGCCAACGTGTTGTAGGGCCATGATGGGTCTGGAGACCCGTCGGAGCGGTGGTGCGACGAGTGTGTCGCTTGCCAGCGTGATGGGACCAGTGGTTTGCCATGACCTAGGGACCACCGGGTCTGGTTAGTGCGCATGGTGATCTCCGTTCTGTTGGTCAACGGACACGCCGGTGGTGGTGTTGGTTCTCGTGGGGTGTGTGGGTTTTTGGCGGCGTTGGTAGGAGTCGCCTTCGATGATGAGTTCGTGGGCGCTGGAGACGAGCCGGTCGATGGCGGATTGGGCGAGCAGGGAGTCGGCCATCATGGCCAGCCACTCATCGGGGGCGCGGTTTGAGGTGATCACGGTGGCGGTCTTGCGGTGGCGTTCGACGATCAGCTCGTAGAAGTCGGTGGTCTGGGTGGTGTCCAGGGGTTGGAGCGCGAAGTCATCGAGGATCAGGAGTTGGACGTGGGCGAGGCGGCGCATCTCGGCCTCGACGGTGTTGTCGAGCCGGGCGGCTTTGAGGCGTTTGAACAGCTTGTCGGCGCGGGCCATGGGCACGCTGTGGCGGCGGCGGAGGGCGATGTGCCCGAGCGCGGTGGCCAGGTGGGTTTTGCCCACTCCGACCGGGCCTAGCAGCAGCGCTCCGTGGGGGCCGTCGAGGAACCGCAGGCTGGTGAGCTCGGTTCAGAGTTGCTGGTCGTAGCGCACCGTCGCGGTGGTGTCCCAGCTCTCCAGGCGCATCCGGGGATCCAGTCCGGCGGCCCGGGCGCGCAGGGCGGCGGAGGTGTGCTCGCGGCGGGTGACTTCGTCGGCTAGGACGAGTTCCAGGAACTCAGCGTGGGGCAGGTGCTGTTGTTTGGCCAGCGTGATCCGCTCGGGCAGGGTATCGAGCATTTTGCCGAGCTTGAGGGCGCGCAGGATGGTGCGCAGCTCGGGGCTGAGGGGGTCGGTGAGGGTGCTTGTGCTCATCAGGACCTCACCTCCTCGGTGATCCACTGTCGCAGTGTTGCCAGCGGCATGGTGGTGCTGGCGCCCGGTGCCAACTCGGCGCCGATACCGTGCTCGGTGAACGCCACGCCGGTGTAGATGCGGATGGGCGCACCGCCGGGCAGGTGGCCGAGCACCGAGAGATGCACGCTCTCGCCACTGGGGAGTCGCCAGGCCCCGGCGGTGACCTCGGTGAGCGTCTCGGCCCAGGCCAGCAGCGCTGATCTGGTCTGTGGGGGTGTGGGGCGGGCTAGCTGCGCGGTCACGTTCTCCGTGCTCAGGAAGGGGATGAGGTGCACCGAGCAGGGCTGGGGTAGCTCGAAGGTGGCGAGGTGGGCGCGCAGGATGTCCAGCAGCTGTGTTGTCGTCATCGTCGCGCCGCCTGCTCGCCGTTGATGAGCGCCAGCGCCGGTCGGTGCGGGGTGAACTCGGCCGGATCGCGGGCAAAACGGCCCGTGGTGGGAGCCAAGGGCGGTGGAGGCGGCGGTGGGGTGTTCTCCGAGGCCTGTTCCAGCATGGAAGCGATCTTGGTGACGTTGAGGACGTCGAGGGACAGCGCGCGGGCGCAGGCGGTGTTGACCGTACTGTCGCCGTAACGGCGGGCAAGCCCTAGCAGTCGGTAGACCTGGCGCATCCTGGTCCAGGGCAGGGGATCGTCCAGCAGTCGCTGGGCGTAGGTCCCCACCTCGGGGCCGTGGGCGCGGGCGCCTTCGACGAGCCGGTCAAGATCCCGCAGGGCGTAGCCGGCCTTGTGCTCGGACAAATCCTCAGGATCAGTGACCCGCCCGCCCACGGGCTGGCGGGGGTGCACCTTGACCAGCTGACCCTGATGGAACAGTTTCACCAGGACCGAGTCGGCCCGCACATCCAGGTGCTGGCCGAGGTAGGCCTTCGGTGCTGAGTACAGCGCCTTGCCGACCTCAATGTGGAAATCGCGGTGCACCTTGATCCGGGTGAAGACCGGCACGTCATAGGCCTCGGGCGCCGCGAGCAGCGCGCCGGCCTCGCACTCGGCGAACACCTCAGCTGGGCGTGCCTGGATACTGCCGTGAACGCGCAGCCCAGCGCTCTGTCGGCACCACTGCTCCGCCCGGGCCTGGGCATCGGCCAGGTCGGCGAACTCCTCGCCGGCAAAGAAGTTGCCCCGCACATACTGGACAGCGCGCTCCACACGGGGCTTGTCCTGCGGGCTGCGGACTCTCGCAGCATCGGTGAAAAACCCGCAGTGCTGGGCATAATCCAGCCAACCGGTGGTGAAGCGCGGGTTCACCGGGTCGGCGTTGGCCACAATCGGGGACATGTTGTCCGGGATCAACACCCGGAACACACCACCGAAGAACCGCCACGCCGCCTCACACCCCGCGATCACCGCCGCCAGGGTCTGCGAGAAGGTCAACCACACAAACATATGCCGCGAGCAGACTGCCGTGAAGATCAACGCGTGGGCCACCCGGCGGCGGCCCGCGCCCGGGTCATAGACCAGGCCCATCCGGGCGAAATCCAGCTGGCACTCCACTCCCGGCTCACCGTCGGCGACCCGCACTGTAGTGCGGCCACCCCGGCCGAACCCACACCGCTCGGTGCAGAACCGGTGCAGCGTGCGGTAGGGCACCACCACACCCCGCCGGGTGAGCAAATCAGAGATCTTGACCACGGACAGCTCCCGCCCGACCCACTCGCTGATCTGCTCCCGCTCGGCCTCCAACGCCTCCCAGGCCACCCCGTGCCCACTCGCCCGCACCGGCCGCACGGCCGCTACCACCTGGCCGATCACCTCGTCCGTTAACTGCCCCAGACCACCCTCGCGAACCACCCCAGCCGCCTCGGCGGCAGCGACATAACGACGGGCGGTCTTACGATCCACCCCCGCCCGCTGCGCCACCGTGCGCAGCCCGGCACCACTCAGCCAGGCCCGCAAGACCTCACGCACCTCAGTCACCGAAACCTCCCGGAACCCCATCTACCGAACCCCCACGTCGCAGGACATGGACGGACCGGATATCGGAAATGATCAACCCCCACGGCGCGACACGCCGGGTGGTCCCATCACTGGCAACCAGGTGGTCCCATGCTCGTGGCAGAAATCCGCTCAGGGTGGTCCCATGATCGTGGCGGGCGACAC
>JAFAXZ010000314.1 GCA_019240665.1 Pseudonocardiales bacterium | reverse complement strand
ATGTTGCATGACTCGTTCATGTCGCGCGCGAACACCATCGTCTGTCCTGGCGGCAAGATGGATCTTGCGATGCAGCTCATCTTCACGCCGATGATTTGGCGGCTGATCGAGCGGCGCAAGCAGGCACTCGGACCCTAGCGCGTGTGTCGTAGATCATGCCGACAGGCACGCCGTTACGGTGATTGTGATGAGTAAGCATGGCCACATTCACTGGAACCCAAGGTGAAGCCGTTCCCGCTGGAACGGCGGGGTCACAAAACCCTGATATCGGCAGACCCGACATAGCGGATTCACGAGATGGTCAGGAGGCCCTACCTGCTTGCCTACCGGGCGAGGCCGCACTGGCAGGGTACCCGGTGTGGGTCACTAGGCTGGCTGTTATGGCGGTGGACGGGTGGCGGGGATCCAGTCGGAACGGGGAGGACGTGGAACATCCCCGGGAGAAGCAGCGCGGGCCGGTGGTGCTGCGGCGGAGCCGCCGCCATGAGGCGACTACCACGGATCAGCGACTGCTCGACTCGCGCGGTCCCACCGACTGGGTGCACACCGACCCATGGCGGGTGCTGCGGATCCAGGCCGAGTTCGTGGAGGGCTTCGGAGCGCTGGCCGAGCTGCCCCATGCGGTCACCGTCTTCGGCTCGGCTCGCACCCATCGGGACCACCCGGAGTACGCCACCGGTGTCGCGCTCGGTGCCGCGCTCGCTGCTGCCGGCTTCGCGGTGATCACCGGTGGTGGACCCGGCAGCATGGAGGCGGTCAACCGCGGGGCATCCGAGGCAGGCGGGCTGTCAGTGGGGTTGGGCATTGAACTGCCCTTCGAGCACGGGCTTAACCCCTGGGTCGACCTCGGAATCAACTTCCGTTACTTCTTTACCCGCAAGACCATGTTCATCAAGTACGCCCAGGCCTTCGTTTGCCTGCCTGGCGGATTCGGCACCTTGGACGAGCTGTTTGAGGCCCTCACCCTGGTGCAGAACAAGAAGGTAACCAGGTTCCCCGTCGTCCTGTTCGGGCGGGCCTACTGGGGCGGGCTGTACTCGTGGCTGGCCGATACCGTGGCGGCGGAGGGCAAGCTCCGTGAGGCCGAGCTCACCCTGCTGCATGTCACAGACGACATCGACGAGGTGGTTCGCCTGGTCGGCGAGTCCTATCAGGCCTGGCAGGATATCCATTGAAGGCGCACAGCATGTGCGGCTACTGCGCCTCGGCTACCGGTGTCTCTGCGCATTACAGTACAGGCATCAATACTTGACTCGAGGTGTCTTGAAGTAGCACGACATGAGGGGAACACGTGAGGCTCGGGCGCCATAACTTCCAAGAAGACCGATTATTAATAATGGCGGTGATTAATCGAACTCCCGATTCGTTTTATGATAAAGGGCGGTACTATTCTTTGGCGGATGCATTGAGGGCTGTTGATGTGGCAGTTGCCAGCGGGGCGGATATCGTGGACATTGGAGGGGTAAAAGCTGCTCCCGGACCGGAGGTGCCCGTCAACCAGGAGATCGAGCGCGTCGTTCCCCTCATTACGGGAATCCACAGATTACACCCAAAGGTTGTAATCAGTGTTGATACCTGGCGAAGTGAGGTGGCGGCGGTGAGCGCTGAAGCGGGCGCCCACCTTATCAATGACGCCTGGGGTGGTTACGATCCGAACCTCGCAAAGGTTGCGGCTCGCTACGGCTGCGGTCTTGTGTGTACTCATGCAGGAACTCTAACACCGAGGACCGAGGCGCGCGGTCTGAATTACGCGGATGTCGTCTTGGACGTCAAGTTGCGTCTGTCTGAGTTAGCGGATCGAGCTGTGCGCCTCGGCGTGACTGGCGAATCCCTTGGTCTCCCCGTAATGGAGCGACTGGAAGGGACGTTGGCGGTGATTTCGCTTTGCGCTTGGATGGGGGCTCGTGTTTTTCGTGTGCACAACATCAAGGAGGCTCGGCGGGCTATCGACATGGTGAGTGTTGTGATGGGGAAAAAGCAGCCCTTGATTGCACAGCGTGCCACGAGCTAAGGGGCCCGGCATGAGAAGCACGGCATGAGAAGCACGGCGTTGCTCCCGCAGACCCGGCGGTGGTTCAGCGAAGCCACCGTGCAGAGCGTGCCGTGGACCGTCGAGCAGCTCGTCGCGGCCAAGCAGGGCCGGACCGTCAGCGTCGTCTTGCCCGCGCTGAACGAGGAGGCAACGGTCGGCGCGCTGGTCGGTGAGCTGCGATCGTTGGTCGGCGGGTTGGTCGACGAGCTGGTGGTGATGGACTCCGGTTGCACCGACCGGACGGCCGACGTGGCCCGCGAGGCCGGCGCCCGGGTGGTGCAGCGCACCGATGTGCTGCCCGAGTTGGAGCCGTGGCCCGGTAAGGGGGAGGTGCTCTGGCGTTCCCTGGCGGCCACTTCGGGCGATCTGCTGGTCTTCATCGACTCCGACCTGGTCGACTTCGATTCCGGGTTCGTACCTGCGCTGCTCGGGCCGTTGCTGCTGCGCCATCGGCGCACGCGACAACGGGTTGTGCTGGTCAAGGGCTTCTACCGGCGTCCGCTCCGGATCGAAAGCCCCGAAGCAGGCACTGGCGGTGGTCGGGTCACCGAGCTGCTGGCCCGGCCGCTGCTCAACACGCTGCGCCCTGAGTTGGCCGGGATGGTGCAGCCACTGGGCGGCGAATATGCGGCGAGTCGCGCATTCCTGGAGTCGGTACCCTTCGCCGCTGGGTACGGTGTGGAGATCGGATTGTTGCTCGACGCGCATACCCACTACGGGCTGGACGGGCTGGCTCAGGTCAACCTAGGGGTGCGCAAGCACCGGAACCGCTCGTTGCTCGAGCTCGGTGTGATGTCACGGCAGATTCTCGGCGCCGCACTGCCCCGCTGCGGGGTTGCCGAGCTACCAGGATCGGCAGGCATCACCCAGTTCGTGCAGCTCGGTGCCCGCTTCATGCCCACCGAGAGCGGGGTACTGGTGGCCGACCGGCCGCCAATGCGCGATGTGCTCGCTGCCCGTTCAGCCTGACCGTGCCACGATCTCGAACGTGGGTACGGTGCTGATCTATCTCATCATCGCGACAGTGGTGGCTGCAGTGGTGTTCCTGGTCGCTTCGTTGGTGTTCGGTCGGGGCGAAGAGTTGGCTGCACTGCCGCCGGATGCGACTCCGACCTGGCTGCCAGACGGACCAATCGTCGGCGATGACGTGCGTGCCATCCGGTTCTCCCAGGTGCTGCGCGGGTATCGGATGTCCGAGGTGGATTGGACGCTGCAGCGAGCCGCGGCTGAGCTCGACGCGCTGCGCGCCCGGGTGGCCGAGCTGGAGGCGCAGCGGTGAACCTGACTAGACGATCAACTCCAGAGGAACCCCGAGATGACCTCAGCCGAGGGCGCCACCAGCGCCCTCAAGCACCCAAGCACCGGCCGGAGAACCGGCCCAGTGGCCGGAACGGATGGTCGCCTGCGCTGCCCGTGGGCGGGATCAGCCCCGGACTATTGCGCCTATCACGACAACGAGTGGGGGACTCCGGTTCATAGCGAGGTCGCCCTATTCGAGCGGCTCAGCCTGGAGGCGTTCCAGTCGGGTCTGTCCTGGCTGACGATCCTGCGCAAGCGGGACGCCTTCCGGCGTGCCTTCGCCGGCTTCCACCCAGCCACGGTCGCCGCGTTTAGCGCCGACGACGTGGCGCGGCTGCTCGCTGACGTAGCCATCATCCGTAACCGTGCCAAGATCGAGGCTACGGTGCGCAATGCTCGAGCAGTCACCGAGCTAGGCGAGGATCTGGACGCCCTGTTGTGGTCCTACGCGCCCGACCCCGCTGGGCGGCCCGTGCCACGCACCGTGGCTGATGTGCCGGCGCAGACCCGCGAATCCGAGGCGATGGCCCGCACGCTGCGGCGCAGGGGCTTCACCTTTGTCGGTCCTGTCACCTGCCATGCGCTCATGCAGGCCACCGGGATGGTCGATGACCACCTCGCCGGCTGTTTCCGCCGCAACGCCGGGTGAGCTCCGGCGCTGGTGAACCGGCGGTCCCAGGTGGACGGTGTAATGCGTCCACCTGGGACCGCCGGTTACTTTTCGGGCGCCGGAGCCGATAGGGGAGAATGCAGGGGGTCACTGGTGTCGCGTGGCCACCGGCGGTGACGAATGCACGGAGGGAGCACGCTATGGCGGCCATGAAGCCCCGGACCGGCGACGGTCCCCTCGAGGTGACGAAGGAGGGACGGGGCATCGTGATGCGCGTTCCGCTTGAGGGCGGTGGGCGGCTCGTCGTCGAGATGTCGGCGGATGAGGCTGGCGAACTTGGCGAGGCATTGCGGGCCGTCGTGGAGTGACGGCCCGCGCCCAGTGTTCGTCGTCCCGTGGCCTCGGTTGGCGCCTTCGGGCGCGCCGGGGCCTCGTCACGAACTGACCGGAGATACCAGTGCCCGTGATACCGGAGGTCCCGACCCCGCTGGTTGAGGTCCGGGTGCAGGCGTGGCGCGATCCCGGGGTGCCTGATGTCGTGCTGGTCGGCCAAACTCGCTGCGCGCAGTCATCAGCGAATGATCAGTTGATCTTGGGTCCTGGTGCGGATGAGATCGGCGTGGACGAGCAATGGTTAGCCCGGTACCGGGTGCGGGCCACCGCGGGCTCGACTCAGGTGGTGCCCCAGACCACGGCGTGGCCCGATCACGGGTGGCTCGTGGGCACCGGAGCGGGCAACATGAGGGATTGGCGGGTGGCCGGTGCCGCGCTGGTCCGGGCCACTTCAGCCGCAGGTCAGCTAGCCCAGCGCCTAGTGCAAGTGCACCTGCCACTCGGTACGACAGCCCACCAGGCGGCATCCCTGGCCCTCGGGTGCGTCGTGGGCTCGCACCGTTACCGCGTCACCAGTGGCGGTAGCCGGATTGCCGGCTCGGCCGGCGGTGGTCAGATTGCCGGCTCGGCCGGCGGGGCGCCGCAGTCGATGACTACCGTGGCGCTCATCGCGACACCTGGGGACGGGCTGGGGCCACTCGCCGAAGCCGTCGCCAGGGCGCAGCTGCTTGGCCGGGCTACCGGGTTGGCACGGGACCTCGCCAACACCCCGAGCGGGCACAAGGACCCCGCGTGGCTCGCCGACACCGCAGCCCACTTGGCCGCCACCGTGCCCGGTCTGCGGGCCACCGTGCGCGACGAGCACTGGTTGGCTGAGCACGGTTTCGGGGGAGTGTTGGCGGTCGGCGGCGGTTCGGCCCGCCCGCCGCGGTTGCTCGAGCTGGCCTGGCATCCCTCCGACGTGAGCCCAGAGATGAGCCCAGAGATGAGCCCAGACGTGAATGCAGCGGAGCACCTGGTGCTGGTCGGCAAGGGCATCACCTTCGACACCGGCGGCATCTCGATCAAGCCAGCCGAGAACATGCACCTGATGCGTACGGACATGTCCGGGGGTGCTGCGGTGATCGCCACGCTGCTCGCCGTCGGCCAGTTGGCGCTGCCGCTCCGGGTGACGGGGCTGGTGCCCTGCGCGGAAAATCACGTGTCCGGGTCGGCGTTTCGCCCGAGTGACGTGGTGCGGCACGTAGGTGGTACGACCACCGAAGTGACCAACACCGACGCGGAGGGCCGGCTGGTGCTCGCTGACGCGCTAGCCTATGCGGTGCGCACGCTGGCGCCCACCACACTGGTCGACGTCGCGACGCTGACCGGGGCAATGAAGGTGTCGTTAGGCCTGCGCACCGGCGGTCTGTTCGCCACCGAGCCAGAACTCGCCGAGCGCATCCAGGCCGCTGGCGAAACTGCTGGCGAGGCCTGGTGGCCGATGCCGCTGATCGACGATCACGCCCACGGGGTCCGTTCGGACATCGCTGATCTGCGGCAGTGCCCGCCCGGACCCGGGGGCATCACGGCGGCGCTGTTCTTGCGGGAATTCACGGCCGGGCTGCCCTGGGCGCATCTGGACATCGCCGGTCCGGCCCGTGCCGAGCAGAGTTATGACGAGGTCAACGCGGGCGGCACCGGGTTCGCCACCCGGACCCTGATCGAGTTGGCTTGCTCGTTCACCGGCTAGGCTCCGTGCCGATGACCACCTCCGCGCCGATGGCCACTCCACCAGCCTGCGCCGGTCGGGTCGTGATCACAGGGGGAACCGGCTTCGTCGGCCGTGCCGCTGTCGCCGCCTTTGCCGGCCGGGGCAATCCGGTCACCGTGGTGGACCGCAGTGCACATCCCGACCCGACGGTCCGAAGCGTCGTCGGCGAGCTCACCGAGCCAGGCGTGGTCGCCGACGCCGTGGCTGGCGGGGATGTGGCCGGTGTGGTGCACCTGGCTGCCATGACTTCGGTGTTGCGTTCGGTGGAGCACCCGGTTGCCACCTACCAGGCGAACGTGGCGGTGACCCAGGACCTGCTCGAGG
This sequence comes from Pseudonocardiales bacterium, assembly GCA_019240665.1. Lineage (GTDB taxonomy): Bacteria > Actinomycetota > Actinomycetes > Mycobacteriales > Pseudonocardiaceae. The sequence continues at coordinate 7,149 of JAFAXZ010000314.1, read as the reverse complement.
GCTGTCGCCAAGCCGGTGTCGGGCGGTTCATCATGGCGTCCACCAACGCGGTGGTCGGTGATGCCGGCCACGCCACAGTGGACGAAGCGGCATCGCTGCGCCCGCTGACCCCCTACGGCGCCACCAAAGCGGCTGGTGAGATGTTGCTGTGCGGCTACGCGGGTGCCTACGGCATGGCCACCTGTGCGCTGCGCTTCACCAACATCTACGGTCCGGGAATGGGGCACAAGGACAGCTTCGTGCCGCGGATGATGCGCGCCGCACTGGCTGGCCGGGGGGTACAGATCTATGGCGACGGGCTGCAGCGGCGGGACTTGGTGCACGTCGATGACGCGGTCGCGGCCGTGCTCGCGGCATGGGATCGTCGCTTCACCGGTACCGCGATCATTGGCTCCGGGCAATCGGTGACCGTACTGGAGCTCCTCGACGCGGTGCGCACAGTTACCGGCTGCGCGCTGCCTGTCGAGCACGTCGCCGCCAAGCCGGGCGAGATGCCCGCGGTGATCGTCGACATCAGTCGAGCCCGCGAGCAGTTGGGCTATCGACCGTCGGTCTCGCTGATCGACGGGCTGGCCACGGTGTGGCAGGACTTTGCGGCCGCTGGCGCCCCGCTGAACGCCACAGCCCCGCTGAACGCCACAGTTGACAGTTCCACCCTTCACAACAGTGTCGTCGTCACCCCGAGTGTCGTCGTCACCCCGGGAACAGGCGGTCCGGACCGGTGACGGGTCTGCTGGCGCGGCCGGAGACTGGCGGCTCGCATTCCTGCGGCGGGCACTCTCGTGCCTTCATGGTGGCCTCCCGAGCGCCACGCTGGTTGCGCCTGCACTGGATGCTGCTGGTGCTGCTCGGCCTGGGTGCCGGCTTGCGGGTCCTCACGGTGCTGGCCTACCAGCCCGCGATCCTCTACATCGACTCCTTCAGCTACCTGGACAACCTCCACGACCTGCGCCCCGACGGGCTGCGCCCGATCGGATACGACCTCATCCTGAACCTCCTACTGCCTTTCGGTGGCCTGCGGGCGGTGGCCGTAGCGCAGCACCTGCTCGGGTTGGGCATCGCAGTGGTGATCTACCTACTGTTGCTGCGCCACGGTGCCCAGCGCTGGATGGCTGCGCTGGCGACCGCACCGGTGCTGCTCGACGCCTACCAGACGCAGATCGAACACAACATCATGCCCGATGTCTGGTTCCAGGCCCTGTTGGTGGTGATCATCTGGGTGCTGACGTGGCGTGGACTGCCTAGGCCGTGGCACGCTGCCAGCGCGGGCGTCTTGATCGGTTTTGCGGCCATTGTCCGGCTGGTCGGGATCACCATGCTGGTCCCGGCGCTGGCATACCTGGTCGTTGCCGGGTCGCTGTGGGCCAGCCGGACCGGTTGGCGGCGGATCAGGCTGCGGGCGGCGGCGATGGCCGCAGGCTTCGCGGTGCTGCTCACCGGTTACGCTGGCTATTACCGGATCACCACCGGTGTCTGGGGTCTCAGCGGCGCCAGCGACGGCGTGCTTTACGGCCGCGCTGCGGTCATCGCCGACTGCGAGCGACTTCCGGCTGGCACAGAGGAGCGTGCCCTGTGCCCGGCGCAGCCACGTGATCAACGCTTCGGCGTCGATTACTATGTCCACGACCCCGCGTCGCCGGCCATGACCGTTGCGTTGCCGCCCGGCGAGTCGATGGACGCGATCCAGGCGTCCTTTGCCCGCACGGTGTTCGCCAATCAGCCACGAGATCTCACGGTGGCGGTTCTGACGGACTTCGTGAAGGGGTTCCGCCCGGTCCGCGTCGATGCCGTGAACGACGCGCCGGTGCAGCGATGGTACTTCCAGACCTCGTACCCGTACTGGGGAATCCAGCAGAGAGTGCAGGCCCGGGCTGTCGAGTTCGGTGGTGTGCCGATTGGCATCAACCGGGCGCTAGCTGAGCTGCTCCGCGGTTACCAGCTCACCGTCGGGTACACTCCTGGCCCGCTGCTTGGCTTGGGCCTGGTGGCTGGACTGCTTGGCGGGTTCGGGATTGGCAACGCCCGCCGGTCGGGGATCCGCGCTGCCAGTCTGCTGGTGTCCGGGCTCGGCGTCACTGTGCTGATGACTGCGGCGGCCTTCGAGTTCTCGTGGCGCTACCAGCTGCCCGGATTGGTGTTGCTGCCGATGGCGGGGGCGTTGGGAGTCACCGCCATCACCGGACCGCTGCGCAGGCCGGGCCCACGGCGGAAGCTGAATCCTCCGATGCAGCCGTACCCCGACCCGGTAGACACCGCCACGGTGAGTGAATTCATCCGGCTCGAGGGCGAGGTACGTTTCGCCCCGGTGGTGCTGATCATTGCGGCCTATAACGAGGAGGACTGCATCGGCGCGGTGCTTACCGCCGTCCCTCCGATGAGCTGCGGTGTGCCAGTGGACACCTTGGTGATCGTCGACGGGTGCACCGACGGTACCGCAGAGGTAGTCCGCCGGCACGGCGCCCGGGTCTGTGAGCTGTCGACCAACCGGGGCCAGGGTGCGGCGCTGCGGCTGGGTTATGCGCTGGCCCGCCGCGGTGGCGCCCGTTACATCGTCACCACCGATGCTGACGGTCAGTACGACATGGCCGAGTTGCCGCTGTTGCTGCAGCCTTTGATCGATGACGAGGCCGACTTCGTCACCGGCTCGCGGGCCCTGGGCCGGCGGGAGACCTCCGACCCGGTGCGGCACCTGGGGGTGCACGTGTTCGCGGCGTTGGCCAGTGCGCTGACCCGGCAGCGGCTGACCGACACCTCGTTCGGCTTTCGCGCCATGAAAGCTGAGTTGACCGGGGTCGTCACGCTGTCGCAGGCCCAGTACCAAGCTTCCGAGTTGCTGCTCGGGGTGATCTCGCACGGCTATCGGGTGCTGGAGCAACCCATGACGATGCTGGGTCGCACCGCGGGCAAGTCCAAGAAAGGCAACAATGTCCTGTACGGGATGCGCTACGCCCGGGTGCTGGTGGGCACCTGGTCGCGGGAATTTTGGGCACGGCGCCGACGGGCAGCTCGGCTGTTCGCACAACCGAACACCAACCGATCCAGCAAGGCGAACTTGAGCACGAAGAGCGGGAGGTAGCTGATGGTGAAGGCGACCGCAAGGACGGCGGTGCGCACCGCGTGGTCGTCGATGGTGCCGCCGAGGCACCGATCGACACCGGTGGTGATGCCGGTCGCCACCAGGCCGCTGAATGTGATCACCGCCAGGTAGGGCAGCAGCTCGCAGCGTATCCTGACTGGGCCGGAGCGCCGCCACGTCCAAAACCGGTGGATGAGGAAATTCGGTACCGCTCCGGCCAGGAACGCCGCCCCCCCGGACACCGAGGCTGAGGTTTCGAGAACGCCGAACAGGAGCACAAACGTCAGCTGGCTGCACGCCGTGGACACAACCGTGCCCGCAGCGAACCTGGTGAACAACCTTGCCAGTCGGGACTGGGCCACTCGGGACTGGGCCACTCGGGATTGGGCGAGCTGTCGGAGCACGGCGTCATCCTCGCAGACAGGATCGGCGTCGTGCGGCGGCGTCGAGCTGGCCGCTGTTGGTGCTTGCCGGGGTCATCTGATAGGCAAACGCATCCACTCAGCCTGGCGGGAGGCAACATGGTGCGGGTTCTCGTTCTCGGTGGTGACGGCTACCTGGGCTGGCCGACTGCGCTGCACCTCTCGGATCGGGGCCACGACGTCGCCGTGCTGGACAACTTCGCCCGGCGCTCCTACGACGATGAGTTGGGGCTGCAAAGCCTGGTGCCTATCGAGCCGCTGCGCCACCGGGTGCGAGCCTGGCGTGAGGTCTCCGGTCGGCAACTCGAGCTCTTCGTTGGTGACTTGTGCGACGCCGAGTTCATCCTCGACGTCGTGCGCCGGTTCCGGCCCGGCGCGATCGTGCACTACGCCGAGCAGCGCTCCGCCCCATACTCGATGATCGACCGTAGGCACGCGGTGTACACCCAGTCGAACAACGTCACCGGCACCCTGAACGTGATGTTCGCGATCGCCGAGGTGGACCGCGATATTCATCTGGTCAAGCTCGGCACCATGGGGGAGTACGGCACCCCGAACATCGACATCGAGGAGGGCTGGCTCACCGTCGAGCACAACGGCCGCACCGACCGGATGCTCTTTCCCAAGAAGCCGGGTTCCTTCTACCACCTCTCTAAGGTGCATGACAGCCACAACATCGAGTTCGGTTGCCGGAACTGGGGATTGCGGGCAACCGACCTCAACCAGGGCGTGGTCTACGGCCAGCAGACTGATCAGACCGCGCAAGATCCCCGGCTCGCCACCCGGTTCGACTATGACGCGATCTTCGGCACAGTGCTCAACCGATTCGTCATTCAGGCGGTGCTCGGGCACCCGCTGACCGTCTACGGGGCGGGCGGGCAGACCCGAGGTATCATCGACATCCGGGACACCGTTGAGTGCATCCGGCTGGCGTGCGAGAACCCGGCCGACATTGGCGAATTCCGGGTATTCAATCAGATTACCGAGACGATGACGGTCGCCGATATCGCCAAGACCGTCTCGGCCAGTTTTCCGGGGAACGTCCAGATCGAGTACCTGGACAATCCCCGGGTGGAGCTCGATGAGCATTACTACAACGTGGTTCACACCGGCCTGGTCGATCTGGGCTTGCAGCCGCACCTGCTGTCCGACACGCTGATCGATTCGCTGTTCGGCATCGTCGAGCAACACGTCGCCCGCGTCGACCTGTCGGCCATGCGCCCCACCGTAAACTGGCGCTCCACCACCAGCCTTTCCCGATATGGCGGCATATCGGGGCTGTTGTAACCCCGATATGCCGCCATATCGGGATGATCAGCGGGCGCGTGCGGCAGGGCGATACGGGCGGCCCACCACCACGCTGTGCGGGTTGGCGTGGCCGCCGGATGGTGACGAACGCCGGCGTCTCCAGTCTGGGCGGACAGTGGGGAGGTGCCGCTGCGCCAACGAGGGGCGAAGCGGGCCAGCTGACGGCTCACTAGGAGCCGTTCTTACCGACCCTGGGTCGGCTAGCGGGGGCACGTGCGCTACTGTTAACCGTGAGTGATCGTGACTAACCTCCTGAACGGGCATCTCACGGAGGAGGACCGAGCCGCTGTTGGGCGACCAGTGTCCGCATCCTTTCGACTGTTCTGGCAGGCAGGGTTCTAGATAATCGGTTGCGCGCAGCACAGGTACCTAGGCAGGCTGGGTGCCTGCCAGTACCCTCTGCCTTCGCCACAATGAGCCCGAGCACACCTGAGAATGGAGTTCTCCCTAATGTCGGAGCTGACTTCCACCACCGTACTTCCTCCGCTACCGAGTATACCTGATATACTTACCAATCTTCGCCCGGGCCTCTCACTCCTCGGCACCGCTGATACGCTGGGACCGCTCGCCGACCTCGCTGGTACATGGGTCGGAAGCGGGTTTACTCTGATCTCGCTGCCAGACTTCGACTCCAGGCCGCCGAGCACGGGGCCGAAACCGTTTCGCCTGAAGCTCAATTCCACGGTTGAGATTCTGGAATTTGACCCGATCGGTGCTGAGGTTCCTAACCGCGGATCCACCATCCCTAACAGCTCCGCTGGGCAGCCTGACATCAACATCTTCGGGTTGAGGTATCTGCAGCGGATCGCCGATTCGGTGACGCGCCAGCCGCTGCACATCGAGCCGGGCCTTTGGCTCAGGGTGCCAAAAACAGACGTGCCTGCTTTGCCTGAGACTGTGGTCCGCCAGGGGACGATCCCCCACGGTAACTCGCTGCTGGCACTGGGTGTTGCGCCGCCGCCACTGCCGCTGCCCGGGGGTCCCCAGATCGGCGTTGTCGACTCGACGCCCGTCAAGAACCCTCCCGACTCTACTCCTTTCGGGCCTCATTATCTGGATCCCTTTATTAGCCCCCCGTTGCCTCCGGGCTTCAAGCTGCCTTTTGTCAAAGATCCGAACCTGGCCCTCAAAGAAGCGATCCAGGGGCAGAGTATTGTGAAGACGGTAACGCTGTCAATTTCTACGGCTGCCCCTGTGAGGGGCCCTGCGACTCAGGTAGGCGGCATTGTAAATATGCCGTTCGATATCAGCAATGCCAATGCGACGAGGCTCGACGCGGTTTTCTGGATCGAGACCGTCCAGAACCCGGACGGCAGCACGTTCTTGCAGCTGCAATACACACAGACCGTCATCCTGAATTTCCTTGCAATTGACTGGCCGCACATCTCAGTGGCAACGCTGACCAAGCAGTAGCCGCCTCGGAGCGTCGTTGTGGCGGGTGGGGTGTGACAGTTCGGCCGGGACCCCACCTCTCCCTCGGGCTTGACGGTGCTACTGATGTTCCTGCGGGTACCTGTTGCTGATCGGTAAGAGGCGCATGCCGTGCCCTGTCTAGAGTTTGTGGCCTTCCAGAGCTGGAAATGATCAAGATGGGGACGGTGTGCGCACAACGAGGACATGGTGGTGGTTGCTTGGGGTCGAGCACATACGGTGATCGAGCCAGCGGATCACCACGGCGGCTCACGGTCGGGACGAGCAGCAGCCCTGGTCGGCGCGATTCATGCAGAACAGTGGCGAGCGACTTCAATGCGCGTTGCTTGCCGTTGTTGGTCGTGCTCCTGCTTGGCTACCGCTATCTCGTAGAAGCTCGTAGAAGCCCCCAGGGTCGGGACGACGAACTACCCCAGCACGCGGTTGGGAAGCGACTCGCATTGCCGAGTGGAGGAAATGGGTGGAGAGGAGCGAGGCGCTATGGCAGGCAGACACCGTTTCCGCGGGGGCTATGAGACGCGGGGGCTATGAGAGGAGTCGCTCATAGACCTGCACGGTGCGGTCGGCGACTGCCGACCAGGAGAACTCGGTGATGGCACGCTTGCGCCCGGCCTGGCCCATTGCCGCTACCCGGTCCGGATCGGCCAGCAGTTCGTTGACGTGGTGCGCCAGCCCCCGCTGGAACCCCTCCGGGTCCTGCTCGTCGTAGGGCACCAGCAAACCGGTAACGCCATCGTCGACGACTTCCGGGATTCCCCCGACGGCCGAGGCGACCACTGCTGTGCCGCAGGCCATCGCCTCGAGGTTAACAATTCCCAGGGGTTCATAAACCGACGGGCAGGCGAACACAGTGGCCGCCGATAGCACCTGCCGGATGTCCTCGATGGGCAGCATGTCCGGCACCCAGATCAC
>JAFAXZ010000261.1 GCA_019240665.1 Pseudonocardiales bacterium | reverse complement strand
CGGTGCGCCTGGCCGGCCGCCCACTGGGTTCACCAACACACCCGATCCGCAAGCTCAGGCCGCGTAGCCTCCCACGGTTTTGGTCGGTCTCCGGGTCCAGCCAAGAGGGTCTGATGCCCCTATGGATGTCAAGCTGCTGAGGGCTGTGGTTCGGGTGGTGTCGTGAGGATGTGGTAGATCTCGCGGGCGATATCAGCTTGGTGAGGTGTTCACTGACGAGGCGTTCGGTTCGGGGTTCGCCGCGCGGGGCAAGCCGGGTTGGTCACCGGGCCGGCTCGCGCTGGTCACGGTGTTGCAGATGGCCGAGAACCTGACTGATCGCCAAGCCGCGGAGGCGGTCCGGGAGAAGATCTCGTGGAAGTACGCGCTGGGGATGACGCTGAGCGATCCCGGGTTCGACGCCTCGGTGTTGCCTGAGTTCCGGGCCCGGTTAATCGCCCATGGCCTGGAGGAGCAGGTCCTGGATGTGCTGCTGGCCCGGCTGGGTGAACTGGGGCTGGTAAGGCCGGTGGCAAGCAACGCACCGATTCCCCCCACGTCGTCTCCGCGGTGCGCGATCTGAACCGGTTGGAGTTGGCCGGGGAGTCGGTACGGGCGGCCGTGGAGGCCCTCGCGGTCGCCCGTACCGGGCTGGCTGCCCACGGTGATCGATGTGCCCAACTGGGTCAAGCGTTATGGCGCCCGGGTCGATTCCTGGCGACTGCCCACCGCCCAGGCCGAACGCCAACAGTTGGCCCGCGGCGGCTATGCCGGGTTGTTCACCCTGCAAGCCCGGTCCTACCTTGACGGCACCAGACGAGCTCAGCCGGCTCGGTTGACGGGTTGTCCGTGCTCGGTGTCGTCCCGCGCGCTCTGCGGAACGGGCCGCTGATTCGGCCTGCCTCCGAGGGTGGCGCGGCGGCCCGCCCTGGGCGCGGAAGCAGAAGTCGCTAGCCTGTTACCGTAGCTGGGGCAGCCTCCCTGTTCTCTCTTCAGGGGTGTGACCGGACTGGTGTATAGGGCACTGGGGTACAGGGCACTGGTGTATAGGGCAACAGGCGCACCTTCCACTCCGTTCGGAGTTCGTACACCTGCGTACCGCAGAATGTTCCGCGTCTCTGGCTCAACAGTGAGAGACGAGCGGTATCTGGGGAAGGTGGGTATGAGAGGGCGTTCGCGAGATGCGAAAAGTGTCGTGCCCGCTCTCGTGATGCCCCTCAACGTCAGTCTCGATCAGCTGCTGTGCCGCCGCCGTGGTGAGCCTGGGATTGGCGACGTGCGGATCACTGCGGACCGATGAGCAGTGCGTCTGGGTGGCTGGGCGCTCTGAGCCGGGAGCGGGCCCGACCTGCCCAGCTGCGCGAGTGGCCGCACGCTTGGTGGCTGGCCGTGGGCACGGTGTGTTTTGGCGCGTTCATGGGCCAGCTCGATGCCAGCATCGTCACCTTGACCTACCGGCCGCTGCGGGCGGAGTTTCACGCGTCGCTGGCCGGGGTGCAGTGGGTGTCGCTGTCCTACCTGCTGGCCTTGACCGCTCTGCTGATCCCGGTCGGGCGCCTGGCCGATATCCATGGCCGCAAGCTGACCTACCTCTACGGCTTCATGGTGTTCACCGCCACATCAGCGGTGTGCGGCGTGGCGCCGTCATTAGGGGTGCTGATCAGTTCCCGGGTCGTGCAGGCCGTCGGCGCGGCGATGTTGCAGGCCAACAGCGTCGCGCTGGTCGCGACCAGCGCTCCCCCGCATCGAATGCGGGCCGCGCTGGGGATCCAGGCCGGCGCCCAGGCCACCGGCCTGGCGCTGGGACCTACCGTCGGCGGGCTGCTGGTGTCCACCCTGGGGTGGCGGTGGGTGTTCGGTATCAACATCCCCGTCGGTGTCCTCGGCGTCGTCGCCGGGATCTACCTGCTGCCCCGCACCCGACGCCGCGCCCCCACCGCGGCGTTGGACCGGTCTGGGCTGCTGCTGCTGGCCACCGCGACCACCAGCCTGCTGCTCGGGATCTCGGTCGCCTCGGGGCTGTCGCTACCCGGCTGGGTCGCGCTCGCGCTGCTGGGCATCTCGGCCGCTGCGGCGGTCGGGTTCATCCTGCACCAGCGCCGTGCCGCCGCCCCGCTGGTCCAGCTCGCCCTGCTCCGCACCCGCGCGGTCACCGTCGGCCTGCTCGGTGCCCTCTGTGGCTATCTCGTGCTGTTCGGCCCGCTGGTCCTGATTCCGGTCGTACTGACCGACGGCGGATTCTCCGAGTTGCACGCCGGGCTGGTGCTCACCGCCCTGCCCGCCGGATTCGCCCTCGCTGCGGTCGGGGCCGAGCGGTTGTTGCCGCGCTCCTGGACCGACCGCACCCGGGCCACTCTCGGCGCCGCGGTGAGCATCGTCGTCCTCGCCGGGCTGCTGACCGCGCCGCCAACCACCGACTGGTTGGTCACGCTGCTCGCCCTGCTCGGTGTCGCGCTGGGCACCTTCACCCCGGCGAACAACACCCTGGTCATGGGGGCCATCCCGGCCCAGTCCGCCGCCACCGGCGGCGGACTGGTCAACATGACCCGCAGCCTGGGAACCGCCCTGGGTGTCGCCCTGGTCACCCTCGCCCTCAGCCTCGGTAGCGGACACCACATTCTCGACGGCCTGCGCACCGCCGTCCTCGTTCTCGCCGCTGCTGCGGCGCTGACCCTGCTCTCGGCTCGACTCTCCGTGCCATGACACGGGTCACAACGGTTCAGAGTGGGTCAGAGCCACCTCAGCGCACGGCCGTGTGGGTGGGCCAGGCCGAGAACACGGTCATCGACGGAGAGCAGGAACCGCCCGCTTACCCAGATGTCAGGGGGAAGCTGTGTGGTGAGCTGGGGCAAGACACCAGGCCCCTCGCAACCGAGCCGGTGCCCGCCGTGCCGGGAGAGCATGGCAGTGAACACCTCGCGGTCGTGCTGGTCGAGGTAGGAGAGGGTTGCGCTGTGCACGACAACGAGTGTCACGTTGCTGGGCGCTTGATTGATCAGCGCCGGTAGGTCGCTGACGAGGTTGCCCTTCTCGATCCGTGGCGCGATGTCGACGGCGACGTCCAAGGCGGCTGGTAGCGTTCGGGCGCGATCATGGTGCTCGGGCCATACCAGGCACTGCAGCCAGCGCCGATCCGCCGGTTCACGAGCATCAAGGGGATTGAGGTCCAGTCCGACACGCCAGGCGATGGTCGGGACCGCGGCGGGTAGCGGGACGTTACCGTCCACCTCGCAGGACAGGGTGACCGGGCTGTCGGCCGGTCCGATCCACTGGTCGACTGACGCCCCGGTGTAGTGGTAACGCCAGCAGTCATAGAGCAGGCACAGGCCGGCGCTCGCCCCCACTTCGATGAGCGCGAGTGGCTGAGGCAGCTGCGCGAGGGCGGGAAGAATCGTGGCGCAGCGGGCAACCTCATTGGTCTGGGTACGGCGGCTCCGCAGCACCGCCAGAATGCGATCGGGGTGAGCGCGCGCCCATGCCAAACTCTGTACCGGGTCCTCGACGGGAACTCCATGCCACCGCAGGGCACCAAAGAGCAGATTCGGTTGGCGCTTGCCGATCTCCACGCTCTCCAGCAGTCTGAGAACAGCGTCGTCCTCGGCGACGGCCAGTGCCAGTCGCTCGTACGTCGGCGACGAGCCCCGCGCCGCTACTCGCGCCCATCTGTGGTACAGGTCTGCGATCTCGCTCATGCCGCCATCTTGCTCAGCAGCCGGATCGTAATGATCACCGTGTCGCTCACGATCGTCCTCCCTGATCACCTGTACCACGGCGGCGACGGTGTCGATCTCGGCCAGCAGGCTCGCCATCATCGCTGCTTGAGGCCGGGCCCACCCGGCCGGCACGGCGCCCGCACCAGCCACGACCGCCGCCAACGAGCGTAACCCACATGATCACGTTCTACGGCTGGAGTGCTAGAGCGGCAAGCTCAGCGTGCCAAAATTGTCACAGCGCACAGTGCGGCTGGACTCCTTGATCCAGTACGAGCAGGTGACAACGTGTCCGGCTCCGTCGCACGAATTCGGTACCGGGCCAAACCACAGATTCGGGAAGCCTCCCTCTCGTCGGACTCCTTGGTAGGGGTCATCATCGCGCGTCAGGATCCAGGCCATCACAATGCAGCGTAGATCATCTGTAGGGGACTCAAGTTCCACCCAGGCGTCAAAACGCTCCAGGAAGTTTTCCAACGTCCAGGGGCGCACTCCGCTAGACACGAGAGGGCAGCCTCGCCCGGAGTTCTTCGAGCCTGGCCACGAGTTCCTCGCGCTTGTCCGGTCGGACGGGATCCTCGCGTCGTTTCTCGGCGCCCTGCAACCACTGCATGACAGATGCCGAGTCGAGCAACACGTCATCCTTTTCGTCGTCGGCGCTACCGCTGGTCCTAAAGTATTGTTTGATCCACTCAGGCTTGATGTGGGCGCTCTCGCCGGGCCGACGTCCGCTGTCGGCCAGCTGCCAGGGCTCTTCGCTGTGTGTCAGGTTCTCAAGATCCTGTCCGGTTAGCGCGCCGTAGCGGCTGAGCACGTAGCCCACAGTGTTCAGCTGAGCTTCGTTCATCTCGCGATGCACCCTCGGGACGTCCCCCTGTTTCTCCGCATACCAGAGGTTTCCCACGACAGGGCCCATGTCCCAGGCGGAGATTGTCTCGCTGAACAGCGGCTCATCGAAGGCGGCCAGATGGTGGCCCTGGCAGTAGTAGAGGAGTTTGTGCAGCTTCTTCGTCGGCAGCCCGGGAAGCCGGTCACGGAGGACAGCGGCTACGTCACGCGCTGACAGGGTCATGGACGCAGGATACGGCTCGTGTGGAGAACCTCACGGAGGTGAGGGGCACAGGCGTGTCTCGAATATGTGTTCGATTATGGTGCAGGGTCCTGCCGGTGGCGCTGGCGGGCTACCAGGGCACCGAGCACGACGAGTACCGTGACCGCCAGGCCGATCCACAGCGCCACCGGGAGTGCAATGCCGGCTTCATGGGATCGGCCGGTCCAGCCCTGGGCCGTGGCATGCACGCCCGCACGCGGTGGTGCCGGGAGGCCCTCTGGATTCGCCCCCGGCCCGGTCACCGCCGCCTCGGGCAACTCAGCCTCGTCCACCAGCCGCCCGACCGGGCTGCCGGGGGGTAGGGTGAACCCATAGTCCAGCAGCCGGGCCGCCTGCTCCGACATCGACACCGGCCGCTGCTCGCCCCGCATCAACACCACCATCAGGCGCCGCCCGCCGCGCTGCGCGGCATCGAGTTGGGTGTGCCGGGCGTCGTCGGTGAACCCGGTCTTACCACCCAGTGCGCCCCGGTAGGTCCCGAGCAGCTTATTGTCGTTGCTGACCACGAACCCAGGCCGGTCGCCGAAACCGGGGAAGTCCGCCTGCCGGGTGCCCAGCAGCTCGACCAGCAGCGGGCGGCTGAGTACCTGGCGAAATGCCAACGCCAGATCGTAGGCCGAGGCGCTCATGCCCGGGCCGTCCAATCCGGACGGGGTGGCGGCTCGGGTATCGCGCGCACCCAGCCGGGCGGCCAGCTCATTCATCTGCTCGACGGTCTGTGCTACCCCGCCGAGCGCCACGGCCAGGGCGTGTGCGGCGTCGTTGCCGGAGGACAGCAGCAAACCGGTGAGCAGCTGCCGGACGGTGTAGCGGCCGCCCGGGCCCAGGCCTACCCGGCTGCCATCCTGGTTGGCGTCGGCCTGGGTGGCGACCACAACCCGGTCGGCCGGAAGCTGGTCGGCACTCAGCAGGGCGGTCAGCAATTTGAGCGTCGAGGCCGGGCGGTTGCGCGCATGGGGATCCTTGGCGGCGAGCACCTCACCGGAATCAGCATCGGCGATCAGCCAGGACATCGAGTTGATCCCCGCCGGCGGGGCGGGAGCGCCAGCGGGTAACACCAGCCCGCATTCGCCCATCCGCGGTCCACCCACCGGAGGGTCGGGAACCGACAGCGGCGGAGCAGCCGGAGTGCCAGGAACCGGGGCCTCTGACGAGTCGACTGGCGGGGGCGGGGCAATCTGCTGCGAGCAGGCGGGCTGCGCAGCGACGGGCACGGCGCCTAGCAGGGTCATCGCACCGAGAGCGGCGATCAAGACAATGACTACTCGGAACTGGACCATCCGCACCGGGCGAAGGCTACGCTCGTGAGCGCGTAACAGCGTTATAGCACTCAATGCCACTCACGAGGCGACGCCTTCGGGGGCATCGCCACTCGCCTCCGCAGCTTTGGTCTGGCGGCTGCGGACCCGACGCTGGGCCGGTCGTGGTGGCGGCGGTGGAATAGGGGGCAGGGAAGCCGGCGCGCCGCCACCCATGATGATCTCGGCGAAGGTGGCCATAGCCTCGTCCAGCTGCGCGGTGTAGCGCAACTCGGACTCTTCATTGGCCTGCCGAACCACTCCGCACAGCGAGTCGACGTCGGGGCGGTGGGCCAGCGCGCCATCCAGCGCATCCAGCCGGCTGGACAGGACGTCAAACCGTTGGGTGACCGACTCCAGCGCACTCGACAGCGACTCCTGTACGCCCTTGTCCACCTCGTCCAGGCGAGTGCGGAACCCTGTCTCGGCGGTGTTGATCTGCTCCCGTACCGGCCCGTGCACGGCGGCGGGCAGTCCCTCAAGGCTGGTGTCCTGCCGGTCAAGGTGGTGATCCAGGCTGTCGATCCTCTTGTGCAGCCCGGCGATCCGGTCTTCCAGACCGTCCATCCGGCCGGCGACACCTTCGAACCGGCCCGCCATCCCATCCAGCCGCCCGCCGAGCTCGGCGAACGGTGTGGCCAGCTTGTCCACGATCGACTCGATGGCACGGGACAGCGCGGCGATGGCGCTGTCCTGAGTTTCGAGCTTCGACAATGCCTCATCGACCCGTTCGGCCAGCACGCTGACCTCGGTACGGTCTGGCATCTCCGACAGCCGCTTGCGGACCGAACCCAGCGACTCCAGGGGAGCCAACCGGGCGTGGATCTCGTCCAGCGCGTCGAAGATCTGCTGCTGCTCGCTATCGCGGATCTCGGCCGCACGCACGAGCATGCTGCGCATCCGATCGAAGGATTGCGTCGCTGGGTTGGTCACGGGCTTGGCCTTCGCTAAGGGGAACGAACTGATCCTGATGGGCGCGAATCCTAGCCATCCCGGCAGCGGCAGCGGCAACCGGGAGACCACGCTATGCAGTGGAGACGCTCCGCAGTGGAGACGCTCCGCAGTGGAGACGCTATGCAATGGAGACGCTCCGCAGTGGAGACGCAAAGGGGGCCCATGATGCAGCCGGCTCTGCAACGGGAGGACTCAGTGCACGTGCAGCCGGTCCTCGAAAGTCCCGACCAGGGCCCGCCAGGCGGCCACCTCGGCGTCAAAGGGAGCGCTGGGTGCCAGCCGGGTCGGGTCCGGGCGCAGCAGGAAGGAGACCAGCCAGCCCAGCGGTTCGGAACTGGCCAGCGCCTTGTCCGCGGTGTCCGACCCAGCCCACCGCTCGGCGTCGGTGATCAGTTCCACGGCCAGCTCGAGCTGTCCGGGATCCACCGTCTCGGGGCCCCCAGCGAGGTCGTCGGCCAAGCCGCCGAGCACGTAACTGTTGCTGTCGTCCACAGCCACCTCCAGCTCGCGGTCCTGCGCTCGCCTGGTCACCTGCGGCCAGGTGGACACCGCGTCGAGGTCGTGCCCCTCACGGTTATCGGCTAGGTAGCGGACCAGCGAGCGCGGCGAACCGAAGACGTCGATGCGCCCGTTGCGGCCAAGGAAGACCGGTGCGTCGTCGAGGTAGCAGCGCAACGTGTAGCGCTCGCCCAGATCGCTGATGATCCGGATCGGGTCAATGCCGACCTCCGACCAGAATGCCAGCGCGGGATTGCCGGCGGTCTCGGCGGCCGCCGAGACCGCTTCCTGCTCCTCGATGGCGGACTGGGCCTCGATGGCGGACTGGGCCTCGGACAGCTCGGCTGCCGCCGCCTCCTGCGCCACCGCGTCGATGTCGGGACTGCGGAGGACCCCGTCGACGGCATCGATCACGTCGTCCCACCGCTGGGCAATCACGGTGCACAGCGCATCCCAGTGCCGGGCACCCTCCCGGCCACCGAAGGCCAGTGTGCCGCCCTCGAGCATGCTGAACCCGGGAGTGGAGTCGAGCACGTCGTGCACTACCTGCAGGCCGCAGACTTCGGCCAGTGATCGCAGGATCGACACCACATCGGCGAGCTCACCGATCACCCAGGTATCCGGCGGCTGCGCGACCAGCTCGGGCACTCCCACCAGGTCGTAACGGTGGGCTTCCGCGGGTCGCAGGTCCGGCGCGGGCAACCGCGGTACCAGCGCCCAGGCCGGGTGGTCGATGAGGTCGTGGTCGCGGGCAGTGCGCACGAAACCGACCAGCGCCGCGACGTCAGCGAAGGCGAAGAGGTTCTCGTCGTCTCCGAGGAATGCCTCCCATTCCTCGCCGTCCTCATACCAGCGGGGTGCCCACAGCGTCACCAGGTCACCAGCGGTCACAGAGAGCTCGATCGGCACGATGTCCGCAGCCATGCGCGGCAGCGTAATCCCCGGGTCATGGCCTTACCCGCCAGCCGTCAAGAGTGGCGCGGATCGCGGCCTCGAATACTGTGGCGGGTGCCCCGGCTTGAGGTGGTATCGCGGCGCCGAGCTCCAGTGACACCAGGCCGTGCACGTTGGCCCACAGCGCGGTGGCGATCAAGCCGGGGTTGGCGTCGATCAACAGCCCCGCCACGACGGCCCGACGCACCGCGTCGAGCAGCGGGGTGAAGGTGGCCTCGGCCTGTGCCCAGTCCTGCGGGGCGGGCTCGAAACCCGGTACCGGCGAACCGAACATCACCATATAGAGGTGCGGGTCGGCGGTGGCGCTGGCCCGGTAAGCGCGGCCCAACGCCAGGATGTCGGCCAGCGGATCGTCGGATGGTCGCACCGTGTCCAGATGCGCCCCGAACCTGGTGAAGGCCTCAACGAACAGTGCCCGAAGGATCCCCGGCTTCCCGCCGAACAGGGCGTACACCGCACTGGTTGAGGTGCCCGCGGCGGCGGCGAGCCGGCGTAGGCTCAGCGCGTCCGGACCTTCAGAGGTGAGCAGTGACCCCGCGGTGTCGAGTAGGCGAATCCGTAGCGCATCGTTGTGCAGTTTCGGCCGAGCCACGGGACGATCATATCGCAACAGCGTTCTATAACGACGTTTGAAACATTGAGGGGGCTCTCATGAGCTCTTCACCTGACGTCAGCGGGCGGTGGGGGGTCCGTACCTCACTCGTGGGCGCCGGTCACGCCGTGGTCGTCGGCGGCGGCATGGCTGGTCTGCTGGCCGCGCGGGTACTCGCCAACCACTTCGAGCAGGTGACGCTCGTCGAGCGCGACGCGTTGCCGGACAGCCCGCAGGCCCGCAAGGGCGTCCGCAGGGGCGCATGCTGCACTCGATGCTGCCCCGTCGATGCCGCGCACCGGCTACCTGTTCCCGATCGAGGACGGGCAGTGGATGGTGGGGCTGATGGGGGCCGCCGGCCAGCACCCGCCGACCGACGAGGATGGCTTCGCCGCCTTCACCCGCAGCCTGCGCCACCCGGTCCTCGCCGAGGCGCTCGCGGCCGCCGAGCCGGTCACTGCGATCCGCGGCTATCGCGGCACGGCCAACCGATTGTGGCGCTACGAGCGGATGCGCCGCTGGCCGGAGCGGTTCGTGATCCTCGGCGACGCGGTCTGCGCGTTCAACCCGATCTACGGGCAGGGTATGAGCGCCGCTGCCCTCGCCGCCGAGACCTTGGACGCCTGCCTGCGCGAGCAGCGGCATCGGCGCTGTCCTGACGACCTTAAGGACACTGACGATCTTAAGGGGGCCGGTGACCTCGACGGACTGGCCCGACGCTGTCAACGGCGGCTGGCCCGGGCCAACGCCGACGCGTGGATGCTGTCGACCGGGGAGGACCTGTGCTATCCGACCACGACCGGCGCGCGCGCGAACGCCGTGATGCGGATGCAGCACCGTTACCTCGACCGGGTGGCGCTCGCCTCGACCCGCGATCCCCGCACCGCCGACAGCTTCGCGCAGGTGGTGGGCATGCTCGCGCGCCCGACGGCACTGTTCGCCCCACGGATCCTGGTCGCCGCCGCCCGGTCCCGACCCGATGGCGAGGGCACGCCAATATCGGACTCCGCGCCACCCACCCGTCCTCGGGAGACCGCAACACGATAACGACGAATCTGCCGAAAGGAGGGTCACCATGACCACCGACGCGTGCGCTCGCTGGACCGCCCGGCGCTGGTCGTGTGGGGGGCCCGCGACCCGTACCTGCCCGTGCGCTACGCGCAACGCCAACGGGAAACCTTTCCGCACGCTGAGGTCATCGTCCTTGCTGATAGCGGGCAGCTCACCCCCGGCTAAAGAGCTCCCGCAGCAGCCCGCCCATCCGTGCCGCGGTGTTGGCGGCGTTGGTGAGCATCTCCTGGTGGTTCAACGGTGCCGCCGCAATACCCGCGACCAGGTTGGTGACCAACGAGATCCCGAGCACCTCGGCTCCCTCGACGCGCGCGGCGATGGTTTCCAGCACGGTGGACATCCCGACCAGGTCGGCACCCAGCGTGCGCAACATGCGGATC
>JAFAXZ010000200.1 GCA_019240665.1 Pseudonocardiales bacterium | reverse complement strand
CCCGCCAGTTGCATCAGCTCCGGGGTGTTGGTCGGCACGGTCACCGCGTCGAGGGCGCTCTGCGCGAGATCGAACGTGCCTTCGAGCAGTGCCACCCTTGCCGCACTCACGGCGACCAGGCCCATAGGAACCGGAGTGTCGAGATCGTGGGCGGCCCGCCGGGCCAGCATGACGGTCAGCGAGCACAGGTCCAGCGGGGCACTGGCAAGTCGCAGCCACGGGACGGTGGCTTGGGTGTGCAGCCAGGTCGACAGCAGGAGCAGTTCGGCTACGTCGCGACCTGCCGCGATGCTCGAATGCAGGTCCCGGATCAAGCCGGGCAGGGCGGCGCCGACCTCACCTTCCCGGTCGCAACGGCACAGCGCGTCCACCACCGCCGTCACCCTCGTTCGCAATACCTCCACAGGCAGCACCTGGCCGCCGGGCAGATCGTTGCTGACCGCGATCACCGCACGCCGGATCGCTTCCATGGTGCTGTCGGTGTGCCCGTTGGCGGGTGCGGGTACAGGGAGCCTGGTCAGCTCCGGCACAGAGAGCTGGAGCGCGTCGGCCAGCGCGGCGAGCTCCGCGAGGGTCGGTGAACGCTCACCGGTCTCGATCCGCTGGAGAGTGTCCTTGCTCATCCCCGCCAACCCGGCAACCACCCGCAGCGACTTACCCCGAGCATCGCGAACACGCCAGATCGCCAGCCCGATCGTCTGCGCGTCCTCAAGGTCCACCAGGCACCCCTCCCCGCCGAGGTAGGCCCCCTCGCCGATGCCCCAGGACCGTCGCCCCGGGGCGGTGTACCTCGGCGAAGGGATACCCCGACAGGCTACGCGGCGTGCCCCTCACCATCACGACAGACCATCGCGGCCAACTCGGCGTAGACGCGCTGGAGACCGGCGTCCCGGTGGCAATCAGGCAGCCTAGCACCGCGCTGTCGTTATCCGGGTAGTGGTCTCGCCGCGCCAACCCGACCGCCGTGCCGACGCTGTGCAGCAGATCGCCCAGGTGCTCCCGCTGCTCGGGTGTCAGCTCACCGTCACGGACCGCGGCAGCCAGCGCACGTATCCGCTCATGGGCGGAGGCGGGTTCATTGATCATGGTTCGAGCCTCCACTGTGGATTGGACGTGTTAACCACGTGACAACGCACGGACCCGGAATGGCCCGACAGAACGCGACACCGCAATTTGGGATCTTTGTCCACTGGACTGTCCGTTATCGCGTGTATTTGTCGGACAGGGAGAGCCATATCTCGATGTTGCTGCGACGATCCGATATGAAACAGTTTTAGGCGGCGGTGCTTGGAGCGACAGGATGCCGTGGGAGATGTTCCTCACCGACGAGGTCAACGGATGACTCGACGACTTGACAACGCTCGACGACTACAGCTACCGACAGGTCGTCTATGCGATCGAGGCGCTGGCCGAGGTCGGCCCGAACCTCGGTCGGCCACTGGTCGACCGCATCAAGGGCTCGGCCATCCACAACCTCAAAGAACTCCGCCCCGGCTCCGCGGGCGCCAGCGAGGTACGGATCTTGTTCGTCTTCGACACCGTGGCGCAGCGCGATCCCTGCTGGTCGCCGGTGACAAGGCGGGCAACTGGTCCGGCTGGTACCGCCACGCCATCCTTCATGCGGAACAACTCTATGAGACCTCTCTGAAAGAACGAGCCGCCGAACAGGAGCCGCCACGATGAGCACTATGCGCTGGTCCGACATCCGCGACAAGCACATCGAGGCGATCGGTCGCGCGAACGTTGAGCGCGGCACGTCCCGGCTCATCTCCCAGGTGCGCGCGCACCGGCTCGCTGACATGCGCAAGCGGCGCGGCCTAACGCAGCGCGAAGTCGCCCAGGCAATGGGGTAACCGCCGGACGGGTCAGCCAGATCGAGAACGGCGAACTCTCCGGCATCGACGTCCTTGACCGCTACGTCACCGCCCTCGGAGGTCTCCTTAAAGTCGTCGCCAACTTCGGAGACGAACAATTCAAGGTCGGCTAAGCGCAGGCGTTTGAGGAAAACCAAGATGCTCACCACATTGGAAATGGCACACGCCGAGTTCGGCTTCTACGCTGCCCATATCGCACTGTACAACGGTGAAGTCGAACCCCTGCACGGACACACTTTCCAGGTCACCTTGCGCGTGTCCGGCGAGCCCGATACCAGCGGAATGGTTGCCGAGTTCAGCGAGATCAAGCCCGCCATGCGGAACGCTGTTGCGCTGCTGCGACGTCGCACCCTGGTACCCGGACACGCACCGGAGCTGCGGATCACGCCGAAGAACGACTCCTTGTCCATTACCTGCGGCCGCAAGCGGTACCTGCTGCCCGCCGAGGACGTGACCGTGCTGCCTCTGGTCAACACTACCCTCGAAGCGCTGGCCGGCTATCTGCTCAGTCAAGTGCTACCGCAGCTGCAGAGAACCGGACTGGTGGCTGCCGAACTCGAAGTTTCCGAGCTTCCGGGCATCTCGGCCACGGCCCGTGCCGACCTTGGGCTGAGCTGGTGATCACTAAGAGCCACACCGGGCTGTTGAACATGGTGGATCGTGCCCGTTGGACTGTCCATTAACTCCGGTGTTTTGAGTGCTGCTGGTGCCTTTACGGGAAAACCAGTGCAGACGCAGTATGTGGCGTTCCCGTGCCTCTCGTGGATCAGGTGCCGAAGGAGCGTTCGACGACGATGCGGGCTCTGCGGGTGGTGCGGCGGTATTCGTCGATCGCCTCGCCGGGGTCGTCGTCCGCGGAGCGGCCTAGCGCCCTGGCTACGGCGGCCAATTCCCGGCCGGAACTGGGCAGTTGGTCGACCTGCTTGCCACGCACCAGGGTGAGCACATTGCGGGTCTTGGTGGCAAGCTTCCAAGCCGCCAGCAGGACCTCCGCATCGGCGCTGGAGAGCAGTCCAGCATCGGCGGCGGCCCGCAGGGCGATGGTGGTGGACGTGGTGCGTAGCGCTGCGACCTGGTGAGCATGCTGCAGCTGCAGTAGCTGGATGGTCCACTCCACGTCGGCCAGCCCGCCGCGACCGAGCTTGGTGTGGGTGCTCGGGTCAGCGCCACGGGGCAGTCGCTCGGAGTCGACTCTGGCCTTGATCCGACGGATCTCGGTGGCTTGGCGCGCCGTCAGCCCACCCACCGGGTAGCGCACCGGGTCGATGACCGAGACGAATCGCTCCCCCAGGTCCACATCGCCAGCCACCGTGGTGGCCCGCAGCAATGCCTGCGCCTCCCAGGGTTGTGCCCACTGGATGTAGTACGCCTGGTAGGACGACAGGGTGCGCACCAGCGGGCCGGAACGTCCCTCCGGACGCAGCCCGGTGTCGATCACCAGAGGCGGATCCTGGCTGGGTGAGCCGAGCAGGTTGCGCACCGACTCGGCGACCGAGGAGGCGAAACGCACCGCATCGGTCTCGTCCGCTCCATCTACCGGATCGCAGACAAACAGAACGTCGGCGTCGGAGCTGTAGCCCAGCTCCGCGCCCCCCAGCCGGCCCATCCCGATCACCGCTATCCGGACCGGCTCGGCCTGCCTGCGCTCGATCTCAGCGCGCAACGCAACGTCCAACGCCGAGGCCAGCACCGCGGTCCACACCGAGGACAGACCAGCGCACACCGCGTTGACGTCGAGCAGTCCGAGCAGGTCGGCGCAGGCGATCCGGAACAGTTCGTGGCGGCGCAGTGCCCTGGCGACCGTCACTGCGGCACCGAGGTCGCGGTGACGGCATGCAGCGGAGCGCAACGACGTCGCCACCTCCGCCGGGTCACGGCCAGCCAGCTCGTTCGGATCAGCCAGTAGCCGCAGCGCCTCGGGCGCCCGGACCAGCAGGTCGGCCACCATCCGGGAGGTGCCGAGCAGCGCCATCAGGCGCTGCGCTACCACACCCTCATCTCGCAGCAGTCGCAGGTACCACGGGGTATCGTCGAGCGCCTCGGATACCCGTCGGTAGGCGGACAGCCCACGGTCGGGGTCTGGGGTGTCGGCAAGGAACTCCAGCAGGACGGGCAACAGTGTGGACTGGATCGCAGCACGCCGCGAAACCCCGTCGGTGAGCGCCCGCAGATGAGCCAGGGCTCCCTGCGGTGAGGCGTAACCCAACGCCGCCAGCCGCGCCTTCGCCGAGGACTCCGAGAGCCGGTAAGCCTCGGTGGGTACCCTGGCCACGGCCTCCAGCAGCGGCCGGTAGAACAGCTTCTGGTGCAGCCGGCGGGCCCGGTGCGACTGCCGGGTGTGCTCCATGCGCAGCACCCCGAGAGCATCGCGCCGCCCGTCCGGCCGCATCCCTGCGGCGCGAGCCAGCCAACGCCACGCCGCGGTGTCGCCATCGGCCGGGAGTAGGTGGGTGCGGCGCAGCTTCTGCAGCTGCAACCGGTGCTCCAGTAGGCGCAGGAATCGGTAGGAGGCCGCGAGGTTCGCGGCGTCGTCCCGGCCGACGTATCCGCCTGCACCCAGCGCGGCCAACGCTTTCACGGTGGACGCGACCCGCAGCGACTCATCGGTGCGGCCGTGCACCAGCTGCAGCAGCTGCACGGCGAACTCCACGTCGCGCAGGCCGCCGTGACCCAGCTTGAGCTCCCGGTCCAGCAGCTCAGCGGGAATATGGTCGGCGACCCGGCGGCGCATCGCCTGAACCTCGGCCACGAAGTTCTCCCGGTCAGCGGCGGTCCACACCATCGGTGCGACGGCCTCCAGATAGCGAGCGCCGAGCTCGGCGTCGCCAGCGATCGGGCGGGCCTTGAGCAGCGCCTGGAACTCCCAGGTCCTGGCCCACCGGCGGTAGTAGGACAGGTACCCTTCCAGCGTGCGCACCAGCGCGCCGGCTCTGCCCTCCGGGCGCAGCGCTGCGTCCACCTCAAAACACGCCGACGCCAGCCGCATCGTCGTCGAGGCCAGCTTGGTGGCCGCACCCAACTCATCCGCGGAACCACCCACGAAGATCACGTCAACGTCGGAGACGTAATTGAGTTCGGCCCCGCCGCATTTGCCCATTCCGATCACGGCGAGCCGAGGTGGTTGCCCGCCCGGCGCCACCTCGGTCACCGCGACGGCCAGTGCGGCGCGCAGTACCCCGATCGCGAGTTCGGCGAGCGCCTCTCCGATCCGCTCAAAGGGCACCACCGGCAATTCGGGCTCCACCACGGCTGCTAGATCGGCGGCCGCGAGCTCGGTGATCAGGTCACGGTAGACAACCCGCAGTGTCCGCTGAGCCTGGACGCCAGTCAGCGACGCCCGGGTCCCCTCCGGGGTGTCTGACGGCGGACCGGTGGGGTCGGCGCCGACGGCGGCCAGCAACCGCTGCACCGCCCGGTCCGCCCAGCCCGGCTGGGCCGCCTCCGAATTGGCCAGCCCGTGCCAGCGCCCCGGGTTAGCGACCAGATGATCTCCGAGCGCGGTCGACGAGCCGAGCACGCCGAGCAGCCGCCCGCGCACCCCGGGGTCCCGGCACAGCAACCCGTCCAGCTCGGCCCACCCGTTCCGGATGGCCCCATCGGCCATGGCACTGCCCAGCCGGACCAGAGTGCGCAGCGCCAGGTTGGGGTCGGGTGCCCGGGACAGCGCCCACAGGGCCTCCTCCGCATCCTGGCGGAGGAGGCCGTGACGCGACCAACCCAACCGCGTCAGCGCATCCGCGGCACCGCTGTCGGTGAGCCCCAGTCGCGCCAAGGAAAGCACGGTCCGCCTGTCTTCGGTCACCACGGCGCTCCAGACGCTAATGGCCCGACAGCGGCAGAGCCGGATGGTCCCCTGACCCAACAGCTCTCCCGGCGTCGGAGAGCCGCCGCACAAGCAGTCGGGTCATGTTCGTCAGGCTAACCCGCGTTCTGGCGAGAGCGTGAAGGCGATCTCTACGGCGTCATGCATCGGACGGAAGCCGATCCGCGGGTAGATCGCATTGGAGACTGGGTTCGCCCTCGCTGCGCGGTCCGACGGTGCCGGGTAAGCCCTGGTAGCTGGGTACGAGCACCTCGACCACCGCACCGGCATATTCCGCAGGCAGCCCGCTGACGATCAGATCGTGCGGCGGCGTGCGTACTGCCGCTCCGGCCAGTACGCCTTCACGGTGCACGCTGAGCAACACGGGCGGGCTAGCGGCGACCTCGGGCACCCGCGACAGCAGGGCAAGCACCGTGAGCGCGATGCTGTGGCGGATCGGATCGGCCTCCAGCAGCGGCCGGGTGAGCGCGGTAAACTCTGCGAGGTCGTGGTGCAGCCGGGCTTTCATCCCGCCATCGTGACCCGGGCAGCCCGGCACGTCGATCGATCAGAGGACGGGCAGATAGGTACGGAGCTCGTAGGGCGTGACGTAACGTCGGTAGTTGTCCCACTCGGCACGTTTGTTGCGCAGGAAGAAGTCGAATACGTGCTCCCCGAGGGTCTCGGCGACCAGTTCGGAATTCTCCATCTCGACGAGCGCCTCGGAGAGATTCTGCGGCAGCGGCGCATAGCCCGCCGCCCGCCGCTCGTGCTCAGATAGCGACCACACGTCGTCCTCCGCAGCGGGCTGCAGCTCGTAATTCTGCTGCACGCCACGCAACCCGGCGGCGAGGATCACCGCGAAGGCAAGGTAAGGGTTGCACGCCGAGTCCGGGGTGCGGATCTCCACCCGCCGGCTGGACGCCTTGCCCGGCGAGTACATCGGCACCCGGACCAGGGCCGAGCGGTTCGCGTGCCCCCAGCACACCGCGGTAGGGGCCTCTCCCCCGATGATCAGCCGTTTGTAGGAGTTCACCCATTGGTTGGTCACCGCGGTGAGTTCCCGGGCATGCACCAGCACCCCGGCAACGAAGGCCCGACCGGTGGTGGAGAGCTCGTAGGGATCGTCGTCGTCGTGGAAGGCGTTGCGGTCGCCCTCGAACAGGCTCATGTGGGTGTGCATGGCCGAGCCAGGCTGAGCGGTGTAGGGCTTGGGCATGAACGAGGCGCGCACCCCCTGGGTGATCGCGACCTCTTTCACCACATACCGGAAGGTCATAATGTTGTCGGCCATGGTGAGCGCGTCGGCGTAGCGCAGGTCGATCTCCTGCTGGCCCGGAGCGCCCTCGTGATGACTGAACTCCACCGAGATGCCCATCTGCTCCAGCGCCTCGATGGTGTGCCGGCGAAAGTGCAGAGCGGCGTCGTGGCTGGCCTGGTCGAAGTACCCACCGGAGTCGGCGGGTACCGGCTCGGAACCGTTGTCAGGCAGGTCACGCAGCAGATAGAACTCGATCTCGGGGTGCACGTAGCAGGTGAACCCACCCACCGCCGCCCTGGACAGCGCCCGGGTCAGCACATACCGCGGGTCGGCCCAGGAGGGCGAACCGTCGGGCATCGTGATGTCACAGAACATCCGGGCCGAGTAGTGCTCCCCCCTCGGGTTCTCCCACGGCAGCACCTGGAAGGTAGCGGGGTCCGGCTTGGCGATCATGTCGGACTCGTATGCTCGGGCGAAACCCTGGATGGCCGATCCGTCGAAACCAATGCCGTCGGCGAAGGCTCCCTCCAGCTCTGCCGGTGCCACAGCCACCGACTTCAGGTAGCCCAGCACGTCGGTGAACCACAACCGGACGAACCGGATGTCGCGTTCCTCCAGCGTGCGCAGCACGAACTCCTGCTGGCGATCCATGCGCGCAGGGTAGTGGACAGTCAGTGACGGCACGGTGGTCTGCCCCCTAAGATGGGATGATGCGCCTTGTCGCCTTGTTCGCCGTGCTGATTATCGCGCTGGTCACCTCGTGTACAACCACCCAGGAGCAGAAAACCACCCTCCCCCAGGGTACCGCGCTGCTCGCCGACTCTGCTAAGGCAATGCGGGCGGTGACCACCACCCACTTCGCCGTGAACATTCAAGGCAACGCGCCCACGGTACAGCTCCGGTCCGCCGATGGCCGGCTCACCCGGGAGGGTTCCGCCCAGGGTACCA
>JAFAXZ010000117.1 GCA_019240665.1 Pseudonocardiales bacterium | reverse complement strand
GCTAGGTCAGGTCATGGTCCGGCACACCGTCGGACCGTAGGGTGCGCCTGGTGGAACAGGTGCGCGGAAGCTGCTCGATCTGCGGGTCGAGGTGGGTCGGCGCCGACCGCTGTCATTGTCCGGTCTGCTGTGTGACCTGGGATGATGAGCAGCTGTACGAGGCTCATCGCCTCGGTGGTGGTCACTGCCGTTCGCCCCAGGTACTCGGACGTGTTGAGCTGCGTCTCGGTGTCTGGTGCGAGCGGGAGGGCCAACCTAGCACGCCGCGGTCTGCTCCCCGGCCAGCAATCCACACCACACATCGCCCGCGACGATCAACCCGAGACAGCGGGGATGCCCGCAGACCCCGGTAAGCCGACCCTGGTAGGCCCCGCGCCTTGGCCAGGGCAATCCCTTCCCGCTGACGTTCCCGGATGAGCGCTCGTTCGAACTGGGCGAACGCCCCCAGCACGGATAACAGCAGCTCGACCATTGGCGAATGCTCGCCGCTGAAAGTCAGCTGCGCGGTGAGGAACTGGACTCGCACCTCTCGCTCGGTCAGCTCGCGCACCAGGCCGGCGTGGTTGCACAATGTCCGCATTATCGGTTTGTTCCGGATCATTCCGATTGTTAAGTCATCCTAGGACGACGGAGACAGTGTGCAGGATTATGATACTGCTCAGCGTTTACTTATGGTGCAGGCAGTGACGTGACAGGATTGGTGCTCGCAAAGCATTAGCGAGAGGCGCCGGAAGGGAGCGACATGAAAGGTAATCCGCTATCGCAAAAACTAGTCCCCAAAAGGTTGAGGCGACTCGGTGTCATAACGAGACAGCCCCTCCTTTGGATCCTCGTCACTGTCGTCATGGCGGCCGCGGGGGGGCCAAGAGGAAAACAGGCAGCGGTGCGGGGATCTGCGTGTTACTTACTTGGGCTTGGAGCTGGCAATTTATTGAAACCCCTGTTCGGGCGGGCTCAACCCCGCCACTCTCGGCCTCGAAAACCGCAGATTATCAGGGGTGCTTTTCCCTCCGGTCATGCTGCGGCAGAGGTCGCTTACGTCTTTGGAGCGTCACTGGAGGCCCCCAGCACCTTCTTGCCACTAGGAGCGATGGCACTGCTTGCACACTTATCACTTATTAAAGACGGAAAACATTACATCAGTGACACGCTGGTGGGGGGAATAATTGGACTCACAGTGGTTGCGCTGACCGCAAAAGCATGGTCGCCGCACACCAGCCTCGGGCAGCGGCGACCTCGGTAGCGACCCCGCAGCGGAGCCACGGCCTAACATCGCGGGCTCGACCCGTGAATGGACACCCTCCGCTGACCCTAACAAGGTGAAGGAGCTAGCGTGCGGGTTATGGATGTGCGTCGGTGGGTTCCGCGCACTGATGTGGTGTTGGCTGTTCCGGCTGTGGTTGCTGCCGTGCGGCGGGTGGGGCGCCGGCGGGTGAAGCAGGTGGTGGCTGTGGTGCAGCAGCGGGTGCGGGAGGGTGTTGTGCCGCCTGCGGCTTTGGTCGCGGAGGTGTTGGCGGCGTTGCCGGACACGGCGACGACTTTGCGTCCGGTGCTGAATGCGACTGGGGTGTTGTTGCATACCAATTTGGGTCGGGCGTCGTTGTCGGCTGCCGCGGTGGAGGCGTTGGGAGTCGCGGCCGGTGCTACTGATGTGGAATTTGATCTGGTCACCGGCGGGCGCGGCCGCCGCGGGACGGGTGCGTTGGCTGCGTTGGCGGAGGCGGTGCCCGCGGCAGGGGGGGTGGCGGTGGTGAATAACGGCGCCGCGGCGTTGGTGCTCGCCGCGACCGCGTTGGCGGCTGGTCGGGAGATCGTGCTGGCTCGCGGTGAGATGGTGGAGATCGGTGACGGGTTTCGTATTCCGGAGCTGTTGGAGTCCACCGGTGCCCGGTTGTGTGAGGTCGGTACCACGAACCGGGTCGCCCGTGAGGACTACACCGCGGCGATCGGTCCGCAGACCGGGTTCGTGCTTAAGGTGCATCCGTCGAATTTCCGCATCACCGGGTTCACCTCCTCGGTGCCGGTGAGGCAGCTGAGCGGGCTGGGCGTGCCGGTGGTCGCCGACATCGGCTCGGGGCTGCTCGCGCCGCACCCCACGCTGCCCGAGGAGCCCGACGCCGCCACCACGCTGGCCCACGGCGCTGACCTGGTCACGGCCAGCGGCGATAAGCTGCTGGGTGGTCCGCAGGCCGGGTTGCTGCTGGGCTGCGAGCAGCTGGTGACCCGGTTATGTCGGCACCCGCTGGCCCGGGCGTTGCGGGTGGACAAGCTCACCCTGGCCGCGCTGGAAGCCACGCTGCGGGGACCAGCGACCCCCACCGCCCAGGCACTGGCCACCAACCCCAGTGCGCTGCAGCGGCGAGCGAGGGCGATCGCGGGGGCGTTGGCCGCGCGCGGGGTGGACGCGACGGCGGTGGCGTCGCGGGCCACGGTGGGCGGCGGCGGCGCGCCGGGGGTGACGTTGGACAGCGCCGCGGTCAGCCTGCCCGAGCGCTACGCCGCGCTGTTGCGGGCCGGCAACCCGCCCGTACTGGGCCGGGTTCATGCCCACCGCTGCCTGCTGGACCTCCGCGCGGTGGATGCTGAGCAGGACACCGCGTTGCGGGATGCGGTCCTGGCATGCCCGTCATAGCGACCGCAGGCCATGTCGACCACGGTAAGTCCACGCTGGTCCGCGCGTTGACCGGGATGGAACCCGACCGGTGGGCAGAGGAACGCCGCCGGGGGATGACCATCGATCTGGGGTTCGCCTGGACGACCCTGCCCACCGGGCCGACGGTGGCGTTCGTCGATGTGCCCGGGCACGAGCGGTTCGTGCCGAACATGCTCGCCGGCGTCGGCCCCGTGCCCGCCGTGCTATTCGTGGTCGCAGCCGACGAGGGCTGGATGCCGCAGTCCCAGGAACACCTGGAGGCACTGCACGCGCTGAACGTCCAGCACGGGTTGCTGGCGGTGACCCGCAGCGACCTGATGGACCCCGAACCAGCCCGCGAGGAGGCACTGGAGCACCTGGCGGGGTCGTCGTTGGGCCCAATCCCCGCGGTCTGCGTCTGCGCCGTGACCGGGGCCGGGCTGGAGGACCTCCGAGCCGCGCTGGGGTCGCTGGTCGCCGGGCTGCCCGCGCCGGACCTCGACGCCGACGTCCGGCTGTGGGTGGATCGGGCGTTCACCATCCACGGCGCGGGCACTGTAGTCACCGGAACGCTGACCGGCGGGACCCTGCATGTCGGCGACGAACTGGAGGTGGGTCCCGGGGGGCGGCGGGTGAGAGTACGGGGGCTGCAGTCCCTGGGCTTACCGGTGAAGTCCGTGCCCCCGGTGGCCCGGGTAGCGGTCAACCTGCGGGGGGTGTCCCGCGAGGCCGTGTGCCGCGGTGCTGCCCTGCTCACCCCGAGAGCCTGGCTGGCCACCTGCACCCTCGACGTCCGACTGTCCCCCGGCCCGGCCACCGGGCTGCCCCGGCATGTGCTCCTGCACGTCGGCACGACTGCGGTAGCTGCGCGGGTCCGCCCCTTGGGCGCGGACACCGCGCGGCTGAGCCTGGCGCAACCGCTGCCACTGCGGATCGGGGACCGCGCCCTGCTTCGCGATCCCGGGGCCCGACGCATCCCCGCCGGGATCACCGTGCTGGATGTCGCTCCACCCGTGCTGCGCCGCCGCGGGGCAGCCGCAGCCCGCGCCACCGAATTGTCCACGATGGAGGACATCCCGGACGGGGCCGCCGAACTGCGCCGCCGCGGCGTGGTCCGACGCGACACGCTGATCGCTATGGGCGCGCCCGAACCCCCGGGAGCACCCCAGGCAGGGGGTTGGCTGGTCGACCCCACTGTGCTGGCGCAGCGCGCTGCCCGACTCACCGACGCCATCACCGCGCACACGACTGCGCACCCCCTGGAGCCGGGTATGCCACTGGAAACCGCCCGACAAATCACCGAAATGCCAGACACGCGGCTGGTCGAACTGCTACTGGCCCCACCGTTGACCCTCACCAACGGGCGGGTGCACCTCACCGGAGCGGCCACCAGGATCCCCAACACGGTGCGCGACGCGATCGCCGAAATCCGCGCCGAGCTTGCGCAGCGGCCCTTCGCCGCACCCGAGGCACACCGGCTCGCTGAACTAGGACTAGGCCCCCAACAGCTCGCCGCCGCCGTGCGGACCGGCCAACTACTCAAAATCGCCGACGGGATCTACCTCGCCCCCGGCGCGGACAAGGTCGCCATCAAGCGGCTCCATGACCTACCCAGCCCCTTCACCCTCAGCCAAGCCCGCCAAGCCCTCAACACCACCCGCCGCGTCGCCCTCCCCCTCATGAAACTCCTAGCCCACCGCGGCATCACCCACCAACTCCCCAACGGCACCCACGAGTTCCGCTCTGCTCAGGTTTAAAGCCACCGACCCGGTGATCGCTCAACATCACCACGGCCGGTCGCCCTCTAGACCCCACCGCAGACCCCACCGCAGACCCCACCGCCCGAGCACGCCGCCGAACTCTGGCGTTGTGGCACCGGTTGAACCCGCTAGGAGGTTACGATGGGATCGGGAGCCGTTGAGGGGAGCTCGTCGTGTCGGCACTGCGGCGCATCATCCATGACGTCCGCTCCGTCGAGCTCGGCGCCGTCACCCGATACGAGCAGCACCAGCTGGTGGTCGGCCGGGACCAGGTGCAGGCACTATTCGCCGAACCTGCCCTGGCGTCGGTGCGCGTCCATACTGCGGTACCAGGAGACCGGGTTCGGATCATCGCGCCGCTCGACGTGGTGGAGCCGCGTTCCAAAGGCCCGGGTGGGGGAGTTTTTCCAGGCTGGATAGCGCCGGTCAACCGCAAGCGTGGCGGTGACACGCACGTGCTGCGCGGGGCGGCGGTGCTGGTCGCCGGCCAACTGCCCCGCAACCAAGAGGGCTTGATCGACATGTCCGGTCCGGCGGCTGAGCGCTCTCCGTTCGGCCGGACGCACAATGTTGTGATCGAGTTCGACCGGGCTGACGATGCCTCCTGGCAGGAGGCTGAGGTCGCCTTGCGCCGCGGATTGCTGCGGCTGGCGGTGCACCTCGCGGACGCCGCCGTCGACGCCGCGCCCGACGCGATCGAGGAGTTGGCGCCACCACACCGTGCGGGCACGCCCACCGGTGGGCTACCCCGCGTGGGTGTGATCACCAACCTGCAGACTCAGGGCGCGTTCAAGGACGTCTTCGTCTACGGGCGCAGCATGGCGGGCAGTCTGCCGACCCTGTTCGACCCTGCCGAGATCGAGGACGGTGCCGTGGTCAGCGGCCAGTACGGCCACCCAGCCCTGCGCAACCCCACCTACCTGCACCAAAACCACCCCGTGATCGCCGAATTGCGGGCCCGCGACGGGCAGGACCTGGGCTTTGCCGGGGTGGTGCTGTGCCCTGAGCCGGTGCAGCAAGCCGACAAGGAACTGGTTTCCACGCATGCCGCCTGGTTGTGCCGCGCCGCCGGCTTCGACGCCGCCATCGTGACCAAGGAAGGCGCGGGCAATGCGGACAACGACCTGATGTTGAAGGTGGATGCCCTGGAGGCCGACGGGCTGACCGCAGTGGCGCTGTACGCCGAGCTGTCCGGCGCTGATGGCACCGGTCCGCCGCTGGTGGCTGGTCCGCGGCGCGGCGCGGTGGTCAGTACCGGTAACTACGACCAGCGGGTGAAGTTGCCGGCAGTTGAGCGGGCGTTCGGCGGCACCCGGCTACGCATCGCCGACGCGGAGGCGATCGCCGCGGTCGAGGTCCCGACCGCCGCGATCCTGTGTGCCCTGAGTCCGCTCGGCGCCGGGCGGCTGACCTGCCGTTCCGAGCAGCAGTTGGGAGGCGTTGCCTGATGCGCATCGTGCACTACGTCAATCAGTTCTACGCCGGACTCGGTGGCGAGGAGGCCGCGGGTATCGGCCCCCGGGTGCTCGACGGCACCGTTGGCCCGGGGCGCCTGCTGGCCCAACTGCTCGGCGAGGCGCACCAGATCGTGGCCACCATCGTGTGCGGTGACGACTACGCCGCCTCCACCGCC
>JAFAXZ010000071.1 GCA_019240665.1 Pseudonocardiales bacterium | reverse complement strand
TCAAGGTCGCTCAGGGTGATCTTACCGTCCGTGTTCCCGCTGCCAACGCCGAATTCGTCGGTGTCCGGGACGTGGTTGGTCAAGAGGGTCTCGATCGGGTTTTCGAGGTGCTGCGTGCACCCCACACCGAGGAGCCGACGAACTGGTCGCGGCGGTATAAGGCCAACTTGGAGAAGCTCGCCTCTGGCGACGTCAACAAAGTGGCGGAAGTGGTCCGGGATCTCTGGCGTCGCGAGCGCGATCGCGGTCTGTCGGCCGGTGAGAAGCGCATGCTCGCGAAAGCCCGCCAGATTCTGGTGAGCGAGCTCGCCCTCGCCGAGGGCACCAATGAGGACAACGCCGAGGTGCTACTCGACGAGGTCCTCGCCGCTGCCTCCTGAGTCGCAGCGACCCGGACCCGGACCTGACCACGTCGACGACCGTGTCCTGGCCCCTCGGGTCGCGGCAGTGGTGCCGGCCGCAGGGCAGGGCATGCGGTTGGCGGCCGGGATGCCGAAGGCCTTTGTGCCGCTGCGGGGCCGTTCGCTGCTCTGGCACTGTGTGCAGGGGTTACTGGCGTCCGAGCGCGTCGAGGTGGTGGTGGTCGCGGTCGGTGCGCAACACCATGACCGGGCCCGAGCAGCCGTCGCCGAGGTCGGCGCTCGAGTGCGGATCGTCACGGGCGGAGCGCACCGCTGCGATTCGGTCCGGGCGGCCCTGCATACTGTGCCCGACGCCGAGGTGGTGTTGGTGCACGATGCTGCTCGCTGTCTCACCCCGGTCAGCGTGATCCAAGCGGTGGTGGAGGCAGTACTTGCCGGGCAACGGGCTGTGGTGCCGGTTCTGACGGTCGTCGACACGATCAAGCAGGTGGACCCCGACGGTCGGGTCGTGGGCACTCTGGACCGGGCGGCCCTGCGGGTGGTGCAGACCCCGCAGGGGTTCGCCGGGGACCTGCTACGGCGGGCTCATCGGCTACCATCCGGCCCGGTGACCGACGACGCCGGGCTCGTCGAGGCGCTGGGGGTGACCGTGACCACGTTGCCGGGTCATCCGCATGCTTTCAAGATCACTACCCCGTTCGATCTTGCCGTTGCTGAGATGGTGGCCGGCGGGAGAGCCGCCGGTCAGGCATGAGGGTCGGGATCGGCACCGATGTGCACCCGGTGGAACCTGGCCGGGACTGCTGGATCGCCGGGCTGCACTGGCCTGGGCTACCGGGTTGCGCCGGGCACTCCGACGGTGACGTCGCTGCGCACGCATTGTGTGACGCTGCGCTGTCCGCTGCTGGCTTGGGCGATCTGGGTGCGGTGTTCGGCACCGACGAGCAGCGGTGGGTCGGGGCGCACGGCGCCGAACTGCTCACCGAAGTGCGCCGCAGGTTGGCGATCCGGGGTTGGGTGGTGGGCAACGGTGCGGTGCAGGTGATCGGCAATGCACCACGGGTGGGCGTTCGCCGGGCCGAGGCGCAGCGAGCGCTGTCCGACGCATTAGGCGGACCAGTCTCGGTATCCGGCACCACCACCGACGGCCTTGGGCTGACCGGTCGCGGCGAGGGCATCGCCGCGGTGGCTGCGGTGCTACTCATGCGTAGCGGTTGATCGCCCAGCGCCACGATTCAAGTTTTTCCACACCACCACCGCCTTGGGCATGGGCACTCTCGCCCTGGAAGGGCCGGTGGCGGCGCTCCTGGAGGGCGATAGCGAACCCACCCCGAGCAACTCATACAAGGAAGCCCGCCGGGCGTACCGCTTCGCGCTGGCCTGCGCTGAGCAGGCCAAGGACTGGCCCCTGCGAGCCGTGGTCCTGGGCAGCATGGCGCACCAGGCCACCCGGACCGGGCAACCCGACGAGGCGCTCACGTTGGCGGAACAGGCTCTGGTCCGCTCTGATCGGCTCACCGCGACCGGGCTGTGCATGCTGCACACCGACCGGGCCCGCGCGCTGGCCAAGATGCGCCGGGTCAGCGAGACCATGACCGCCATCGGCACCGCCGATGACCATTTCGCCCACGCCACCCCGGACAATGACCCGCCGTTCCTGGCCCGCCGGAACGCCGCCGCTCTCGCCGGCAACACCGGGCAGGTCCTGTTCGACCTCGCGATGCTCGGCCATCACCCCGAGCAGGCCACCGACCGGCTTGCGGCAGCAGCGACCGGTCACAGTGCCAGCGCGGTCCGTTCCCGGGCGATCTCCCTGGCCAAGCTGGCCAGCCTCACCATGGTCACGGGCGACCCGAGCCAGGCCGCCAGCATCGGACACAAGGCTTTGGACGTCGCCGGCACCCTCCGCTCCCACCGCGCTGCCGAGGAACTGCGCGAACTGTCCCGCTACGCCGCCCCACACCAGCACCTTGACGAAGTAGCGCACCTGCGGCACCGGATCGCCACCCTGGTATGTACCGATAGCCTGTAGGGAGGATCCCGGACACGATTTGAATCACCGACGATACTGGGTTGGTGCCGCTGCGCCGCTGCGAAAACCCGCAGGAGTGGATGCGACGCGCCTATGGAACCGCTGCGGTGATCACCCAGGTCGACGACGGACATCCCGCCGGGCCAGGGGAGAGCGGGTACTACATCACCAGTTCGGCTAGCACGGTCGATGATGAAGAGTGCGGAGGCCACCGCCCGGCACAGCCACACCACCGTGGCGCCCTACAGCGTCGCCAGCGATTACGACGCCAGTCTGGCTATCGGCATGGAAGTCCCGAACTGCACCACTATCTACGTTCCCGCTGATGGCGACCTCGACCAGGCCCGGCTCTGGTTTGTGGATCCCGCCACCGATTCCTGGGCCAATCTCGTCCATCAGCCCGACACCGGTCCTTACCCGGTGCATCAATCCGGGCCCCGCAACCTCTGGGACGAATTCGAGACCGCCTACCATTGGTGGCACCACGCCGGACGGCCCGGCCCACAGCGGTGGCGGATCACGATCACCCCCGAAGGTCAGCATGTCACCCTTATCGAGAGTGCGTAGTGGTTGATCACGCAGCGCTGCCCGCCGCGACTCAAAGATTTCGTGCTACCGCCTCCACTACCGGCCGCCATGAGAAGTGCAGTGCTGGTTTATCGTCCCCCTCCATCTCGGTATCCTGTGCCTCCGCCCGCACCCGAATCACCTCGTTCGGTAGCACCTTCACACCCCATTTTGCAAGCTTTTCCAGGTTTTTGTCAAATTCGGGATGCGCTGCCAAGCTCGGCTTGGCGTAGGGTGCGATAGTGATAGGCAATTTGAGCCCGATGGCTTCGTTGAGTATGCCCAGTGCGAACGTGTCACTGATGCCGGCTGCCCACTTGTTGATGGTATTGAAGGTGGCGGGCACCACGGCGATGGCGTCAGCTCGTGGCAATGAGTCCGGGTCACCGGGCAGCCGGTGATCGTGCCGGATCGGGTGGCCCGTCTGCTGGGCGAGCACCTGGTGATCTATCCAGCTTGCCGCGTGGGGAGTGGGGATAACGCAGATGTGCCAACCTGCTTGGTGCAGTAGCTCGACCAGTTCGTCGATGTGTCGCGCCGGTGGCGCGGCGCAGACCACGAGGTAGAGCAGCGATCTCGACTGATCTTCGCTCATGGCAGCAGTCCGGCCGAAGTCGTGCTGGGACTGGCACACCCCACGTCACGGAACAGGCGGATCCGGGTTGGGGTCCATTCCACCGTGGAAGCGTAAACCTGGGTGCGCGCCTGTCACCTTGACCGCACGGCTACCTTGACCGCACGGCTACCTTGACCGCACGGCAGCTGTGGCTCGACGAACCACGCTCTACGATCCCCCCGTGAGCCTGCACCTCTACGACACCGCGACGCGCAGTTTGCGGGAGTTCGTCCCCCTCCGCCCTCGCGCGGCGTCGATGTACGTGTGTGGGGCCACCGTGCAGGGCGTCCCGCACATCGGGCATGTGCGGTCGGCGTTGAACTACGACGTGCTGCGTCGCTGGCTGATGGCCACCGGCCATGACGTGCTGTTGGTGCGCAACGTCACCGACATTGACGACAAGATCCTCGCCAGGTCCGCCGAGGCGGGTCTGCCGTGGTGGGAGTGGGCGTACCAGAACGAACGGGCGTTTGAGGACGCTTATACGGCACTGGGCTGCCTGCCGCCGTCGGCGCTGCCGCGCGCCACCGGCCATGTTCCGCAGATGGTTGAGCTGATGGCGCGGCTGATCGACCGGGGGCACGCCTACGCCGCGGGTGGTGATGTCTACTTCGCGGTGGCCACGATGGACGACTACGGGTCGCTGTCGGGGCAGCGTCCCGACGAGGTCTCCCAGGGTGAATCCGCCGCGTCGAGCAAGCGCGATCCTCGGGACTTCACTCTGTGGAAGGGCGCCAGGCCTGGCGAGCCGTCCTGGCCGACGCCGTGGGGGCCGGGCCGCCCCGGATGGCACCTGGAGTGCTCGGCGATGGCCACCACCTACCTTGGCCCGGAGTTCGACATTCACGGCGGCGGGCTGGACTTGGTCTTCCCGCACCACGAGAACGAACGGGCCCAGTCCCGAGCCGCTGGCGATGCCTTCGCCCGGTATTGGTTGCACAACGGCTGGGTGACGTTGTCGGGTGAGAAGATGTCCAAGTCACTGGGCAACACGCTGTCCATCCCGGCTACCCTGCGCCGGGTCCGTGCCGTAGAGCTGCGCTATTACCTGATTGCCGCGCATTACCGGTCTGCCATCGAGTATTCGGACGGTGCGCTGGACGAGGCGGTGGTCGCCTACCAGCGGATCGAGTCGTTCGTGCACCGAGTGCGGGAGCGGTGCGGGGTATCGGAGCCGCTCCCTTGGTGCGCTGAGTTCGTCGCGGCGATGGACGATGACCTCGGCACGCCGGCGGCGCTGGCCGCGATCCACGCAGGCGTGCGCGAGGGCAACGCAGCGCTGGACACCGGAGATCACCCGGTGGCGGTAGGCGCGGCCGGTTCGGTGCGGGCGATGACCGGTGTACTGGGCCTGGACCCGCTGGCTGACCAGTGGCGCTCGACGTCAACCTCGGATGCCGCATCGGCGGCGCTGGCCTTCTTGGTGAACCAGCTGCTCGCTGAGCGCGCCGAGGCCCGTAACCGCGGGGACTACGCAACCGCCGACGCGGTGCGTGATCAGTTGCTGGCGGCCGGGATCGCCGTTGAGGACACCCCCGCTGGTCCGATGTGGACGGTCAAGGGAAGCTGAGTTCATGGCCGGTAATTCCCAGCGCAGGGGTGCGATGCGCAAGCCGGGCACCAAGAAGGGCGCCGTTGTCGGCTCCGGCGGGCAGAAGTCCAAGGGGCTGCGCGGTCGCGGCGCCACACCGCCCGCCGAGCTGCGGCCCGGCCATCCGGCTCAACGCCAGGGCACCCACCATCAAAACGCTCAGCGCCGTCCTGCCCAGCGGCAGCCGGTTCCAGGGCAGCGCGAGGCCAACCCGGCCGTTGCGGCCCGCCGTCGCAACGGTAGCGAGCCGGGGGAGACCGTGTTCGGTCGCAACCCGGTGCTGGAATGTCTGCGCGCCGGGGTGCCGGCCACCGCGCTGCACGTGGCTATCGGGGTGGACCTCGACGACCGGGTCGGCGAGTCCGTACGGTTGGCCGCCGACGCCGGTCTGTCCATTCTCGAGGTGCCCAGGGCTGATCTTGATCGGCTGGCCGGGGGTGCGCTGCACCAGGGGGTGGCGCTGCAGGTGCCGCCGTATGAGTACGCGCTTCCCGAGGACGTGTTGGTTGCCGCACGGGAGTCTGGGACGCCGCCGTTGCTTGTCGCGCTGGACGGGGTAACCGACCCGCGCAACCTAGGCGCCGTGGTCCGTAGCGCCACCGCATTCGGTGCGCACGGACTGGTGCTGCCGCAGCGGCGGTCGGCGGGGATGACCGCAGTGGCCTGGCGGACCTCGGCGGGTACGGCTGCGCGTCTGCCGGTGGCTCGGGTCACCAATCTGGTGCGCACGCTCAAGGATTTCGCCGCGTCCGGCTTGATGATTGTCGGCCTGGACGCTGGCGGCACAATGCCATTGGATGCTTTCCCGCTGGCCACCGGACCCCTGGTGCTCGTCCTCGGTTCGGAGGGGCGGGGGCTATCCCGGCTTGTCCGCGAAACCTGTGACGCCGCAGTGTCGATACCCATGGTGGGACCGGTCGAGTCGCTCAACGCGTCAGTCGCCGCCGGTGTTGTGCTCGCCGAGGTGGCGCGCTTGCGTCGCGCCGGCTGAAGCGGTCAGGAGGCGCAGCGTTGAAAAACGGGCGCTTTCGGCATGCCGCGGACTCGGATCGCCGAGCAGTGTGTATCTTATCGCGGTCAGCGTTCACGACACGGCAGTTGCGCCTATGCCGTGTTCTTCCCGACAAGGAGAATCCGTACCCGTGGCTCAGAAGACCATCGTCACCTTCATCGACGACCTCACCGGCGAGGAAGCTGAAGAGATTTCAACAGTAGAGTTCGCTCTCGAAGGTGTCACGTACGAGATCGACCTGGCGGATGACAACGCCGCCAAGCTTCGTGACAACTTGGCCCGTTACGTCGCGGCTGCCCGCAAGACCAGTGCCCGGCGCCCGAGCGTTCGTGGCGTCGACCGTTCGGCTGGCCGCGGGGCCGGCAACGGTGGCGTTGCGCGCAGCGGCTACAACCGTGACACGCTCAAGGCCATCCGCGAGTGGGCCAAGCAGAATGGTCACAGTGTCAGCGAGCGTGGTCGGTTGCCGCTCACCGTGCTGAAAGCCTGGGAAGCAAACCATCAGACCGTGAAGAACGCCACGATTCCTACGTTCTCGGGATAGGGGCTCCCGGTATCTGAACCGGGCGAGTCGTCTGGCGGGGAGCGCGGATGGGTCCCGCTTTGTGTCGCGGCTGTTTCCTTCTAAGCCGCGGAACGGAGGAGGGATGGAGACTGGGGGCGCTGTGGAGGTCGTGGGGCCACCATGGCTGGTCCGCATCGGACGGCTCAAGGTGACGCAGATGAGGTGATGCAGATGACGGATGCCCATGCTCGCCGACCAGTTCTCGCAGCGCGCGGACGCCGATGCGGTGCACGCCGCCCAGTTCCAGTCGCAAGTGCAGAATATTCAGCAGCTCGCGCAGAGCGCCCACGATCTCGGGTCCAAGCCAACGCCGAACTCACGCGCCACGGTTTAACACCAGTCCTGATCCCCACACCGGGGACCGCGCCGGATTCCCAGGCGCTCGCTGCGGCGTCCACAGCGACGGTCGCGGCGATGTCGAACCGATCGGCCCTGACCAACGAACCACAGTATGCTCGTCGGCGACTCGCGAGCAGCCTGGTGGGTAGGGTTGCAGGACCTGACCTCTCCCTACCCACCGGCTTCCAGTTCCGCAGCGCCAGTAGCGCGGGACCCTAGCGGCGGCCCTGGCTTACCTGCGTTGACCGAACCTGCGGGCTACCGAGAACCCGATCAGCGCCCCGATGACTACTAAAATGATGATCAGGATGAGGATGGTCTTCCCGATGCCCGCGAGGAAACCCCGAGCCTCGAGCTCGGTGGCGAGGAGGCCGGCTTGAGCCGTCATGAAATGCATAGCTCCCGATGGTAGAGCCTCGCACGCCGCCGCGCTGTCCAGGACTGTCGGTGTCGGGCCATACCAGCACACCACCATCACCCAACTGCGGGCCGTGACCGGAGACTGACCTGCCCGGCCCACCGGGACGCGGTGGCACGTCGGCTAGGCTGCGCGGCCGCCATGTCTTTCGCCAGCCCGATGTTCCTGTGGTATTTCATGCCGGCCGTGCTCGCGGCTTTGTTGATCGCTCCCCGGAGCTGGCGCAACGGCATCGTGGCGGCCGCCAGCCTGGTCTTCTACGCGGTGGGTGCGGGCCCGACGACGCTGTTGCTGCTGGCTTGCATGGTCGTCAACTATGTGATGGGGCCGGCGGTGGAACCCAACGGCGGGGAGCGCGAACCGAAGCGGCGGCGCCGGATGCTGATCAGCGTCGTCGTTTTCGATGTCGCGGTGCTCATCGTCTGGAAGTACGCTGGTTTCGCCAGCGCGCAGGCCGCCGGGTTGGCGTCGCTCACGGGGCTCGCTCTGCCCACCGTCTCGCTCATCTTGCCGATCGGGATCTCCTTCTACACGTTCCACCACATCTCCTATGTGGTGGACATCTACCGTGGTGAACGCCGGGCGCTGCGCAAGAAGGTCCCCTTCGTCGCCTATATCGCGATGTTCCCCCAGTTGGTCGCGGGACCGATCGTGCGCTATCGGGAGATTGCAGATCAGCTCACGCAGCCACGCAGCCACCGGTTGGACGACATCGCCGCCGGATTTCCCCGTTTCGCCTTTGGGCTGACCAAGAAGGTGGCGATCGCGGACTCACTTGCGCCCATGGTGGACGCCTGCTTCACCACCCCGGCCGATCAGATGACCACCGCGAATGCCTGGCTCGGCGCAATCGGATACACGTTACAGCTGTACTTCGACTTTTCGGGGTATTCAGACATGGCCATCGGGCTGGGGCGAATGCTCGGGTTCACGTTGCCGGAAAACTTCGCGCGCCCGTACTCGTCGGCGAGCATCACCGAATTCTGGCGGCGATGGCACATGTCGCTGTCCCGATGGTTCCGCGACTATGTGTATATCCCGCTCGGCGGTAACCGGTGCGGCGCCCGGACCACCTACCGCAACCTGTGGATCGTGTTCGCACTGGTCGGGTTGTGGCACGGCGCGAACTGGACCTTCCTGTTCTGGGGGCTCTACCACGGCACGGTGCTGGTGATCGAGCGCCGCCGCGGGTGGGCGGTCGCGGCAGCTGAGCCGGAGCGTCGGTTGGCGCGCCGGGCGCTGACCCTGCTGATCGTGGTGGTCGGCTGGGTGTTTTTCCGATCACCGAATTTGCGCACCGCGCTGGTCTTCCTGCAGCACATGGTGATCCCCGATCTCGCCGGGTTGACCGACGTGGTGGACGCCTCGCTGACCCACCAGCGACTGGTGATCCTGGTGCTGGCCGCCCTGGTGTTCCTGCTACCGGCCCAGCCAATCACCGGCCGTTACCTCGAATCGGTGCGGTCACGGCCCGCCACCGCGCTACGGGTCGGCGTGAGGACCGTCGGCCTGCTCTATTCCACGCTCCTGGTCGCCACCGGCACCTTCAGCCCGTTTCTCTACTACCGCTTCTGATCATTACCCTATCTGAGCTGCGGGTTTTTCTGATCAACAGGTGTGCAGGCCGTATCCGGGCCGGGAGAGCGTCCCAGCCGCGTATCGATCACCCGCCGGGTCCGTTTGGACCGCGCTGTGCTTGCTGATGTAACGCGGCTGGGAGAACGTCGGTCAGGGCCTTGGCGGGCGGGACGGGCTGTGACTGTTGAGCGCTTCCTATCAGGCCCACAGCCGAGCACCCGGGTAGTTCTCAGGTTGCGGCGGTTTACTCGGTGGAGAACGACCGTCCCGAAGTCCCGAAGAGGAGGGGCTGTGAGCGAGGTTGACCGTCCAGGCTACCCGGGAGCCGGGCCCGGAACCTACGACGCCCCATGGCCGACCGCGGAGTTTCCCCGATCTGCTGGTGGCCCCGGCCCCGGCGGCGGGTGGGGACCGCCGCCTTGGTTCCCGCCGGGCGGCTACTGGCCCCCGCCAGCCCCACCGTCCCCGAGACGACATCCGCTGCGTCTGCTGGTCGTCCTGCTCGTTGTGGCCCTGGTATCCGCGGTGGTGGTCGGCGTGGGTCGCGCCGTCTGGCGGACCGCTTCCACCTTGCCGCTGTCATCGTCGCCGTGGGCGCCGTCCGCAGCCTCGCCACCGGCGAGCTCGTCGGGTGCGTTGAGCGGGTTGGTGGATCTTTCGGCGCTCGCGGCCAAGGTCGAGCCCGCTGTGGTGGATATCAACACCAAGCTGGGTTATCAGAACGCCGAAGGCGCCGGGACCGGAATCGTGCTCAGTTCCTCCGGTGAGGTGCTCACCAACAATCACGTGATCAGCGGCGCCACCAGCATTACCGTCACCGATGTGGGCAACGGCCAGACCTGCCCGGCGACGGTCGTTGGCTATGACCGCAGCCATGACATCGCCGTGCTCCAGCTGCAGGGTGCCTCGGGCCTCCAGATCGCCTCGATCGGGGACTCCAGCAGGGTTGCGGTCGGGGACGGGATCGCGGCGATTGGCAACGCCGGTGGCGTCGGCGGTACCCCGAGCATCGCAGCGGGCACGGTCTCCGCCCTGGACCAGACGATCACTGTCAGCGACGACACAACCGGGAGTACCCAGCAGCTCGCCGGGCTGATTCAGGTCGAAGCCGACGTGCAGCCCGGTGATTCCGGTGGGCCCCTGGTG
Source organism: Pseudonocardiales bacterium (assembly GCA_019240665.1). Classification (GTDB taxonomy): domain Bacteria; phylum Actinomycetota; class Actinomycetes; order Mycobacteriales; family Pseudonocardiaceae. The sequence goes on along the minus strand of JAFAXZ010000071.1, from coordinate 9,822 downwards.
AACAGCGCCGGGCAGGTCGTCGGCGTTGACACCGCGGGCTCTACCGGATTCCGGTTCCAGTCCTCCGGAAGCGAGGGATTGGCGATTCCGATCAACGATGCGATCGCAATCAGCAAGCGGATCGACGCCGGCATCGCTTCCGCGACCGTCCATATCGGATCGACCGGCATTCTTGGCATCCTGGTCCAGGGGCCGGACGAGTGGGGCGGATCCGGGAATCGGTACGGATCTGTCGTCTCTGGTCCCGTCGTCGCGGGCATCATGCCTGGCTTGCCGGGTGACCAATCCGGGCTGGCAGCGGGGGACGTCATCGTGTCGTTGAACGGAGCGGCGGTTGATTCCCCAACGACGCTCACCACCCTGCTGACCGGTCATCACCCCGGAGACCTGGTGCGCCTGGCGTGGGTGGACCCATCAGGTCAGCAGCACAATGCCACGGTCCGGCTAGCGGCTGGTCCCCCAAACTAACGACCCTGACGAGCTGAGATAGCTGATCAACAGTGATACGAGCCCTTCGTCTATGAAACCTCCACACAGAGCATCATGACCGCTGTTAACCCGTTGCTGGCTTCTGGGCTTGGGGCCGGGGATGAGGCTGCGGCCGGGATATCGCTCGCCGCCGCTCCGATCCCGGTTGGCACCCCTCCGCAGGGTGTGGTGGTGGCCCCGGACTCCACGTCTACGCCGGAAATCGATGTATAGCCGGAACCTCGTCCCGCGCCGCGTACCCGGCTAGCCGGGTACCAACACCGCTCGATACGGGTGAATCAACCATCGTGCTCGCGAAGTATTTCGGACACGCCATTCCTAACGGTGAACTGACGTGACCGACCAGGATCGAGTAAACCGGGCCGCGACCGAGCACGGCCGCCAGGCCGCGCGCCGACAGAGCCCGACATGCTCACGAAGTGAACCGTACGACGCCACGGCTCCGTAATACGGTGGGGTATCGGGCGTGACTCAGGGAAGTGGATGGAGGCGTCGTTTGGTGCGTGGAGAGACGCGGGCCCATTATGACCGTCTGGCGCCGGTGTATGACCAGAACTGGGCCTATAGCCCGGGCTTCCTGGAGTGGATGAGTGGATGCATCCTCGCTCACCTGCGGGTGCAGCCCGGCGATCGGGTCGTGGATGTGGGGTGTGGCACGGGGTTGTACGCGCGTCGGCTAGCGGAACGCACGGGGTCTGTAGTGTGTGTTGATCCCTCGGCGCGCATGTTGGATCAGATTCCGGACGATCCGCGGCTGGTGGTTGTGCAGGCCTCGGCGGAGGACCTGGCTTCAGGGTCGACGCTGCTGCCGGGGGATCGGTTCGAGGCGATTCTGGTCAAGGAGGCGATCCATCACGTCGCGGACCGCGGAGCGGTCATCAGTGGGTTAGCGACGTTGCTGGCTCCCGGCGGTCGGTTCCTCATCGTGATGTTGCCGACCAGCATCGAGTATCCGCTGTTCCAGGCAGCCCATGATCGGTTCGTGAGGTGCAGCCTGATCCCCAGGCGGTTGCTGCGGTGATGGGTGAGGCGGGGCTGGCGGTAGAGCTGTCCTACAATGATTTCCCGTTGGCGTTCCCGACACAGCGGTATGTGGCCATGGTGCGGACCGTTACCTGTCGTTATTGTCGATGTTTGATGATGAGGAACTGGCCGCTGGGGTGGCGGAGATTCGGTGTCGTTATCCGGGCGAGTGGGTGGAGTTCCGGGATCGCTTCGCCTTCGTGTTGGGGATCGCGTCGTGAGCGCGACGATCAGAATTAGTCCTGACGCAGGGCCGCGCGCGGGGGATTAGTTCTCGACGGGGAAGTTGTAGGTGAGGCCGGCGCGGTCGGCCCGGTGGACGAACCGGGAGATCTCGAAGGGTTCACCGTCCTGGTCGAAGCTGGTGTGCAGGACGTCGAGGACAGGCACCCCGGGTGGCAGGTCGAGTGTCTGCGCTTCGGTGTGGCTGGCCATCCGGGCGATGATTTCGTCTTGTCCGGTGGTCATGGTGTGGCCGCGTTCTTCGAGCCGTCCATAGATGCCGCCGGGTCCGGGCTTGGGTTGGAGCAGCGGGGTGTCCTCGGCATCAGCCCATCGGAGGTAGGCGGTGACCACCCATGCGCTGTTTCTCGCGGACGAACACCCCACGCCCGTGCCGGGCAGTGACCAGGCCTTCCTCGCTCAACAGCCGGATGGCCTCGCGGGCGGTGTTGCGGGCGGTGCCAAAGCGCCGGGCGAGCTCGCGCTCGGAGGGCAGCTTGTCCCCAGGTGCCAGCTCTCCTGCGGTGATCAGGGCGCGCACCGCGTCGGCGATCCGGCGGCTCGGCAGCTGGCTCTTGATCGGGTCCAGGTTCATGCCACTCCTGTCCTGCGGCAGGCCCACACCTCGCATGTCATGGGGACCGGTCAACCACGGTCAACAGCGCGGTAAACACGGCCGCTCGCAGGTTGAGGATCCTGACCGCGCACCGGGCGCAGCCTTTAACCTGGGTGGGCAACGCGCCGAATCGGTGGATGTGCGGTAACGTCCACAGGACGCCTCATGAGGAGCTTCCGGGAAGTATCGTGATTACTCTTGGTATTATCTTGCTAGTGGTCGGGTTCCTGCTCAAGATCTCGATTCTGTGGGCTATCGGGATCATCCTGGTGGTGCTCGGGGCGATCCTGGCGCTGCTAGGCGCGGCCGGGCGCGCGGTGTTCGGCCGACGACATTATTGGTGATACTCGGGCTGTCAGAGCGGCGGGCGATCAAGGTCAGGCCGTATCCAGGCTTGCATACGTCGGGCATCGGGGAGAACCTGCGCGAACTTTCGCGTCACCCGAGGGCACCTATCCCGTAGAGGCAGATTCGGCAGTGCCGCAGTTACCAGGCAGCGGAATGGGCACCAGCTTCGCTCGGAGCCTAAGATGAACGCGGATGACTCGGTGTGAGCGCCGACTGTGCTGGAGGCGAACGTGAGCCGTAACACATGGAGACGTGGTACCCGTACCGGGCGCCGGATCATGATGATCCTTGCTGGTCTGCTGCTGGCCGCGGGGGCTGTGGCAGTGTGGGTACTGCTGGTTAATGAGTACGGCATGGGGATCTCGCTTGTGATTGTAGGAGGCCTGGCCTTGCTCTGCCTCGGGCTGCTGCTCGGGGTGTCCTGGACCAACCAGACCCTCTTGCCAGAGCTTCGTCAGCTGGCCGAGGAGCGTCGCAAGCTGAACGAGGAGTGGGCAGCAATTCGCACCGCTCGCCAGCAGCGGTTTCATTGCCCGCGCTGCGCGGGTCCCGTGCCCGAACGGGACTGGTTCTCCGCACCAGCCACGCCAGATGAGCATCAAGTGCTCGACGCGATGCCAAGCGGTCGCGCTTCATGAGACGCTACTCGGAGAAGTGATGGAAGATTTGGCTCGCGATGATTACATCGTGAAGTCCATCCAACACCACCTCGAACACGTCGCCGTCAATGAACCCGTGCGCTCGCGCAGATTCTGCCAGTCGACGTTGCCCTTGGCCACCGTGGCGGACTGTCTCCGCCAGAGGTAAATAGCCGGTCCACGCCCACGGTCCGGCCACGATGTTGATCATCCCACCTAGATAGCCTGATAGATAGTTTGGCCGGCTAGCGATTGTTCGGTATCCAAGCGGGGGATGCGCTGCTCGCTTTTGCGGGTGTGCCTGCGGCCGGAGCGGTTACTGAGGCGCCGGGATTGCCCGTTGTGCCGGGGATGGGCGGTGTGTGGTGGGGATCCGGTGGGATCTTCTTCGTGGGTATGTCAGTCGCGGGATTAGTCTCGGGTGCCGGGGTTATGGGATGTGCCGGGGCTAGCCGGGGTGGTGGCGAGATCGGGTGTGCTCGCTTTTGAGGGTGTGTCTGCGGCAGCGATTTCTGGGGTGCCGGGACGACGTGGGGTGCCGGGACGACGGGGAGTGCGGGGGCTACTTGGGGTGCCGGGGGCGCTGGTGCGTTGGCGGGAGCAGGTGTGCTCGCCTTTGGCGGGGCGCCCGCCGCGGGACCTGCCTTCAGAGAGACCTGCCCATAGCCTGTCGTCTGGTCTTGTTGTTGGTGTAACACCAGGGCGGTCAGTCCGCCGACAGTCACTATAGCGGTCACCAGAAAGGCCAGCAAGATTTCGTTCGAACGTACCCAGTGAACGTTCATTTAAGGCCCCCTCGGTTCGACCTCCAGGAAACAAACCAGTTTTGCATGAGCAAGATGGTGGAGATCCAACGTTCTCATTCTGACAATAACTCGAATGAAATCATGAGAGATGCGAATGGAACTCACGGTAGCCCACGTCAGCGACTTGACTTATCGGCATAGCGAACCTGCGGATGGTTGGGACTTCGCGGCACGCCTATCTGAAGAACGCTACACGCTGCGATGCCAGGCGTGGACCCCCTTGAATAGTGCCGGCCCCGACCACCTATCAGGGTAGGTCGCCTTTCAGCGGGTGGTCAAGAGCTCGACGCTCGGTAGTTGTCAGAAATCAAAAAGAGGGCATAACAGACAGTTCGCGTTTCACTGGACATACGGTGTCCTTGGCTGCAATTTCACACTGATTTTACAGAGCCGTTGATATAACGACGTTATAGAACGTCGTTATAAAACGAGGCTACGGATACAGACAGGGAAGCGCTGGGAGGCCACGCCATGAGTAACGACTACCTCGAGGGCAACTACGCGCCGGTGCGGCAGGAGCACACGATCACCGAGTTGGCTGTCACCGGCACCATCCCGGCCCATCTCGACGGGCGCTACCTCCGTATCGGTCCGAACCCGATCGCCGAGGTCGACCCGGAAACCTATCACTGGTTCACCGGCGACGGCATGGTCCACGGCGTGCGCCTGCGAGACGGCAGGGCCCAGTGGTACCGCAATCGCTGGGTCCGCACGCCAGCGGTGGCGCACGCGCTCGGCGAGGTCGCACGCCGCCGTGCCCCTATCCGGACCGGATTTGAGATGACGGGCGCCAATACCAACGTGCTCAGCCACGCCGGCCGCACGCTGGCCTTGGTGGAAGGCGGGATCACCAACTATGAGCTCACCGAGGACCTGGACACCGTCGGCCCCTGCGACTTTGGCGGCACCCTGCGCGGTGGCTACACCGCGCACCCGCACCGTGACCCGAATACCGGGGAGCTGCACGCGGTCTCCTACTCCTTCGGCCGCGGCAACCGCGTGCAGTACTCGGTCATCGGCGTCGACGGGCGCGCCCGCCACACGGTGGATGTGACGGTCACCGGCAGTCCCATGATGCACGACTTCTCGCTGACCGAAAAACATGTTGTGTTCTACGACCTCCCGGTCACCTTCGATCCCCGGCAGGCCGCCGCCATCTCGGTGCCGCCCGGCATGCGAGCACTGAGCCGGTTGGTGCTCGCCGCGCTCGTTGGCCGGGTCCGGTGGCCTGAGCCGTTCATGGCGATAGCCACGAAAGGAATGCGCGGGAACGGGAACCTGCCCTACCGGTGGAACCCCCGCTATCCGGCCCGCGTCGGCGTGATGCCGCGCGCCGGAGGCGCCGGTGACGTCCGGTGGTTCGATGTTGAGCCCTGCTACGTCTTCCACCCACTCAATGCCTACGACGAGGGCAACGCGATCGTCCTGGACGTCGTGCGGCACCCGAAGGCGTGCGATAGGGGCCTGCACGGGCCGAACGAGGGCCCCACCACTCTGGATCGCTGGCTCGTCGACCTCGCTGACGGTAAGCTGCGCGAGACCCGCCTCGATGATCATCCGCAGGAATATCCGCGCATCGACGACCGGCTCATCGGCCGGCCGCACCGCTACGGGTACGCGGTGCAGACATTTGGCGGCCACGCTGGCGACTCGGTGCTCAAGCACGACCTGCGCCGCGGCCAGACCAGCACGCGGCGACTGGGCGCCCACCACCGCGTCGGCGAGTTCACCTTCGTCCCCCATGCACCGCAGGGCCCCGAGGATGACGGCGTGCTCATGGGGTTCGTCTACGACGAGAGCACTGACCGCAGCGACCTGACCATCCTCGACGCCGCCAGCCTCGAAACAATCGCCGCGATTCACCTGCCGGACCGGGTTCCGTACGGATTCCACGGTAACTGGGCACCCACTGCATCCTGATCGAACATCAGCGGACCGGGTCCACCGTCATGCTGTCATGCCGTGCTGTTATCGCGTCTTGTTATTGGCGAACTTGCCTGGCAGGCCGCTGCCTTCCGGTCGTCGGGTGCCCTGTTCATGATGCTGCGGTCCCTATTACTACCAGCGAGAGCTATGCCGAGCAGCTGTGCGAGCAGCAGCATTTCCTTTTCGTGCCGCGGCAGTAGCTCATCCTCCTGAAGTGCGTCGAGGGTCAGGAGACCAAAAATTTCTGCACTAGTGGCAACGGGGACGGATATGAAAGTTTTGTAAGTGTAGTCCCTGTCATGTGGGAGTCTCAAGGAATCTTCCTGGTTGATATTCTGTTTGAATTCCGCCTGGCGATCTTCCAGTAGCCTGAAGACCTCCGCATGGTCGGGATTAGCACTGGAGAACTCCGCTCGTGGCTTTGAATCACGTCCTGCATAATTTCGGCAGATCAGCCTCTTTTCCTGATTGCTACATACGTATTCAAAGTAGCACGAACGTGCTCGTGGCACATTCGTGAGTTGCACGACAGAGTTCACCACTGCTTGCTTTGCCGCCCCCTTCGCTTCCATTCGACTGGTCTCGTTGGGTGCAGTGATAATTTGGTCAAATATGTCAGTTAGCGGCAGCAGGACAGATCTGAAGACGAGCTGATAACTGGTAACTGCTGCCTTGGCTAGCTGCTCGGCGTCTTCTCTCGCTCGCACCTCGGTCCACGTCTGACGAGCCGGCAGGAGCAGCGCCACCACGGTGGCGCCGGCGCCACCGAGCTTGATCGTCCAGCTAACCCACAACGAAAGGTTCTCAGCGGCCTCAGCCTGGGCGATGAACGCCGCGCCGGCACACATCGCGGCGAGGACGGTGCCACCCCACCAGCGAAGCAAGCGTGACCAGCCGCCGTTACCCATGCGGCAGAAGATACCGGCGCGATCGCGATAGGTGAGTGAGGTTCGGCAGTACGTAACGATCCGCTAGCATCACGCGCCACGTCGGTTGCGAGCGTCTCGAGAGCTTGCTCGCAGGCCTACGTGCTGTTTCACTGGGGCAGTTAGCACGTGGCCAGGTAGCACCTGGCCAGCTAGCATGGTGGCAGATAGCGTGAGGGCAGGTAGCGGTCAGGTCGGGATCACGGACGCTCGGAGGTCACTCATGGCGGCAGGTAGGGTATCCAGCCAAAAGATCCCGAGCGTGGACCCTGAGAACGAGCGGGCTGCCGTCGACATCGTGCGGGACCCCGACGCGTACTTCGTGCGGCAGCGAGCGCTTCGGGAGCGGGAGGCCGGGGAGTACGTGGAGCGCGAGCTCCGCGCCATCTCGATGCGCCGCCGCCACGGCGTTTGGGCGTTTCTCGCCCGGTTGTCCCACGGGTGAGCCAGGTATGGAGGCCGATCCGGTCCCCCCGGTAGCGCAGTACAACCGGTGTCTGCACTGGGACGGTTGTTACAACGTCCGCGATCTCGGTGGTCTGCCCACCGCCGACGGTCGCGAAACCCGCTGGGGCGTCGTCGTTCGCTCGGAAGCGCCACATTTCCTCACCGCGGATGGCTGGGCGGCGCTGTACGAGCACGGCATCCGCACCATTATCGACCTGCGCAGCGACGGCGAGATCAAACCCGACATCGCGCTTCGCCCGGCTGACCTGCCCGTCCTCCGCCTACCACTGGACGCAGCGGAGGACGCCGAATTCTGGGACCGTTGGGCCACCGGTGCACAATTCGGCACCCCGCTGTACTACCGGCCCTTCCTGGACCGCTTCCCGCAGCGAATCGCCAGTGTCCTCGGCGCGATCGCCCATGCCCGCCCGGGCGGCGTCCTGGTGCACTGCGCTCAAGGCCGCGACCGCACAGGGCTGATCACCTTGGTGCTGCTGGCGCTGGTCGGTGTGGTAGCCGAGGACATCGCTGCCGACTACATGCTGAGCACGCATCGCCTGACGCCACTGTTCGGCCGCCTCGGTCTGGAGGATCAGGGCCCCGCGATCGAAGATTTCTTGACCCGCTCGGGCACCTCCGCTCGTGACATCATCATTGCCACGCTGGCCCAGTTGGACGTTGACGCCTACCTGCGGTCCGCGGGTCTCGGGGACGGAGACCTTGCCGTGCTGCGCTCCCGGCTGCTCACCCCCGCACGGTGAACTCATGAGCTCCCGAATGAGAAGTGCCGGTCAGCAGTGGCAGAGCCGAGCGTGACAGTCAGCGGCAGGATGAATGACTGGTCCTTGCACCTGCTGTCGGCATTGGACGCCATCGTCACCAGGACGTCGTAGGCCCGAACGCCCCCTGCTCTGATGAAACCCACCGGCGCTTCGACGCCCACGCTGGTGACGGTCCCGGCAGGGCACCCCCCGGGGGTTACCTTGGACGTTCCCGCGCTGATCGAGGTAACCTGAACGCCGTAGTCATTGGTGTTGTTGACGTAGAGGGGAAAGGCCTTCGTTGCCCCGGGGGGCAGGCTGCGGGTGTCGTTGTCCGGCGTGACGGTGAGTTCAACCGAAGTGGTCGAACCAGTCTTCCCACTGCCGGCAGTGCCGATGAGAAATCCCACGCCGACCAGGGCGAGGGCGATGACCAGGGCGAGACCGTCGAAGACGTTCAGGTTGCGTACGGCGGTACCCAAGCCGTCCTGCACCGCGTTGTTCTCCATTGGGCCGTCCTCCACTGCAGACTCCCTCCAGGACCCAGTCACCGCGCCACGAGCCGCTGTTGTACCGGACTTCCGGCTGCGCTGTCGACTGTCCGTACCCGAAACGCTGCGCTGCGTTGCGTCCAGGGACAGGCTATGCGGTGCCCCCGGCGGCGGTACCTCCCGGGTGCCCGGGTGTCGGCCTCGGTGGCGTCTTGATCATGGCGGGTGCGACGGCCGATCGGGTGGTCACGTCCAGTTTGGCGAGGATGCGGGAGAGGTGCGCCTCCACCCTCCTGGGGCTGAGGTAGAGCCGCTGGGCGGTCTGGCGGTTCGTCATTCCCTCCTTGGCCAGGCTGGCGACCTCAGTCTCGCGTGGCGTCGGCCTTGAGGCATCCCGTTAGAGGGCTTTGAGTTCCTCGATGACGGACTCGACGGAGGATTTGGCGTCGCCGAAGAGCATCGCGGTGCCGGGGGAGTAGTACAGCTCATTCTCGATGCCAGCGAAGCCGGGATTCATCGAGCGCTTGAGCACGATGACCGATTTGCTCTGGTCGACGTTGAGGATCGGCATGCCGTGGATCGGCGAATTCGGGTCGTTGCGGGCGGCGGGGTTGGTGACGTCGTTGGCGCCGATCACCAGCGCGAGGTCGGTGCGGGCGAACTCGTCGTTGATCTCGTCCATCTCCTTGAGCTGCTCATAGGGCACATCGGCCTCGGCGAGCAGCACATTCATGTGTCCGGGCATCCGGCCGGCCACCGGGTGAATGGCGTACTTGACCCCGACGCCCTTGTCCTCCAGCAGCCTGGCCATGTCCCGCACGGCGTGCTGGGCCTGGGCCACCGCCATGCCATAGCCGGGTACCACGACGACCTGGTTGGCGTAGGCCATCTGGACCGCCGCATCGGCCGCGCTGGTCTCCCGGACGGTCTTGTCCCCGATTTCCCGGCCAGGTGTCGCGCCACCCCCGCCGAACCCGCCGGCGACGATCGCCGGGATGGACCGGTTCATCGCCTTGGCCATCAGGTTGGTGAGAATCGAACCCGAAGCGCCGACGATCATACCGGCGACGATCATTGCGGTGTTGCTCAGCGCCAGCCCGGCCGCCGCGGCCGACAGCCCGGTCAGCGC
>JAFAXZ010000070.1 GCA_019240665.1 Pseudonocardiales bacterium | reverse complement strand
GCAGCCAGCGCAGGTGATCCACCAGCAGATAGGCGTAGGTCCGCTGGGTACCAGAACCCTCGTGCTGGCACAGGAACCGATCCGCCTCCCGGTGTTCTGTCCCTTCGGGCCGCACGATCGTCCAGGACCGCCGTCCGTCCTTGTACTCGATCTGCTGGACCCGCAGGTCCCCGACCACCACATGCCGTGCCACTCGCCCTCCACACCGACCACCAGGACATGATCGACGTCCCGGATCCGGTCGGTAAACGAGCCCGCGACGTATCGGTCACAGGCCCAGGCGGACATCAACAACAGGCGTAGGCGCGGTCGGTAAAATCCAGAAAGAAGACCTTCTCCAGCTCCACCCGCGACGGTGGACCATCGAAACGGCCGTACCTCGCCACGACCGCGTCGCTGAGGAACTCAACCGGCACTCACCAAACGTAGGACCCAGCCCGCCGCCCAGGCACCACCCAGCAGCCCGAACATCCTCCGCGCAAGCCCAGACACCAAAGATCAACTGGAACTGCGCGATCGAACGGAATCCGGCGCTAACCGGCTACACCCCATACCCCAAACGGGGGCCTCCGACCAGCGCGAACCCTCGCTAACGCCGGATTTCGTTCCAAAACCCTCTGCACCCCGTCGCCACCCCACAAAACCCGCCACAAAAACAACACCACACAACCCCAGCACCAACCCGAGTACCGATAGGGAGGGTGTCTAGTCGCTCGGACCCAGACCCCGCAGCACGGTCAGCACTTCGGCCAGCTGGCCAGACAGGCCAGTAAGGTGGTCTTCGATTCGGTCGAGCCGCCCGGACTGCTGGCGTTGGTTATCTTCGATTCGGTCGAGCCGCCCGCCGTGCAGGTCAAGAGTCTGCTGCACTTCCTCGACGCGGCTGGCCAAACGGCGCTGTTGCCCGTTGACGGTGTTCAGTGAGTCGTTCGCCGCAGTCTGTAACGCATAGAGGTCTTCGATGTCATGGCGTACTTGAGCCACTCGCCGCGGGATGTCCGGGTCCACCGTCACAGGCGCAGACAGTAGCCGCTGGTGGTGACCACCGTGGCGGCACCGTCCTGGGTGCCCGACGCCGGGAGGAGGCCGCCGGCAGCTCGCCGGCCTCGGAGATGGTCTACCCCCACTACCCTGCTGGTCAGGGCCCATTACCGGGGCCCTCTACCGGGGTAGAGGGCCCCCCGCTACCCACCGGATGCCCTTAGCAGTGTCGCGGCGCCCCACACAACCCAGGGCCAGCCTAGTTTCGATAGGGTCCGGGGCCGTGGCACACAAGATCGCCTATGCCCGCGTGAGCACAGCAGACCAGAATCCACAGCTCCAGCTCGACGCGCTGGCCGCCGAGGGCTGCCTGAAGGTCTACACCGACACCGCGAGCGGCACCAAGGCTGACCGGCCACAGTGGAACGAGTGCCTCAAAGACCTGCGACCCGGTGACACCCTGATCGTCTGGAAGATCGACCGGCTCGGCCGCAACTTACGCGACCTGATCGAGATCGTCACCACCCTGCAAGCCCGCGGTGTCGGGGTCCGGTCGCTGACCAACGGCATCGTGGACACCACCACCGCGCACGGCGCCCTGGTCTTCGGGGTGTTCGCCCTGATGGCCGAGTACGAAGCCGCCCTAATCCGCGAACGCACCCAGGCCGGACTCGCTGCCGCCCGAGCACGGGGCCGGCGCGGTGGACGCAAACCCAAGATGACCCCCGCCCAGATCGACAAAGCTCAGCGGATGTACGACGCCCGCCAATTCACCATGGCCGAAATCGCCGTCTCCTGCGGCGTCACCCCCATGACGATCTATCGCAACATCCGCACAACCTCACGCGCAGCGTTACCGACGCCCTCGGAAAAATCAGTGACTTGACTCTAATTTGCTCGCCAGCGCGGGCGCGATCTTTTGCTCGATTGTCGGCATGTCTGGCGGACCAACGAAACCCTTCCCGCCAGCAATAAGTGCGAAGGCATCTACATTGCCCGACCTCACGGCGATGAAGGCTCCCTCGTGCATGGGCCCGCCGCCCGAGAGAATACCGGAAAACGTTCCTTGGACCTCCCAGACCGCCGCCGATGCCGTGCCAAGATTTCGTGCGTTGCTGTCCCGAACGGCGGTG
>JAFAXZ010000063.1 GCA_019240665.1 Pseudonocardiales bacterium | reverse complement strand
GACCGCGCCCTGCACAAAGCCATCATCTCCCGACGCGTGACCGTACCCTTCACGGTCGACCTGCCCCGCAGCTACGCCGCAGGGCTGGGCCGCAACACCCCAGCCCGGTCCTTTCTGCTGCAACTCGGTCAACGTCGCTGCGCCGGGTTCAGCCCCGAAACACTGGTCGAGGTCAGCGCCACCGGCGGAGTCTGCACCCAACCACTGGCCGGGACCCGGCCCCTACTCCACGACCCGATCGAGGACCTGCGCCTACGACAGGAGCTGGAATGGGATGTGAAAGAATGCTACGAACACCTCATCTCGGTCCGATTAGCCACCGAGGAACTGCGCACCGTCTGTCGCCCGGAGGGTGTGCTCGTGCGCGATCTGCTCACCGTCAAACAACGGGGCACGGTCCAACATCTGGGCTCCACCGTCACCGGTCAGCTCCGAACCGGCCACACCGCCTGGGACGCACTGGAGACCCTGTTCCCCGCCGTCACCGCCTCCGGAATCTCCAAACATCAAGCCCTGACCGCCATCGCGACGACCGAACAAGACCACCGCGAGCTGTATGCCGGAGCGATCTGCATGCTCGACGCCACCGGTGCGCTCGACAGCGCGGTCGTCCTACGCTCCATATTCCAACAATCCCACCACACCTGGCTCCGCGCCGGCGCGGGCATCGTCGCCGACTCCCAACCCGCTCGCGAATACGACGAAACAACCAACAAACTCCGATCAGCAGCCCACTGCCTCGTACCAGCCAACAAACCCCCTCATGCACTCACTATGACCCCCGCTGGTAATCACCATACTCCCCACTAACATTCCATCTCATCACCGGGAAAGGAAACACATGCGACCGCGCACCCACTCCCTCGACAGCACGCCACATCCCCCACCCCCGCCCACCCTGCATCCATGGTCATCAGGCGGTCAACGATGACCATCACCAACGACCCGATCACCCAAGAAACCCTCCAAACACTGATCGCCACACGACTAGATGAACCGCCCCGGGTCTGATGGAGGCTCTGTCCTGAGTGGAGGATGGAGAGATGGCCCGGTCTTCGAGGCACCCTCGTGAGGTGCGTGAGCGTGCGGTGGCGCTGGTGGTGGAGCATCAGTCGGATTACGGCTCGCAGTGGGAAGCGATCGTGTCGATCGCGGGGAAAGTCGGTGTGTCGAGCGAGTCGTTACGCCGGTGGGTACGTCAGGCCGAGACGGATGCCGGGCGGCGGGCGGGGACAACGTCTACGGACGCGGAACAGATTCGTGAGCTGCGGCGGGAGAATCGTGAGCTGCGGCGGGCGAACGAGATCTTGAAGGCGGCGTCGGCTTTCTTCGCGAGGGAGCTCGACCCTCGACTGCCACGCTCGTAGCGTTCATCACAGAGCATAAGGACCGGTTCGGAGTCGAGCCGATCTGTGCTGTGCTGACTGATGTCGGTATACAGATCGCTCCGTCTACCTATTATGCCACTGTTGGTCGGCCGCCATCGGCGCGCGCGGTGCGTGATGAATACCTCAAGAAAGAAATCGTTCGCGTGTACGAGGAGAACTATTCGGTGTATGGGGCGAAGAAGGTGTGGTGGGCGTTGAATCGGGAGGGAATTACGGTGGGCCGGTGCCGGGTCGAGCGGCTGATGCGCGCGTTGGGTCTGGTCGGGGCGGTGCGGGGGAAGACGGTTCGCACAACGGTGCCTGACCCGGATGGTGTTCGGGCGCCTGACCTGGTGAAGCGCCAGTTCACCGCCGGTGCCCCGAACCGGCTATGGGTCGCTGATTTCACGTATGTCTCGACCTGGGCTGGCACGGTGTACACCGCGTTCGCTATCGATGTGTTCTCCCGTCGGATCGTCGGCTGGGCCACAAGAATGTCGAAACAGACCGATCTCGTGCTGGACGCGATCGACATGGGCTTACGACAACGAGACTATCACCCAACCCACGATGTCGACAAGCTGGTTCACCATTCCGATGCGGGGAGTCAGTACACGTCGTTCCGGTTCACCCAGCACCTGCTCGATTCGGGTATCGACGCCTCGATCGGCACTGTTGGTGACGCGCTCGACAACGCCTTAGCAGAATCCACGATAGGCCTGTACAAGACCGAGTTGATTAAACCACGCGGGCCATGGCATACTATAGAAGAAGTCGACGTCGCCACTGCGGCATGGGTGGATTGGTACAACAACCGTCGATTGCACGGAGCCTGCGGAGGCAGGCCACCGGTGGAGTACGAGACCCTGTACGAGTTGGGCGACCTGATCAGCCTGGTCGCCTGACCCCAACAACGAGTCTCTACCGAACCCGGGGTGGTTCA
>JAFAXZ010000286.1 GCA_019240665.1 Pseudonocardiales bacterium | reverse complement strand
CGCGATCAGCTGGCGGTCCTCCTGATGTTGCGTTATCCGTTTCCGCGCCATCGCTACGATATCGACCTGTGGTGCAGCGTCGATAACCGGCAGCCCCGCGTGCTTCACTGCCAACGCCGGTCCGGCAGTCACGTAGCGGACCTCGTGACCGGCCGCGCACACCGCCCAGGCCAGCGACACCAACGGGAAGCTATGCCCGATACTGGCGCCGGAAACAAAGAGCACGCGCATAGTTAGCTTCGCCTATTCACGGGAATGATCATCTGGTCGGGAGTCTCGGCCGGCCCTATTGTTGATGTTGTTTTTGGGTGGTGGGTGTGGTGTGGTGCCTGGCTGTCGTGTTGGTGGGCGCCGGTTCCACGGGCCGGGTGGGGTTCCTAGGGGTCGTCGGGTCGGATGTCTGCTGGTCAGGGCGGTTGCAGGGCGAGGATCGTGGTGAAGGTGTGGGATAACCCGTGGGTTCCGGTGCAGGTTTCCGTCCGTCGGGAACGCTTGTGACCAGGGGTTTCTTTCTGTTCTCAGCTCTGCGTCGGTAACAGGATCATGAGGATACTCCAGGAATTCTGAATTTCCGTCATCCTCGTCGGGCCGTCCTGCTGTCCCGTGCTGGCGATGACCAGGGACAACGCGGTGCGACGCCGACCGCCGCGGGAACGCCCCAACCGATGCCGCCGCTGCCCGTGGCGTAGAACGAGCCTGGGCGGGTCGTCGGGAGCCACTCGAGCTGCTTGGCCATCGTCGAGGTCGACTCGTGCACCAGAACCGAGTCAACCGGTCGCACGGCACTCAGTGTGGCGTATACCTCCGTGGGCGTCAGCGGTGAATTCGGGGGCTCGGGCACGTCTCGCTTGCGAACGAGCGGGGCGGGTGCGCAGCGGTCGCTGGGCTGCGCCACGAGATCGACCAACCGCTCGAGCGCCAGACGCGCGTCACCGAGCAGGCTTTCCCCCACCGGCGCAGCCCCAGGTCGGAGGTAATGTGCAGCAACTCGGTGCCCTTCGGCAGGTACTCGCCCGCCACATACGGATAGTAGCGGAATACCTGGGCACCGATCACCACCACCAGGTCGTGCCCGTGCAGGACCTCGTTCACGCCGCGATGGTCATCGGCAACTGTCCCTGGTACAGCGGGTGGTCCTCCGGGAAGGACACTCGGTCGGGTAACGGACCTGCGTAGACTCCGGCTCGCACCTTCTCGGCGAACGCAACACCGGCGTCCCAGCCGCCGCTTCGGTCGACCTCGGGCCCGAACACCAGCACCGGGCGTTGCGCGCGGCTGATCCGCGCGGCGAACTCGCGCAGCCTCGCCTCGTCCGGCGCGGTCCGGTGGCTGACCGTCCGTACCACCGCGGGGCCCAGGGCGGCCTTGTTCCAGTCGTCGAGCGGGATGGACAGGAATACCGGGGCAGCGGGCGGCTGCACCGCGATCGCGTAGGCGCGCATGAAGGCCGCCGGCACGTCTTGCGCGCGCTGGCTGATAGGCCCATTTGACCCAGGGCAGCGGCAGGAGTGTCTCATCGCGATTGGCCAGGTACGGGTCGCACAGCACCATTTCGCGGGTCTGCTGGCCCGCTGTCACGATCAGTGGGGTGTTGCTGCGATACGCCGCGACCAGGTTGCCCATCGCGTTACCCGTCCCCGCGGCCGTGTGGATATTGACCAGCGCGGGTTTTCCCGTCGACTGAGCGAACCCGTCGGCCATCGCCAGCACCGACGCCTCCTGCAGGCCCAAGACGTAGGTGAAGTCCTCCGGGAATTTCTGCAGGAAGGTCTGCTCGGTCGATCCGGGATTGCCGAACACCGTGGTCAGACCGAGTGCGCGCAACAGCTCGTAGGTCACGTCGTGGACGGTGCGGGCATCTGCCATCGCGTGCATGACGTGGTGCTCGCACGCGGCGGTCGAGCCGTCGGTCACATCTCGCTCGAGTGTCTCGTTGGTCATGGTCACTTCCTTCCCGCGAGGATCCCCGGACACGGTGATTGTTGGTGTGCTACGCACGCCCCCACCCTGTCGTTGACGGTAGGCAGGCAGTCGGCGATGCCCATCGGGCCGCCGGTACAAACTGCACCCCTCACGTTGTGCCGCGCGACCGATCCATCACAGAACGGTACGGACCCGCGATGTTCGCCGAGCCGTGTTGCAGCACCGCGCTGCCGAGCCAGTGACAGGCCAGGAGGGCGAGCTCGACACCGAGTCGGCCCTCGCGTAGGGGGCGGCCGCGGAGCTCTTCTGCTTTTTGCACCCGGTACTGGGCGGTGTTGCGATGCAAAAACAGCTGGTCGGCGGTCGAAGTGTAACTGCCGCCGGTTTGCAGGAACACTCGCGCGGTCTCGCGCAGTCGCGCGTTGCGCTCGGAGTCGATTGCCAGCGCGCCGAGCGTCTCTTTGACCCACTCGCGGGCCGATTCGATGTCGGCGCACATCATCGCGACCGGAGCGACGTCGATGAAGTAGGTCACCGGGGCGTGGTGCGGCCCGGCAGCAAGGGCCACGGACTGGGCATGTAGCGCTTGGAGATGTGTCCGGCGGAACCCGTCAACGCCGGATGCCGGCTCGCCGAGCGCGATCGAGACGGCCGGTTCATGCTCTGCGAGCACCGCCTGCGGCTCGTCGCGTCTGAATACCGCTGCGGGCGTGATCGCAAGCCACGTCCAAGCGCTGGTTTCGTCACAGGGGACAAACAGGGGGTCCTGCGGTGACCCCGCGGCCACTGCCAGCGCGGAGGCCACGCGGTCCAGATGCTCCAGCGGATCGTGGTCTGCCGTGCTGTCAGCCCAGAGGACGACACCGAGGTGTCGCTGCAGCAGGCGGTATCCCAGCGCGGTCTGCGCCGCCGTGAGATCGACGTTCTCGCCCGCGAGTACCGACCTCACCCGCATGGTCAAGACCGTACTGCGGTTGTGGACCCAGCGCTCGCGTGCGCTCTCGTAGGCGGCAATGACCTGTTCGACTACGCGATCGAGGGTGTCGGAGACGTGCTCGACCATCCACTGGGTGCTCGCACCCTCAACGTGCTCACCCGGTGTCTGATCCAGCAGCTCATCGATGCAGTGTCGGAGAAAACGAGCCTGACCGACGCGGTAGGCACGGATCAGCGCCGTGGCGGGGATATCGCGCTGCGCCAGCCGCCGGGCGTACTCCAGGGCCGCAGTGGGTGCCTCGACATGGGCGGTGACGATCCCGTGCCGGAGCATGTGAACGACGGTGACGACGTTCTCCTCAACACTGGCGCCCAGCAGGCTGCTCAGCGCAGGGTCGCTATCCAACGTGGGAATGTCGCGTTGGATCAGGTCGCGGATGTCCGATGCGAGTTTGACGATTCGGGGTTCCAGGCTGGCTGCCACCGAGGCGACCTGCTCGCTGACCCGAGCATCACCGATTTCCACACACCGATCATAGGTCCAGCCGGGCGATGCCGAGAACAGCGAAAAGCTAACCAACAGGACTTATGGGATCGCATCCGGGAACCACTCGCACCTCACCGCTGTGCAGGGGCTACCACAAGCAGGGAAAATTTCGTGGCGGTGGCATGATCTGATCTCTCCATCACGGTGCCAGCATGAGTTGGGTGACGACGGCAAGAGTTCGCGCAGCGTCGCACCCCGACCGCTCTCGTGGAGGTGAATCAATCAAATTGCTGGTCAGCAAGCTGAATTCCACGGCGATCGTCCAGCCCAGATTGATCGTCGTACTGCGCGAGAGCGGCTGGAGAGAGGATGCGATGAGTGTCACAGTGACTTTGCCGGCATCGCCTGGGCCCTTTTTGGAGACGGGGTTGCTGCCTGGCGATTTCTATGCCTATGAGGAGCTGCTGTCGGAGAGGGAACGGGAGCAGGTCGAGCGCATGCGTGAGTTCCTGCGCAGGCAGGTCGCGCCGATTGTGGACGACTATTGGGC
>JAFAXZ010000284.1 GCA_019240665.1 Pseudonocardiales bacterium | reverse complement strand
ACCCACCACAAAAAGCAGGCACCGCTACTGATCACTAGCACAACAAAAAAACAAACATGGCACTAACATTTCGACACACTGTTGAGTTCTCAAAGAACAAACACACACCATCACAAACCACCAAAGCAGTGGTTAGATCCGGGATGACTCAACTCCGACCTACCCGGTCCCGTCCTGGTCCACCCCGAGAGGTTCGCCTGCGAGCCCAGAGTCTGCTCAAGCTTACCAGCCGTCCGAGTCGAGCTCCCCGCGGCCCCGGCCCTAACACTCAGCACCATCTCGCTGAGCGCTACGTCCGTTCCGCTGCGGGGCGAAGCGAAAGGTACGGCCACCACACGGGAAAAGTCAAATCGGCGGGTCCGCGCAGGTGCCAGGGCCAGCGGGCAGCATCACAGCGGCGATCACTGCACGCGTACGCCAGCGGTATGGCGCCGACCCCGTCGAAGCACCAACCAGCCACCGGGTAACAGATCAGACTCCGCGGGCGTCCAGCCCTCGTCTCCGACCCTGGCGTTGTTCACCGATGCGCCACCTTCGCGGACCGTGCGACGTGCAGCACTCTTGCTGTCGGCGAGGCCGCTGACTACCAGCAGATCGACGATCGTGGGCCGGTCGGCCAAGAGCACCTGTCCAGTGGGCGCCTCAGCCATGACGGTATCCAACGTGCGCTCATCCAAGTCGCGCAGCTCCCCTTGGCCGAATAACGCCTGGCTGGCCACAGCTGCACGGCGGGCCTCCTCCGGACCGTGCACCAGTGCGGTGACCTCCGCGGCCAGTACCCGCTGTGCCTCCCGGGCGTATGGGCGCTCGATCGTGTGTCGGTCCAGATCGGTGATGGCGTCTCGGGACAGGTCGGTGAACACCTTCAGGTAACCGATCACATCCCGGTCATCGGCATTGATCCAGAACTGGTAGAAGGAGTATGGGCTGGTCAAATCGGGATCCAACCAGATGGTGCCACTCTCGGTCTTGCCGAACTTAGTGCTGTCCGCCTTGGTGATCAACGGCGTAGCCAGCGCGTGTACGCTGCACTGTTCAACCCGATGCACCAGGTTCACGCCTGCGGTGATGTTGCCCCACTGGTCGCTACCGCCGGTCTGCAGTGTGCAGCCGTGCCGCCGGTAGAGCTCGAGATAGTCCATCGCCTGAAGGAGTTGATAGCTGAACTCGGCGAAGCTGATCCCCGATTCGGAATGCAATCGCACGCTCACCGCCTCCTTGGTGAGCATCCGGTTGACTCGAAAGTACTTGCCAATGTCACGAAGGAAATCGATCGCCGGCAGGGGCCGCGTCCAATCCAGATTGTTCACCATGGTGGCGGCATAAGTCCCCTCGAAGTCGAGGAAGGGCTCGATCTGGGCGCGGATCCGCTCCATCCAGCCCGCAATGACATCTTTGGCGTTGAGCATCCGCTCAGCAGTCGGCTTGGGGTCCCCGATCAGCCCGGTAGCGCCGCCGACGAGGGCCAGCGGTCGGTGACCGGCACGCTGGAATCGGCGCAGGATGAGGATCTGTACCAGGTTGCCCAGGTGCACGCTCGGCGCGGAGGGGTCGAACCCGCAGTACAGCGTAAGCGGACCAGCGTCGCAGTCGCGACGCAGCGCGTCGAGGTGGGTACTCTGCGCGATCAGACCGCGCCAGGCCAATTCGTCGAGGATGTGCGCTCCCACTCCGGCATCATCCCGCACGAAGTCATCCGGCACGGGTCACTTCCCGGTAGGCCATATCGGTTCCCGGTGCCGGCGGTACACCGACACCGCCGGACTGCCGTCTACCCAGAACCGCCAAGGACGGTCTCGCGCGGCGGCGACGCCAACCCGGGGGCCAGTACGCACCTGTTCGGCAGACACCGGATCGCCGGGCAATAGCCGCACCGGCGATGTGGGGTCAGTGAGGTCCAGACCATTGTGCTCGCGACGTAGCCCGAGCAACGTCGCCAGCCGGGCGGGGCCGCGAGCGAGCTCGGCGTCGGATCGCGCGGTGGGCCGGTGCAGCCGGGCGACGTCAAGGTCGGAGACGACCTCAGCGGCGCGCAGCAGCACCGCGCCGGGCTCCCCGTCAGGCAGGCAGGAGATGTTGGCGCAGAAGTGCATTCCGTAGACGAAATACACGTAGAGATGCCCGGGCGGGCCGAACATGACGGAGTTGCGGGCGGTGCGGCCACGGTAGGAGTGCGCCGCCGGATCGTCGGAACCGCGATAGGCCTCCAGTTCGACGAGGCGGATCACCACCTGACCGTCCGGCCTGTCCGCGACCAGCCGGCAACCCAGCAACAGTCGGGCGGCCGGCAGGACGTCCACGGCGAGGTGCTCACGCGGCAGGGTTGCCCGATCCGCCCTCACGCGGTCCACCTTCACTTCGCAACCCAGGTCCGGTGCACGCCGACGGCATGCCGGACGCGCTGCAGCTGCTCGACAACGCGGTCGGGGGCGGTCCCGCCGTAGGCGTCGCGGGAGCCGATCGACCCGGTGACGTTGAGCACCCGGCGAACGTCGAGGGTGAGCTCAGGATGGACAGCGGCAAGCTCCATTTCCGACAGCTCCGCCAACCCAACCCCGCGGGATTCGGCCAGCCGCACGCAAGCTCCGGCCGCCTGGTGCGCGGTACGAAACGGCACCCTTTGGCGCACCAGCCACTCGGCAAGATCGGTAGCCAGCGTGAACCCGGCCGGGGCCAGTTCGGCGAGCCGCCAGGTCCGGAAGGTCAGGGTGCCGACCATCCCGGCCATCGCGGGCAGCAGCAGCTCGAGCTGGTCGACGGAGTCGAACAGCGGTTCCTTGTCTTCCTGCAGGTCCCGGTTGTAGGCCAGCGGCTGCGCCTTGAGCGTCGCCAGCAGACCGGTCAGGTTGCCGATCAGCCGGCCGGCCTTGCCCCGGGCCAACTCGGCCACATCGGGGTTCTTCTTCTGCGGCATGATCGAGCTGCCCGTCGAGTAGGCATCATCCAGCGCGACGTAACCGAACTCGGCAGTGGCCCAGAGGATGATCTCTTCAGCGATTCGGGACAGGTCGACGGCCAGCATTGCGAGCACGAACGCGACCTCGGCGGCGAAGTCTCGCGATGCCGTGCCATCGATCGAGTTCTCGACCGGGGCATCGAAGCCGAGTTCGGCGGCCACCGCTGCCGGGTCCAGGCCGAGCGATGAGCCTGCCAGTGCACCCGAACCATAGGGCGACACGGCGGCCCGAGCATCCCAGTCCCGCAGGCGCTCGACGTCGCGCAGCAAGGCCTGGGCGTGCGCGCCAAGGTGGTGGGCGAGCAACACGGGTTGGGCGTGCTGCAGGTGGGTCCGGCCCGGCATCGGCGCGTCGGGATGCGCCTGCGCCTGGTCGAGCAGCGCGTCGATCACGTCCAGGGTGCTGGCGGCGACCCGGCGGGCAGCGTCGCGGAGCCACATCCGCAGCAGCGTCGCGACCTGGTCGTTGCGGGAGCGGCCAGCACGCAGTCGGCCGCCGAGCTCCAGTCCGGCGCGCTCGATCAGGCCACGCTCCAGTGCGGTGTGCACGTCCTCGTCCTCGGGTACCGGGATGAACGCGCCGGAGTCGACGTCGGCGTCGAGGCGGTCCAGCGCGTCGAGCATCGCGGCTAGCTCACCGTCGTCGAGCAGCCCAGCGCCGTGCAGCACCCGGGCGTGTGCTCGGGAACCACGGATGTCATAGCGTGCCAGCCGCCAGTCGAAGTGCGTCGAGGCGCTCAGTGCCGCCAGCGCATCAGCCGGTTTCCCGCTGAACCGGCCACCCCAGAGCGGGCTCACAACGAGATGTCCCGGTGTGCGAGTGGCTCGACCCTGCCATGCAGGTCTCGTTGCGCGGCAATCTTCGACGGCAGACCCCACAGCTGCACAAACCCCTTGGCCAGGGACTGGTCGAAGGTGTCGCCCGCGTCGTAGGTGGCGAGGTTGAAGTCATAGAGTGCCTGCGGGCTGCGCCGTCCGGTCACCGTGGCCCGGCCACCGGCCAGCTCGATCCGGATCTCGCCGGTGACATGACGCTGGGAGTCGGCGATGAATGCGTCCAGCGCGCGCTTGAGTGGGGAGTACCACAGCCCGTTGTAGACCAGCTCGGTCCAGCGCTGCTCGACGGTGCGCTTGTAGCTGGCCAGGTCACGCTCGACGGTGACGTTCTCCAGCTCCCGGTGCGCGGTGATCAGGGCGATCGCTCCGGGCGCCTCGTAGACCTCACGGCTCTTGATGCCGACCAGTCGATCCTCGACCAAGTCCAGCCGGCCGACACCGTGCGCCCCGGCCCGTGCGTTGAGATGCCTGATCGTCTCCAACACGGTCGCGGGGACACCGTCGATCGCGACCGGGACACCAGACTCAAAAGCGATCACTAGCTCCTCCGGTGCCTTCCACTCGGTCGGATTGCTGGTGTAGGAGTACACATCCTTGGTCGGGGCGTTCCAGAGGTCTTCGAGAAACCCGGTCTCCACCGCCCGGCCCCACAAGTTCTGGTCAATGGAGAACGGCGAGCGCTTCGTGACGTCGATCGGCAGGTCGCGCTCCTCGGCGTAGACGATCGCCTTCTCCCGGGTCCACGCGTAGTCCCGGACCGGGGCGATCACCCGCAAGTCCGGGGCGAGCGCCCCGATGCCGACTTCGAAGCGCACCTGATCGTTGCCCTTGCCAGTGCAGCCATGCGCGACGGTGCTGGCACCATGGTACTTCGCGGCCGCCACCAGGTGCTTGACGATCAGCGGTCGGGAGAGCGCTGATATCAGCGGGTAGCGGTCCATGTACAGCGCGTTGACTTGCAGCGCCGGTAGGCAGTATTGCTCGGCGTACTCGTCCTGGGCGTCGGTGACGACGGCCTCCACAGCACCGCAGGCGAGCGCCCGCTGGCGGATGGTCTCCAGGTCCTCGCCGCCCTGGCCGACATCGACCGCGACGGCGACGACCTCAGCTCCGGTCTCCTCGGCGATCCACCCGATCGCCACCGAGGTGTCCAACCCACCGGAGTAGGCCAGCACCACCCGCTCAGTCATTCCTGCTCTCCTTCCGTGGCCCCAGCGCCATAATCCGTTCCGCGAGCTGCGCCCCGGTGAGGGGTTCCCGGGCAACGACCAGGATGGTGTCATCACCGGCGATAGTGCCGACGACATCAGTCAACGCCGCCCGGTCCAGCGCACTGGCCACGAAGTGTGCCGCCCCGGGCGGGGTATGCAGCACCGCGAGATTCGCGCTGGCGTCGGCGGAGACAAGCAGCTCGGCTAGCACCCGCGCGAGCCGACCGGTGCCGCCGGCTACCGCGCGCATCGGGCTGCCGTTCTCGGGGATGACATACACCGGCGCACCGCCGTCCACGCCGCGCAACTTCACCGCGCCGAGCTCGTCGAGGTCCCGCGACAGCGTGGCCTGGGTGACCTCGATGCCGTGCGCAGCAAGGAGAGTGGCCAGCTCGGACTGGCTACGCACTGCGCGATGAGTCACCAGGTCGGCGATGCGTGCCTGGCGGCCGGCCCGGGTAAGCGTCATGCCGCTCGCTCCGGAGCCAGCAACCAGGCCAGCAACGCCTTCTGCGCATGTAGCCGGTTCTCGGCCTCGTCCCACACCGCGCTGGCCGGACCGTCGATCACCTCGTCCGTAATCTCGGCCCCGCGGTGCGCAGGCAGGCAGTGCAGCACTGTGATCTTCTTGACGCCGCCGGAGGCACGCTCCAGTAGCTCGGCGTTAAGCTGCAGCGACCGGAATGGGGTGAGCCGGTCGAGCCCGTCGCTCTCCTGACCCATCGAGGTCCAGGTATCAGTCGCCAGGATGTCGGCCCCATCGACCGCCGCGCGGGGATCAGCGAGCACGGTGGCGCTCCCACCGGTCTGGCCAGCGCGGTGTTTCGCCGCAAGTAGTACGTCGGGCATCGGCTGGAACCCGGGCGGAGCGGCGATGCGGACGTGCAGCCCGGCGGTGGTGCCACCGAGTAGCAGAGAATGCGCCATGTTGTTCGCCCCGTCGCCCAGGTAGGCCAGGGTGAGCCCAGCTAGGCGACCGTGCCGTTCCCGGATGGTCTGCAGATCCGCGAGCACCTGACAGGGGTGGAACTGGTCGGTGAGCGCGTTGATCACCGGCACCCGCGAGGCACTAGCCATGGTGTCAATACGGCGCTGCGCGGAGGTACGCCACACCACGGCATCGGCATAGCGGGACAGTACCCGCGAGGTGTCTTCGATGGTCTCTTCGCGGCCCAGCTGCATCGTGCGGGCGTCGATGACCACCGGGTGGCCACCGAGTTGAGCGATGCCGATCTCGAAGGACAGCCGGGTTCGCGTCGAACTCTTCTCGAAGATCACCGCGACGGATCGCGGGCCGGCCAGCGGGATGCGCCCGAATGGGTCAGCCTTGAACTCGTCAGCCAGGTCGAGGATCTCCCGCTGCTCGGCCGGGGTGAGATCGTCATCGCGCAAGAAGTGCCTCAGCATTGCTACTGCACCCCACCCAGGATCGCGGGCAGGGCGCTAAGGAACTCTCGCGCCTGCGCCTCGGTGAGTACCAGCGGTGGGGCGAGCCGGACCCGGTCCGGCACGGCAGGGTTGACCAGGAAGCCGGCGTCTCGCGCGGCGGTGGCGACCTCAGCGGAGACGGGAGAGCTCAGCCTGATTCCGATGAGCAGGCCAGCTGCGCTGACCGAGCTGACGAGTGGGTGGTGCAGCGCTGTCACCTCGGCGGCGATCTCCTTACCGAGGCGGGCGACGTGGTCGAGCAACCCGTCCGCGACGATCGTCCGTAACACGGCCAGCGCGGCAGCACAGCAGACCGGATTACCGCCGAGAGTGCTGCCGTGCTGACCCGGCTGCAACAGGTGCGCGGCGGGTCCGATGCCGATACACGCGCCGATCGGAAGCCCTCCACCGAGGCCCTTGGCGAGCGTCACCACGTCGGGAGTCACGCCTGCGGACTGGTGAGCGAACCAGGTGCCGGTTCGACCAATGCCGGTCTGGACCTCATCGAGCACCAGCAGCGCTCCCTGCGCTGCGGTGATCTCCCGAGCGGCCTGCAGGTAGCCCTCTGGAGGGATCACCACGCCGTTCTCGCCTTGCACAGGTTCGAGGAACACCGCGGCAGTGTCCTCGTCGACCACCGACTCCAGGACCCCGGGGTCGCCGTAGGGCACGAAGACCACACCGGGCGGCATCGGCTCGAAAGGATCCCGCTTGGCGGGCTGCCCGGTGAGCGCAAGCGCTCCCATGGTGCGGCCGTGGAACGCACCATCGGCGGAGACGATCCTCGACCGCCCGGTTCGCCGGGCGATCTTGAATGCGACCTCATTAGCCTCCGCACCGGAGTTGCAGAACAGCACCCGCCCCGATCCGGTGGCGCCGAGTAAGTCCAGCAGGGTCTCGGCGAGCGTGATCGCCGGCTCGCTGAGGTACAGGTTCGAGACCTGCCCGAGGGTGCTGATCTGCTCGGTGACGGCACGCACCACAGCCGGGTGAGCGTGGCCCAACGCGTTCACCGCGACACCGCCGAGCAGATCCAGGTAACGCCGGCCGTCCACATCCCACACTTCCGCGCCGGCACCCTGAGCCAGCGCCAATGGCGGCGTGCCGTAGTTGGCCATCAACGCGGCCTGCCAGCGCCGCTGCAAGTCCGCAGTAGACATCGGGCTCCTTTGTTAGGGGCTCTCCGGGGGGTTAGGGGCTCTCCGGAGACTCTGTGGGCAGCACCATCGTCCCCACCCCCTCGGTGGTGAACACCTCCAGCAGCACCGAATGCGCCACCCGGCCGTCGATCACATGGGCCCGTGGCACGCCACCCCGGACGGCGCGCAGACAGGCCTCCATCTTCGGCACCATCCCGGCGAACAGAGCTGGTAACAGCCCCTCCAGCCGGTCCACCGTCACTTGGGACAGCAGGCTGGATCGGTCCGGCCAGTCGGTGTAGAGCCCCTCGACGTCGGTGAGCATGACAAGCTTCTCGGCGCCCAGCGCGATAGCCAACGCCGCCGCAGCAGTGTCGGCATTGACGTTGTGCACCACGCCGTCGGCGTCCGGGGCCAATCCGGATACCACCGGGATACGCCCAGCGTTGACGATGTCAAGCACTGCCGCAGGATTCACCGCAACCACATCGCCGACCAGCCCCACGTCGATCTGCTTGCCGTCCACGGTGGCGGTGCGCCGGGCGGCGGTGAACAGGTGCGCGTCCTCACCGGAGATGCCGACGGCGAACGGACCGTGCGCGTTGATCAGCCCGACCAACTCTCGGCCCACCTGACCGAACAACACCATACGCACCACATCGATCGTCTCGGGGGTGGTGACCCGCAAACCGCCGCGGAACTCCCCCGCAATGCCCAGCCGGTCCAGCATGGCGTTGATCTGCGGGCCACCACCGTGCACCACGACCGGACGGAGCCCGGCCAGCCGCAGAAAGACCATGTCCTGGGCGAAGGCCCGCTTGAGCTGATCATCCAGCATCGCGTTGCCGCCATATTTGATCACGACGGTGGACCCGTGGAAGCGCTGCAACCAGGGCAGCGCCTCGGTGAGCACCGCGGCCTTCTGGGCGGCCGTATCGATATCAATGCTGGGGGTCATGACGAATAGGCGCTGTTCTCGTCGACGTACCCGTGTGAGAGGTCGGTGGTGAGCACGGTGGCCTGCCCCTCGCCGAGGTGCAGGTCGATCTCCACGGTGATCTCCCGGTCGGACAGATCCGCCTTGGAACGATCCGCCACCACCGCGCCACTCTGGCAGAGCAGCACTCCGTTGATTCGGATATCCAGCGTGTCAGCCCGCACGGTGGCCGGTGAGGCGCCCGCCGCAGCGGCGATCCGGCCCCAGTTGGGGTCGGACCCGAAGAAGGCGGTCTTGACCAGGTTGTCCCGAGCGACCGCGCGGGCCGCGGCAAGCGCGTCGGCGTCACCGGCCGCCCCGCAGACAGTGATCGTGATCTCCTTGGTGACGCCCTCGGCGTCGGCCTGCAAACTCTTGACCAGCTCGTGGCACACCTGCTGCACGGTGACGGCGAACTGCGCCCGGTCTGGCTCGATCCCCGAGGCACCAGAGGCCAGTAGCAGCACGGTGTCATTGGTCGAGCAGGTGCCGTCGATGTCCAGACGCTCGAAGGTTTCGGCACTGGCGCGGCGCAACGCAGCGTCCAGAGTGGACTCGTCGACGGCGGCGTCGGTGGTGAGTACACAAAGCATGGTGGCCAGGCTGGGCGCGACCATGCCGGCTCCCTTCGCGAACCCGCCCACCGCCCAACCCGCGCCGGCGACGGCGGCCTGCTTGGGGGCGGTGTCGGTGGTGAGCACCGCGGTGGCTGCGGCCAGGCCGGCTTCCGGCGTGGCGGCCAATGCTGCCGCGGCCGTGTCGACTCCAGACAGCACTACGTCCAGCGGCAGCCGCTCGCCGATCAGTCCGGTGGAGCAGACGGCGACCTCCACCGCCCCACAGTCCAGCATCGTGGCGACCCGCTCGGCGATGGCGTGGGTGTCCTGGAAACCGCCAGGGCCGGTGCAGGCGTTGGCTCCGCCGGAGTTCAGCACGACAGCCCGCAACCGCCGCCCCGTGAGCACCTGTGCCGACCACAGCACCGGCGCCGCCTTGACCTGGTTACGGGTGAACACCCCGGCAGCCGCCTTGATAGGTCCGTCATTGACAACCAGAGCCAGGTCCAGAGCTCCACTGATCTTGATGCCAGCAGCCACCCCGGCCGCCCGGAAGCCGTCGGCTGCGGTGACGCTCATCGCGGTGCCCTCCCCCTCGTCATGGGGCGATTCCCCAAGTCGGCAGACCGGTGGTTTCGGGAAGTCCCAGCGCCAGGTTCAGGCACTGCAGCGCCGCTCCCGCGGTGCCTTTGGTGAGGTTGTCGACCGCACCGACAGCGACCCGCCGGCTAGCGTCGGTGTCCACCGCTACCTGCAACTGCACGGAGTTGGAACCCTGCACTGCTCCGGTGGCCGGCCAGCGGCCTGGCGGAAGCAGGTGCACGAACGGCTCTGCGGCGTAGGCGGCGTGGTAGGCACTGCGTGCCGTCTCGACGTCGATGCCTGAGCGCAGGGCGGCCGTGCAGGCAGCCAGGATCCCGCGCGACATCGGCGCCAGCACCGGAGTGAACGACACGGTCACCGCCTGGCCAGCGACGCCGGTGAGATTCTGGGTGATCTCCGGGATGTGCCGGTGCGCGCCGGCTATCCCGTACACGCTGGCCGAGCCCATCACCTCCGCGGCCAGCAGGTGGGGTTTGAGGGTACGCCCGGCCCCCGACGTGCCGGATATCGCAGTCACCACGATCTCGGGAGCGACAAGTCCGGCGGCCAGGGCCGGAGCCAGCGCGAGGCTGACCACCGTCGGGTAACAGCCGGGCACCGCGACACGGCAGGCTCCGCGCAGCTTCTCCCGCGCTCCTGGCAGCTCAGGCAACCCATAGGGCCAGCTCCCAGCGTAGTCGCCGCCGTACCAGCGCTGCCACGCCGCGGGGTCCACGAGCCGGTGATCGGCACCGCAGTCAATCACCGCGGTGTCCTCGGGTAGCTCGGCTGCCAGCGCTGCGGAGTGGCCGTGCGGCAGGGCGAGGAACACCGCGTCGTGTCCGGCCAACCGCTCCGCCGTGGTGTCGGACAGGATGCGCTCGGCAAGCGGCACGAGGTTCGGGTGATGCTCGCCGAGCCTGCTTCCGGCGTTGCCGCCCGCCGTGAGCTCACCGATCTCGATCAGCGGGTGGCCGAGCATCAGGCGAAGGAGCTCGCCGCCCGCGTATCCGCTCGCCCCCGCTACCGCAACCCTGAACGACATATGGAATAATTATGCACACTTGTGAAAGATCATTCAATGCATGGGGCTCTCCCGCCATCCGCAGAACGCGATCTTTGTGCGCCGGATCGCGCAGGACAGCGGGACGTGGCGGTTATGAGCGCAGGGCGGCGCCGTGTGCCCTGATGGCGGCAGCGACCGCCGCGTCGCGGGCGGCGCTGGCCTCGGCGACGGTGAGGGTACGATCCGGGGCGCGGAATCGCAGCGCGAAGGCCAGCGAGCGCTTGTCCGCCCCGATCTTCTCGCCGGTGTAGACGTCGAACAGGCGTACGTCCTCCAGCAGTTCCCCGGCGCCATGGCGCAGCGTGGCGGTCAGCTCGGCGGCCGGCACAGCCACGTTCACCACCAACGCGATGTCCTGCAGCACCGGCGGGTAGGGCGAGACTCCGGGTGCGGGCCGCCGATCGGTCAGCGGCAGCGCGTCGAGATCCAATTCCATCGCACAGGTCCGCGGCGGTAGGCCCAGCGCTTCGACCACCGCGGGATGCAGCTCGCCAGCATGCCCCGCCGGGCGGCCGTCCAGCTGCAGCTGCGCGCACCGGCCAGGGTGCCATGGCGGGGTTTCCGCAGCGCACACCCCAAGATCAACACCAGCAGCGTGCCCGATCAGACGCCCGGCCTGCACCGCGTCGGCCCAGGTCACCGTCCGGCCGGTGCCCCACCAACCGGGACGTTCCCACTGCCCGACGAGCACGGCACCGACGTGCAGCGGCTGCGCGGGTAGCGCGCCGATCAGTGCGGCGACCTCAGCGTCGCTGGGGCGGCCGAGCACCCCCACGTCCGGCATCGCAGCGGCGCCCGCGTGCGGCTGCACGACCGGGGCCATCCCATAGAGCGCCACGTCGCGCAGCCCGCGGGCGACGTTGCGGACCAGGGTCTCAAGCAGGCCCGGCAGCAGCGTGGTGGCCAACTGGTCGCGGTCGGACTCCAACGGATTGAGCAGCGTGATGGTGTGCCGCCGGGGATCGTCCTCGGGAAGCCCGAACGCGTCCCACGTGGTGGCTGAAACGAACGGGCTCGGCAGCACCTCCACGTATCCTGCTCCGACCAGCGCCCGGGAGATCGCTCGGCGGCGGCGCTGCCGAGCGGTGAGCCCACGGCCGGGTGGTGCCGACGGTAGTTCGGAGGGGATGGTGTCGTAACCCTCCAGTCGCAGCACCTCCTCAACGAGGTCGGCGGGCTGGACCAGGTCGGGACGCCAGGACGGCGGGGCGACAGTCACCGTGGTGGTGCCGTTGGCACCGTCAACCTCCACCGTGCAGCCGATCTGGGAGAGCCGGCGGACCGTGGCGCCACGCTCGTAGGGTCGCCCGGCCACCCGATCCGGCAGCTCGATCGGCATCACCACCGACACCTGCTGTGAGGGCGTGCCGACGTCGGTGCAGCCCGGCACGATCTCCCCACCGCCGTAGCGGGTCAGCAGCGTCGCGGCGAGCTCGGCGGCTACCGGTGGCAGGGCAGGGTCCACCCCGCGCTCGAAGCGCCGGGCCGCCTCGCTGGGCAGCCGGTGCCGGCGGACTGTGCGGGCTACGGAGGCCGGATCCCAGATCGCCGCTTCCAGCAGCAGACTGGTGGTCTGCGGACCGATCTCGGTGCTCTCACCACCCATCACGGCCGCCAGCGACACCGGGCCGCTGCTGTCGCAGATCACCATGTCGTCCGGATCCAGTTCCCGGCAGACTCCGTCCAGCGTGGTGAGCTTTTCGCCCTCGATTGCACGGCGGACGACGAGGGCGCCGTCCAGCTTTGTCGCGTCGAAGGCGTGCATCGGCTGCCCAAGTTCGAGCATCACATAGTTCGTAACGTCGACGGCCAGCGAGATCGGCCGCATTCCGGCCAGCTGCAACCTCCGGCGCATCCACCAGGGAGACCAGGCGGTCGGGTCCACGCCCGACACCTGGCGGGCCACGAACCGGCAGCAGCCCTGCCTGTCCTCGATGCGTACCGGCCAGCTGGCGCTGTCGGTCTGGGGAACCTCGCGCAGGGCGGGATCGCCGTAGGGGACGTCGAACGCGATGGCCAGCTCGCGGGCCAGCCCGCGCACCGACAAGCAGTAGCCGCGATCAGGGGTAATCGCCAGCTCGATCACCGCATCGTCCAGGCCAAGCACCTGGGCGGCGCTGTCCCCGGGGACCGCGGCGTCAGCCGGCAGCACGATGATCCCGGTGTGGTCGCCGCCGAGCCTGAGCTCGGCGGCCGAACAGATCATGCCGTCGGAAGTCCGACCGTAGGCGCTGCGCGCCGCGATCGCGACGTCACCCGGTAGCACCGTGCCGGGTCGTGCCAACACCACCAGATCTCCTGCGACGAAGTTGGTGGCACCGCAGACGACCCCGCGCGGCGCCTGCTCGCCGTCATCGAGATGGCAGTATCGGATAGGCTTGGAGAATCCGGTCAGCTCCTCGATCTCCAGCACCCGCCCCACCACGAGCGGGCCGCTGACCGGGCCGAGTTGATGCACCGCCTCGACTTCCAGGCCGGCCCGCACGAAGGCATCGGCGATCTGCGCCACGGTAGG
>JAFAXZ010000262.1 GCA_019240665.1 Pseudonocardiales bacterium | reverse complement strand
GGATTGGCGCGGCCTGCTGTGGGGGGTGGCAATCGTATCCATGGCGATCGGCGCGGTGCTGGGCCTGACCCAGACCGACATCAAACGCATGATCGCCTACTCGTCGGTGGCGCACGCCGGTTTCCTGCTGGTCGGGGCGATCGCGCTGACCGCCCAAGGGCTGTCCGGCACGATGTTCTACCTGCTGGCCTACGGCTTCACCACGTTGGCCGCGTTCGGGGTGGTCACCCTGGTCCGGGACGCGGACGGGGAGGCCACTCATCTGTCCCAGTGGGCCGGGCTGGCCAAGCGCTCCCCGCTGACCGCCGGAGTGTTCGCGTTCCTGCTCTTCGCGCTCGCCGGGATCCCGCTGACCAGCGGGTTCACCGGCAAGTTCGCGGTGTTCAGTGCGGCGCTGGCCGACGGGATGGCCCCGCTGGTGGTGGTGGCGCTGGTGGCCAGCGCGGTGGCCGCGTTCTTCTACCTCCGGGTGGTCGTGCTGATGTACTTCAGCGAACCCGGCACCGATGGTCCGACGGTGAGTGTGCCTGGGGCGTTCACCACGGCCGCGATCACGCTTGGCGTGGTGGTCACCCTGCTGCTGGGAGTGCTGCCCACCTTTGCCCTGAACTGGGCCGCGCTCGGCGTGTTCACCTCCTGATCCGGTGATGAGCAGGTCGACATCCGAGCAGGGCGCCAGTGTCGAGCTGGCCGACCCGCAGCTGCGCGCCACCCTCGAGCGCGGCTTGACGCAGGTGGAGGAGCTGCTGCACCGGGAGGTGCAAAGCGAGTTCCGCTTCCTCACCGAGACTTCGCTGCACCTGGTCGACGCCGGTGGCAAGCGCTTCCGGCCGCTGTTCACCCTGCTCGCCGCCCAGTTCGGGCTGGATAAGGGGCGGACGGCCGACGTGGTGCGCGCCGCCGTCGTCGTGGAGCTGGTCCATCTCGCCACGCTCTACCACGACGATGTGATGGACGAGGCCACCATGCGTCGAGGAGCGGTGAGCGCCAACGCCCGCTGGGACAACACCGTCGCGATCCTCACCGGCGATTTCCTGTTCGCGCACGCTTCCCGCCTGGTCGCGGACCTCGGGCCGGACGCGGTACGGATCATCGCCTGCACCTTCGCTGAGCTGGTCACCGGCCAGATGCGTGAGACCATGGGCCCTGCTGAGGGCACCGACCCGGTAGCGCACTACCTGGCGGTGGTGGCGGAGAAGACCGGCTCGCTGATCGCCACCGCGGGCCGGTACGGCGCAATGTTCTCCGGTGCCCCACAGGAGCGCATCGACGCGCTGCGCCGGTTCGGTGAGATGATCGGCACCGCGTTTCAGATTTCCGACGACATCATCGATATCGCCTCGCCAGCTGCCCAATCAGGCAAGACGCCGGGGACTGACCTGCGTGAAGGGATACGTACCCTGCCGATGCTCTACGCGCTGGCCGAATCTAGCCCGCGCGTCGACCGGCTCCGGGTCCTGCTGGCCGGTCCGCTGACCGACGACACGCTGATCGCGGAGGCGCTGTGGCTGCTGCGTGAGTCGCCTGGCCTGGACCGGGCGGTGCGCACCCTGCGTTCCTACACCGACTCGGCTCGCGCCGAACTCGCGGTGTTGCCCTCCTGCCCAGCCCGCGACGCCCTCGCCTCCGTCACCGACTACCTCGCCGCCCGCACCGGCTGACACCCTTCCCCGACTCTGGCCGCTCCCTACTTCCCGAACTCAATAACAGGAGCTGTCCGGTTGTGTCGCCTGCTGGTGCCCACTGTGATCGCCGAAAGCTGCGGCTACACCGCAGTGGGACTACCGGAACGTGGCAGCGCCGTTGCAGTGCCAGTGAGGCTCCATCTCGGACCGCCCAGAAGCCGCCCGGCAAATCAGTGCCGCGAGCGGGTGAACGCGTCGGAACGGAGGGAGGCCAGTTGGGGGGCGGTCTCGTAGCGCACGGCGTCGGCGTGCTGGGGCATCACGGCGGTGGCGCGCAGGGCGGCCTTGGTGGCGATCACCAGGTCGCGGGGAGCCGCTGCGGCCCGCTGTGCGAGATCCACGGCGGCGGTCACCACCGCCTCGTGCGCGGCCGGGGAGCGCGGATCATCGTCCGCCTCGACCAGGCGGTAGGCCAGCCCGGTGCGTACCGCCTCCTGGGCGTCCAGCGGCACGCCGAACAGGGTCATCGCTGCGGCGGTCTGGGGGCTGGCGGCGTGCTGCGCCAGCCACGTCATGCCGCCACCGGGATGGATGCCCAGCTGCAGGAAACGCGCGTCAAACAACGCGCCCGGACCGACCAGGCGCAGGTCACAGGCTAGCGCCAGGTTGAGCCCGGCTCCCACTGCGGGTCCGTTGACGGCGGCGATGGTGGGCAGCGCGGCATTCGCGACAGCGAGGAAGCCAGCGTAGATGCGGTGCAGGTCGGCAGCCGAGCCTGACTCACCCGCAGCGGTGAGCACGCCGAGATCGGCCCCGGCGCAGAATGCGGGCGGAGCGCCGGTGATCACGACGGCGCGCACCGACTGGTCGCCGTCGCACGCCGCGACGGCCCGGGCCAGCCGGTCGGACAGCTCAAGGTTCAGCGCGTTGCGGCGGGCCGGATCGGACACCGTCAGCACGGCGACGCTGCCGCGGCGCTCTATTAACACATCCATGCTGATGAGTTTGGATCAGGGCGCCTGCACTCCATGCAGTGGCCGCTCCAGCAGAGTGGAGAGCACCACGGTGGAGACCGTCCGCTCCACGAAGTCCACTGCCCGCAGCCGTTCCAGCGCGGACTCCAGGTGCGCGATGCCGCCGGCGCGCAGGTGCACGATCGCGTCCGCGGCACCGGACACCGTGTAGGCCGCCACCACCTCGGGCAGCAGCAGGCCGGCCCGGATCCGGGAGGGCGCCACGTTGCCCCGGCAGTGCACCTCGACGAAGGCCTCGGTACCCCAACCCAGTGCCCCCGGGTCGACCACCGCGGTGAAGCCACGCAGCACGCCGGCGTCGAGCAGTTTGTCGACTCTGCGCTTGACGGCGGGAGCGGAGAGCCCGACGATCCCGCCGATCTCCGCGTAGCTGGATCGGGCGTTGGCAACCAGCTGCGCCACGATCTGCCTGTCGATCGAATCCATACATAACATTTTGCCGCTAAAATATCAATAAACTATATTGAAAGCTGATTCTTCTCCTTCATACCATCGAATCATGTCTTCTGCTCTGCGGTCAGCGAAGCCACTGCGGGTCGGCACTGCGCGCCGGTACCTGATGTGCCCGCCGCGGTACTTCACGGTGAGTTACACGATTAACCCCTGGATGGACCCCAGCGAGCCGGTGGACACCGCCCGGGCGGTGGCGCAGTGGACAGCGCTGGCCGGCACCTACCGTGCGCTCGGGCACACCGTGGAGGTGATCGATCCCGAGCCGGGCCTGCCGGACATGGTGTTCGCGGCCAACGCCGCCACCATGATCGATGGTGTCGTTCTGGGTGCCCGGTTCCGCAACGTCGAGCGGGCCGCGGAGGCAGCGCACTACCGGCGCTGGTTCGTTGCGCACGGCGCGCCCGACATGGTGATGTCCAGCGCGGTCAATGAGGGTGCGGGAGATCTGATCTGGACTGGCCGGCTGCTATTGGCCGGTACCGGGTTTCGCACCGAGCCGGCGGCGCACTCCGAGGCGCAAGAACTACTCGAGGTGCCGGTGATCTCGCTACGGCTGGTTGACCCCTATTACTACCACCTCGACACCTGCTTGCTGGTGCTTGACGATTCGCCCTGCGCCCCGCTCATCGCTTACTATCCGGCGGCGTTCTCGCCGGGCTCGCGGCGGGTGCTGGCCCGGTTGTTCCCCAACGCGGTGATTGCCGGCCCGGCGGACGCGGCGTGCCTGGGGCTCAACGGCGTCTCCGACGGCCGCTCGGTGGTGCTGCCGTCGGAGGCGGTGGATCTGGGCCGCGCACTGGCGGTCCGCGGCTTCGAGCCTGTATTCGTCAACGTCTCCGAACTTCGCCGGGCCGGTGGCGGCCCCAAGTGCTGCACCTTGGAGCTACGCGCCTGACCCCTCCCGGCGTGCGCGGTGTGTCCGCAAGTCCTGCACGGTAGGTCGTCGCAAGGCGAGCCGCGGAACCTCGCACCTGGCGGCCGCGTTGCACTAATCGGAAACCGAACACACCGGGAGGCTGACGAACTGTGCACAACCACGTCAACGGGCTGAAGACCGCACTGCTGCTCGGCGGGCTGTCGGCGCTGGTGGTGCTGATCGGGTCGTTCTTCGGCCGCGGTGGGGTGCTCATCGCGGTGGTGCTCGTGGTCGGGATGAACGCCTATGCCTACTTCAACTCCGACAAGCTCGCGTTGCGCGCGATGCACGCTCAGCCGGTATCCGAGCCCGAGCAGCCCATGATGTATCGAATTGTGCGGGAACTGGCGACCGGCGCGCGGGCGCCGATGCCGCGGCTGTACGTCAGCCCCACCCAGGCACCCAACGCCTTCGCCACCGGCCGCAGCCCGCGCCACGCCGCGGTGTGCTGCACCGTCGGGATCCTCGAACTGTTGGATGAGCGCGAACTGCGCGGAGTGCTCGGCCACGAGCTGTCGCATGTCTACAACAGGGACATCCTCATCTCTTCCGTCGCCGGGGCACTGGCCGGCATGGTGACCGCACTGTCGAACCTGGCGATGTTCGCGGGGCTCTTCGGCGGTGGCGACGAGGATCGCCCGAACCCGCTCGCGATGCTGCTGATCGCATTGCTCGGCCCGATTGCGGCTGGCATCGTGCAGATGGCGGTGAGCCGGTCGCGGGAGTATCAGGCCGACGCCTCCGGCGCGGCGCTCACCGGTGACCCGTTGGCGCTGGCCAGCGCGCTGCGCAAGTTGGAATACGGCACCCAGATGGCACCGCTTCGCCCCGAGCCCGCGGTGGCCTCGCAGTCCCACCTCATGATCGCCAACCCGTTCCGGCCGGGCGACGGTGCTGCGCGGTTGTTCTCCACCCACCCGCCCATCGCAGATCGGGTGCGCCGCTTGGAGGAGATGGCTCGACGCCAGCTGCCCTGATGCGCTGTCCTTGGCGCCGTTGTCCCTGACACGCTGTCCCTGACGCGTTGGCGTTAGGTCAGCGCGGAGCGGGCGATATCCATGATGTACTGACCGTAACCGGATTTTGCCAGTGACTGGCCCAGCGCGTAGCAGGCGTCGGCGTTGATGAAGCCCATCCGCAGCGCGATCTCCTCCAGACAGGCGATCCGTACCCCCTGCCGGTGTTCAAGTACCTGGACGAACTGGCCGGCCTCCAGCAGCGACTCGTGAGTTCCGGTGTCCAGCCAGGCGAAGCCCCGGCCCAGATCGATCAGCGTCGCCCGGCCCTGCCGCAGATAGTGCACATTCACATCGGTGATCTCCAGCTCGCCGCGCGCGGACGGGGTGAGCGAGCGAGCGATCTTCACCACGTCATTGTCGTAGAAGTACAGGCCGGTGATGGCCTTATTCGAGCGGGGAGCTGCCGGTTTCTCCTCGATGGAAATCAACTTTCCGGCGGCGTCGACCTCGCCGACCCCGTAGCGTTGCGGGTCTTTGACCGGATACCCGAACAACACGCAACCGTCCAAGCTGGCCACACACTGCTGGAGCTTGCTGGAGAAGCCGGGACCGTAGAAGATGTTGTCGCCCAGCACAAGCGCGACCGGGTCGTCGGCGATGAAGTCCGCGCCGATCACGAAGGCTTCGGCCAGGCCATTGGGCTGGGCCTGCTCGGCGTAGCTCAGCCGCAGCCCCAACGTGCTGCCGTCACCGAGCAGGCGGCGGAACAGCGGCAGGTCCGAGGGAGTGGAGATGATCAGGATCTGTCGGATCCCGGCCAGCATGAGCACTGAGAGCGGGTAGTACACCATCGGCTTGTCGTACACCGGAAGCAGCTGCTTGGAGATGGCCTGGGTGATCGGATGCAGCCGAGTGCCACTGCCGCCGGCGAGAACGATTCCCTTCACCGATAGTTGGTGAACTGCAAAGCGACGCCGAAGTCGTGGCCCTTCAACAGAGCGATGACGGCTTGCAGATCGTCCTTCTTCTTGCCCGAGACGCGCAGTTGGTCGCCCTGGATCTGGGCCTGCACACCCTTGAGCTTCTCGTCCCGGACCGTCTTGGCGATCTCCTTGGCCTTGTCCTGGCTGATGCCCTGCAGGATGCGCCCGGCGCTCCGGTAGACCTTGCCCGAGACGGCCGGCTCGTCCACTTCGAAGGATTTCAGCGAGATGCCCCGCTTGATCAGCTTATCCTTGACCACGTCAATAGCGGCGCGGCAGCGCTCCTCAGTCTCAGCCTCGATCGTCATCGCCTCGTCACCGGCCCGGGTCACCTTCGCCCCGGTACCTCGGAAGTCGAACCGAGTCGACAGCTCCTTGGCCGCCTGATTGAGCGCATTGTCCACTTCTTGCCGATCGACCTTGCTGACCACATCGAACGATGGATCCGCCACCGCGGCCTCCTTCCTGGGAACCGGTGCTGAACCTTACCCGCCAGGCCCCGATCCGCTCTGACGTCACGGGCTGTGTATCGTGACGAGCGGCCGGTGCATCCGGCCCCCAGGCGGGTTGCCCGAGCGGCCAATGGGAGCGGACTGTAAATCCGTCGGC
>JAFAXZ010000204.1 GCA_019240665.1 Pseudonocardiales bacterium | reverse complement strand
CTTTCCCCCGCTGGCGATGGGGGCGGCTGGTTGGGTGGCTGCTCGGTTTGCGTTGCGCCCGGTGACCCGGCTGCGGCAGGCGGCGACGGAGCTTCCAGCGGGGGAAAGGCTGCCGCTGCCGGTGGCGCGGGATGAGCTGCGGGCACTGGCTGAGGCGCTCAACGACCTGCTGGGCCGTCGGGACGCGGCGACCGAGCGGCTGCGCCGGTTCACCGGGGATGCCGCACACGAGCTGCGCTCGCCGGTCGCGGCGATCCGTGCCCAAGCCGAGGTGGCGGTGACCCACCCGGACCCGGACCTCACCGAGGCGACGCTGGAGGACATCGCCGCTGAGGCGCAGCGGTTGTCTGCGCTACTTGACGACCTGCTCGCGTTGGCGAGATCCGATGCCGGGGAGCGGCTGCCCGCGCAACCGGTCGACCTCGCCGAGATGGCCCGCGACGCGGCTCGCCGCGTCGCTCAAGGGGAGGTCGCGGCGGGCCGCCGCGCCGGGCACGGGGAGGTCACGGTCCGGGTGACCGCGGCCGTGCCTGTGGTGCTGCACGCCACGCCCAGCGACGTTGCCCGGGTGCTGGACAACCTGCTCGCCAACGCCGTGCGGCATGCCCGGAGCATCGCGCGGGTGATGGTCTTGGCGGGTACTGACGAGGTGCGCTTGCTGGTTGACGACGATGGCGACGGGGTGCCCACCGAGCACCGGGGGCTGGTGTTCGACCGTTTCCACCGGGTGCAGGACGACCGGGACCGCGGCACCGGCGGGACCGGGCTCGGGCTGGCGCTGGTCGCCGAGACGGTGCGCCGCTACGGCGGCACCACCCGGGTCGGGCAAGCCCCGAGCGGAGGTGCCCGCTTCGAGGTGCACTGGCCGGTTGGCCAGGCCCGGGCCCGCCCCGAGCGACTGAAAGCCGCGCCGACGGTGGTCGCGGCGGCCGTGGTGCGCGATAGCCGGGTGCTCGCCCAGCAGCGGGCGTACCCACCGGAAGCCGCGGGTCGTTGGGAGCTGCCGGGCGGGCGGGTCGAGCCGGACGAGAGCGCCCGAGACGCGCTGGTCCGGGAATGCCGCGAGGAGCTCGCCGTTGAGGTCGTGCCGGAGAAACAGCTCGGGCCGGACGTGCCGCTACCCGGCGGATACGTACTGCGGGTGCACGTCGCGCGGCTGGCCCAGCCGACGGCGACACCAGTCCCGGTTGAGCATGCCGCACTGCGGTGGGTCGACGTCACCGAGCTGGCTGAGCTGGATTGGCTGGATGCCGATCGCGCCGTTCTGCCCGACCTCGAAGCGCTGTTGAGGGCCCAGAGAAGTGGTGCGGCGGGCCGCACCGGTGCGCCCGAGTAACGTTGAGGTCCCCCGCACCCTCGAGGAGTTCCCGCGTGCTCGCCGCCACCTCTGCCCGCGTGCGCACCGACCTGCGCAATGTCGCCATCGTTGCGCATGTTGACCATGGCAAGACCACGCTTGTTGACGCCATGCTGCGCCAGTCCGGCGCCGTCGCTGGGCGAACCGAGGTAGACCGCGTACTGGACTCCGGTGATCTGGAGCGGGAGAAGGGCATCACGATCCTGGCCAAGAACACCGCGGTCACCCGGTCCACACCGGATGGCGCCGTCACCATCAACGTGGTGGATACCCCCGGGCACGCCGATTTCGGCGGCGAGGTGGAGCGCGGATTGTCCATGGTGGATGGTGTGCTGCTGCTCGTCGACGCCAGCGAGGGCCCGTTGCCGCAGACCCGCTTCGTGCTCCGCAAGGCGCTAGCCGCGCACCTGCCGGTAGTGCTCGTGGTGAACAAGGTGGACCGGCCGGACGCTCGGATCGAGGCGGTGGTCGACGAGGTTCACGACCTGCTGCTGGATCTCGCTGCGGACCTGGAAGGCCTCGAAGCCGGTACCGCCGAGGCGGTGCTGGACATGCCGGTGCTCTACGCCAGCGCCCGGGCCGGCCGCGCCAGCCTGACCCGTCCGCGCGACGGTGAGTTGCCGGACGCCGCGGACCTCACGCCGCTGTTCGATGTCATCCTCACGCATGTGCCGCCGCCCGCGGGTGATGCGCAGGCGCCGTTGCAGGCGCACGTCACTAACCTCGACGCGTCTACTTTCCTGGGCCGGATCGCACTGTGCCGGGTCCGTGCCGGGCGGCTGCACAAGGGCCAGACCGTGGCGTGGTGTCGCCAAGACGGGTCGGTCCGGCCGGTCCGGATCACCGAACTGCTCCGCACTGAAGGGCTTGACCGGGTCCCGGCTGCCAGCGCGAGGGCTGGTGACCTGATCGCCATCGCGGGAATCGCGGAGATCACCATCGGCGACACCCTCGCCGACGTCGATGATCCGCGCCCGCTGCCCCGGATCACCGTGGACGAGCCGGTGATCGCGATGACGGTCGGAATCAACACCAGCCCGCTGGCGGGCCGCGGCGGGGGACGCAAGCTCACCGCCCGTCTGGTTCGCAACCGGCTGGACGCCGAGCTCGTCGGCAATGTCAGCATCCGGGTGTCGCCGACTGAATCGCCGGACACCTGGGAAGTGCAGGGTCGTGGTGAGTTAGCTCTGGCTGTCTTGGTGGAGACCATGCGACGAGAGGGTTTCGAGCTCACTGTGGGTAAACCCCAGGTCGTCACCCGCACAGTGGACGGCGCCCGGCACGAACCGTTTGAGCATCTCACCGTGGACGTGCCCGAGGAGCATGTTGGTGCTGTGACCCAGCTACTGGCCACTCGCAAGGGCCGGGTGGAACAGCTGGGTGCGGTGTCCGGGGACGGCTGGGTGCGGCTGGAATTCACGGTGCCCTCCCGTGGGTTGATCGGCTTTCGTACCGAGTTCCTCACCATCACCCGAGGCACCGGTGTCGTCCACCACGTCTTCGACGGCTACCGCCCGTGGGCTGGAGAGCTGCGCACCCGTCGCTCCGGGTCGCTGGTCGCCGACCGGTCCGGGGTGGTCACCGGATACGCGTTGGCCCAGCTGGCTGACCGGGGCACCTTTTTTGTGGAGCCCGGCGCGGCCGTCTACGCCGGCATGGTGGTCGGCGAGAACCCTCGCACCGAGGACCTGGACCTCAACGTGTGCCGGGAGCGCAAGCTCACCAACATGCGCTCCTCCGCCGGTGAGGAACTCGAGCGGCTGGCTCGGCCGCGGAGGCTTGGGTTGGAGGAGGCGCTGGAGTTCTGCGCCGCTGACGAGTGTGTCGAGGTGGCTCCGGACGTGGTGCGGGTACGGAAGGTCATCCTGGACGCCACCCAGCGCGGCCGGCAGCGGGCCCGGGATCGGGTGGCGCGGGCCTAGCCGGCAGCATCCAGACCCCGGGCACATCCCGGGAGATCGCTTTGCGGCAGCATGTCGCCTCGTGAGAACGCCCGGCGGTGCGTGCAGGGCGGTGACGGCGCTGATCGCCGGGGCCGCGCTCGTTGCGTGCACCCCCCAGCCGCCCCCGCTGCTCGCACCCCGTCACCCCGCCGCAAGTTCCTCAGTGGCCTTGCCCCCCCCGCAGGAGGTGGTGTTCGGGACGGACCAGCTGATCGGTGGTTTCAACCCGCACACCCTGGCCGACCTGACGCCAGTCTCGGAGGCGGTCGCTGGCCTGCTGCTGCCCTCGGCGTTCCATCAGACCCCGACCGGGCAGTGGGTGCTCGATCACACGCTGCTGACCTCCGCCGAGGTCACGAATACCGAACCGTTCACCGTCACCTACCAGATCCGGCGCGATGCGCAGTGGTCGGATATGACCCCCATCGCCGCCGAGGACTTCGGTTATCTCGCTGAGCAGATGCGTACCCAGCCCGGCGTGGTGGACTCGGCCGGCTACCAGCTGATCGACCAGGTGATCTCCGGGGACGGCGGCAAGACCGTCGAGGTGGTCTTTCACCGGCCCTACGCCGGCTGGCGGACCCTGTTCCGCCAGCTGCTACCAGCGCATCTGCTCAAGGATGCGCCGGGCGGGTGGAGCAAGGCACTTGACGCCGGCCTTCCGGTGTCCGGCGGTCCGTTCGCGATGACCTCGGTTGATCGGTCCCGCGGCGAGATGGTGTTGGAACGTAACGACCGGTACTGGGACACCCCGGCTCAGGTGGACCGGATCCGCTTCCGCCAGGGCAGCGAAGCGGCTCTGGTCGAGGCGCTGCGCACCGGTGGTGCCCAGGGTGCCCTGTTCAGCCGTCCCAACGCCATCACCGAATTGCTGTTGCGTGCAGCCAACCTGGGAGTGACCCCAACGGTCGTGCCGCAGCCGGTGCTCGTCTCCGTGCTGTTGCGCCCGGCCAGCCACGTGTTGAGCGATCAGCGGGTGCGTACCGCGGTGGCCGCGGTGCTGGATCGCCCCTCGCTGATCGCCACCGGAGTCGCCAGCGGGCCCTCCGCGGCGCTGCGAGCCGACTCCGAGGTGGTCGCCCCCTCTGCGCCGGGTTACCACGCCACCGCGCCGGCTACCGGTATCCCGGTGGCGCCGGATCCGGACACGGCGCGTCGGTTGCTCACCGGCGCCGGGTACACCCGTGGTCCAGCGGGTTGGGAACGTGCGGGTCAACCGCTGCGACTGGTGGTCGCGGTGGCGGCGAACCGCGAGCCATACGGGACGCTCGCTTTCCGGGTGGCCGATCAGCTGCGGACCGCCGGGATCGATGCCGAGCTGCGTGAAGTCGACCCTGACGAGCTCTACGGCACCATGCTCGGCCCGAGCGCCGACGCGATCTCATCTCGTGGCGGGAGTGCCGAGGTGACCACTCCGGCGGTGATCAATCCAGCGTTAGCCGATCAGGGGGAGGTTGAGCCAGGTGTCGACATTGTCGTGCTGCCGCAGCCTGCAGCCGGCCACCCCGCCACCCAGTTGGAGTCCTGGTCCGGCTGCCCGCTGGTGGTGCCGGCCAAGCTGGCCCCGGCGCCGCCCAACCCGGCGAAACTCTGTGATCTGGCCCTGCAGCCGATGATCGAGCAGGCGCTCACTCAGGACGATCCGGCGGGCCCGGTCCCCCCTGCCGTCGAGGCGGCGCTGTGGGAGCGGGCCGTGACGATCCCGCTCTACCAGCCAGCTTCGCTGCTCGTCACCACCAGTCAGCTGCTCGACGCAGTCCCGGGTACGCCGTTGGAAGGTCCGCTCGACGGAGCTGCCCGCTGGCAGCTTCGCCGGTGATACCAGGAGGTCTCCCCTGATGGGAAAGTCGAGGCGCATTCGGCTCTTGATGGGCTTTCTAGTGGAGACCGTTTGCCTTGTCCTCGTGGTCACCGGTTGTGTGGTGGCCAGCGGAACTGGCCATCCCAACGGCGGCGGGCCGGCGAACACCCTGGCGCGTGGTGACAGGGGGAACGGAT
This sequence comes from Pseudonocardiales bacterium, assembly GCA_019240665.1. Lineage (GTDB taxonomy): Bacteria > Actinomycetota > Actinomycetes > Mycobacteriales > Pseudonocardiaceae. Next base: position 9,927 of record JAFAXZ010000204.1, on the reverse strand, counting down.
CATATCGCGCCCCCAAGGTGTCGCCCGGGCCTGCGGTCCTCGTCGCGCACGATGCACCGTTCTCCGCATACAACAACAAGACGGCGCAGACGAACAACAACCCGGACAACGCCTTGGTACTCAACCAGGTGCTCGTAGACCCGTTCATCGTCGACGGAAACGGTAGATTCCTGCTCAACTCCGACGTGCTGGTGTCAGCTCAACTGACCTCGAAGGACCCTCAGATCGTCACGTACAAGATCAAGCCGAACGTCAGATGGTCGGATGGGCAGCCATGGAATTGCCACGACTTCTACCTGGCCTGGCTCGCAGGCAGCGGCACAACGCCATACTTCACGCCAGCGACCACGCGAGGATTGGATCGCGTTACCGCCGAGTGTCGCGACAAGAATACATTCGTCGAGAGCTACCGGTCGCCCTACGCGGACTGGCGTCAGAACTATATTCATCACTCCATTCTTCCCGCGCATATCCTAGAGCGGGAGACCGGAATCGCTGACATCACTGCGTTGACCCCGACGTCCGCGCCAGCCGACCTGAAGAAGGCCGGTGACTTCTGGAACAGTGCCTGGATCGGTTTCAACGCCAAGACGATGCCGGCATCGGGCCCGTATCAGTTCGACAGCGCGACGTCGAGCAAACAGACCGTGCTGATCCGAAACAAGGCCTGGGCGGGTAACCCCGGCGGTCCGGCGATGATCGTACTCACGCCCGTCGCGAACGGCGCCGCTGCGGTGCAGGGTCTGGCGAACCGGCAGTTCAATGTCGTGCAACCGCCGGCTGATCCGCTGCTGGCCGATCAGCTGCGGGCCCTGTCGGGCCGCGGTGTGATATTCGAGGCACGGGGCGGCCCCACCGTCGAGCACCTGGACCTCAACCTCACCAGTCCACTGTTCCGGGATCCGGTTGTCCGGACTGCCTTTGCCCAGTGCGTCGATCGCAACGAACTGGTCGACGCACTGGTCCGCGGCGTACTCCCGGACGCTCAGCCGCTGGGAAGTCTCGCGTTTCTCCCGGGCGATGCGTCCTACGTTGATCTCTACTCCGACAGAATGGTCGCCGACGCACGGAAGGCACAGGTGACGCTGGAGCGGGCTGGCTGGGTCCTGGGTCCCGACGGAGTCTACTCCCGGGCCGGCCAGCGATTGTCCTTCGCCATCAGTCACGATGCTTCGCCGGCCCACTCCCGGGAGGTGGAGCTGATCAGAACGCAATGCCGGCAGGCTGGAATGGAAATCGCTGACGGTGCCACTCCGGGCGGTCTGGGCAATGCTGTGGCTCGTGGCCGGTTCGACGTCGCTCTGACGACGAGCTCGCGTACTTCCCGAGTGTGGTCCCTGGCCGACCGCTATGCGACCAAAGGTGCGCTCAACTACCAGCACTATAGTAACCCTGATGTCGATGCTGCGCTGGGGGTCGCGGAGACGGAGTACTCCGAGTCCACCCAGATGGATGCCCTGGTGAAAGCTGATCGGCTACTCGCCGATGATCTGGTGTCACTTCCGCTATTCCAGATCCCCCTCATGTGGGCCTATACCAGCAACATCGACAGCGTCTACCGCCACGCTTCGGATGGCGTCACCTGGAACGCCAACGAATGGACCGTGCGCTAAGGCAACGGCAGAATCAGTACGTCCAGCAGTGGCGCATCGGCCCAGCCGGGCCGCAGCCCCGCCGCCGTCCCGGTGAAACCCCGGCGGTCCACGAGGCGGCATGCCCGCGGTCCCAGACCGTGGTATCACCGCGAGAATGAGCGATTGCGTGACTGTGCGTCCTGCCCGTCCCGACGAGCTCGAGGAGGTTGGTCGCCTCACTCTTGAGGCGTACCTCGCTGATGGCGTGGTGAACCCTGCGGGTTCCTACGCGGCGGAGCTGGCCGATGCGTCACGGCGGGCCAGCGACGCGGAACTGCTGGTGGCGGTGAACCCCGACGGCATGTTGTTGGGGACGATCACGGTGTGCACGCCGGGCAGTCCGCTGGGGGAGTTGTGCCGCCCCGGTGAGGTGGAGTTCCGGATGCTTGCGGTAGCACCCGGTGCCCGCCGCCGCGGGGTCGGCGAGGTGCTGGTGAGAACCGTGTTGGCGGGGGCGACCGAGATCGGCGCTTCCGGGGTCGTGATGTACAGCGCTGAGAAGATGCACGTCGCGCACCGGCTCTATGCCCGATTGGGGTTCATCCGGATGCCCGAGCGCGACTGGTACCCGCTGCCTGGAGTCCGGCTACTGGCCTTCGGCGCGACCACGGCGGCGTCAGGACCACGGTAGGTGTTCAGCTGCGCAGTATCACCGCGACGATCCCAGCCAGGTGTTCCAGGCGGGCAACCTCGGCAGCGCGGAACATCGGCCCGCCCGGGCGACCCACTAGCAGGGCCCGCTCCGCACTGCCCAGCGGGGTCGCTGCCAGCTCGGTGCCCAGCTCCCGCCAGGGCGGCGGCACCCAGGGGTCCTCACCGTCCAGGATCGTTGCGCGGCGCAGCGGCCACCATGGCAGGTCTCCGGCGATGGTCTCCGGCGCGGCGAACGAGGCGGTGACCCAATGTGGTTGTCCCCCTGAGACGCTGAGCACAAGGGCCCAACCTGCTCGGATGATCTTAGGCACCCCGTCGGTGAAGGTCTGCAGGCCGTGGGCGGGGTCGGCAGCGATCTCCTCGACCAACTCCAGCTCGTGGTGGGTATCCAGGACACCTGCCCAGGGGCGGACGGCGTCGACCTCGACGCCCTCGACCGACTCCGCCGCCGTGATCAACACATCGGGCAGCCGGCCGGAGGGGAGTTCCACGACAAGGTCGTCGATGGCGATGCCGGATCTCCGCTCGACGACGTCCAGGCTGAGGATGTCGACTCCTACCTTGCCCAGCGCGGTGGCCACCGCACCGAGCGCCCCAGGGCGGTCCGGGAGCTGAACCCGGATCAGAAAGGACATCCGCCATGCCTGTTCATGCGGGCCTCTCCATTCGGTTCTCTCCACCAAGCACCATCAAGTCAGGGAACTCTGAGCGCCCGTGCGCTCGCCGGGCGCCGATTGTGGCAGAGTGAGCCGGAAGTTGCGCCCCCAGTCCGCAGGCGGGTCACCCGCCCCGTCACAAGCCCCCATGAAGGGCCCGAGGCTAGACTCGCCGGGTCAGGCAATCCAGCAGCGCTTCAGGAGTCTCCGGTGCCCACCATCTCCCGTGACGAGGTCGCGCATCTCGCCCGGCTCGCCCGGCTGGCCGTCACCGAGGAGGAGTTGGACCTGTTCGCCAGCCAGCTTGAGATGATCTTGACCTCGGTCGCCCGGGTCAGCGAGGTGGCGGCTGTGGACATCCCACCCACCTCGCACGCCGTCGGGCTGACCAATGTATTCCGTGCGGACGCGCCGCACCCGGGGTTGACCCAACAGCAGGCGCTTTCGGGCGCCTATGCGACTGAGGACGGCCGGTTCCGGGTGCCGCGCATCCTGGACGAGTCGTGACGACCGAGCTGACCCGATTGTCCGCCGCGGACCTGGCCGGCCGGATCCACGCGCGGGACACCACAGCGGTTGAGGTGACCCAGGCGCATCTGGACCGGATCGCCGCCGTGGACCGTGCAGTGCACGCCTTCCTCTACGTGGACGCCGACGCCGCGCTCGCCGCCGCGGCCGCAGTGGACAACAGGCTGCGGTGCGGGGACCCGCCGGCCTCGCCGCTGGCGGGCGTGCCGCTGGCGCTCAAGGACGTGTTCGCCACCGTCGACATGCCGACCACGTGCGGCTCGCGGATACTGCAAGGCTGGCGGCCGCCATATGACGCCACGGTCACCCGCAGGCTGCGCGAAGCCGGCGTGGTGATTCTGGGCAAGACCAACATGGACGAGTTCGCCATGGGTTCTTCGACGGAGAACTCCGCCTATGGGCCCACCCGCAACCCATGGGACCTCGACCGCGTGCCGGGCGGATCCGGTGGCGGGTCGGCAGCGGCGGTGGCTGCCTTCCAGGTGCCGCTGGCGATCGGTACCGACACTGGCGGCTCGATCCGCCAGCCCAGCGCGGTAACCGGCACCGTCGGGGTCAAGCCCACCTACGGCGGCGTCTCACGGTATGGCCTGGTAGCCTTCTCCTCCAGCCTGGATCAGGGTGGTCCGGTGGCCCGCACGGTGCTCGACGCCGCGCTGCTGCACGAGGTGATCGGCGGGTATGACGCGCTGGACTCCACCTCGATCGACGCACCGGTGCCGCCAGTGGCGCAGGCGGCCCGCGCGGGTGCCGCCGGTGACTTGGCAGGGGTCCGGGTCGGGGTGGTCAGCCAGTTCCGTGGGGAGGGCTACCAGCCTGGGGTGCTGCGCGCTTTCGACGTCGCGGTGAGCCGGCTGCGCGAGTTGGGCGCCCACGTCATCGAGGTGTCCTGCCGGTCCTTCGATCATGCGCTGCCCGCTTATTACCTGATCTCGCCCAGCGAGTGCTCCTCGAACCTGGCCCGCTTCGACGGCATGCGCTACGGGCTGCGCGTCGGCGACGACAGCAGCCGCAGCGCTGAGGAGGTCATGTCGCTGACCCGTGAGGCCGGTTTCGGGCCCGAGGTCAAGCGCCGCATCATGCTCGGCACCTATGCTTTGTCCGCCGGGTACTACGACGCCTACTACGGTCAGGCGCAGAGAGTCCGTACTCTCATCATCCGGGACTTCGCCGCAGCCTTCGAGCGGGTGGACGTGCTGGTCTCGCCGACCGCCCCGACCACCGCGTTCCGCCTCGGCGAACGGGTGGGCGACCCGTTGGCGATGTATCTGTCGGACCTGTGCACGATCCCGGTGAACCTGGCGGGCAACGCTGCTCTGTCCGTGCCGGCTGGGCTGTCCGATGACGATGGCTTGCCGGTGGGTCTGCAGGTGATGGCGCCCGCGCTGGCTGATGACCGGGCCTACCGGGTGGCAGCGGCCTACGAGGTGGCTCGTAACGCTGCCGACGGCCCGCTGGCGCACCGGGTGCCTGATCTGACCGAGGACCGCTTGCCTCCTCCGAGCATTGCTGAGGTGGTCGGGCGGTGACCGCTGTGCTGATGGACTACGACGAGGTGCTGGAGCGTTTCGAGCCGGTGCTGGGGCTTGAGGTGCACGTCGAGCTGTCCACCGCGACCAAAATGTTCTGCGGCTGCGCCAATGTGTTCGGGGCACCGCCCAATACTCACGTCTGCCCGACCTGCCTGGGGCTGCCGGGATCGCTTCCGGTGCTCAATCGTGCCGCGGTGGAGTCGGTGATGCGGATCGGGCTGGCGTTGAATTGCTCGATCGCCGCATGGTGTCAGTTCGCCCGGAAGAACTATTTCTATCCGGACATGCCCAAGAACTTTCAGATTTCCCAGTATGATGAACCGATCGCCGTGCACGGTTCAGTGGAAGTGCAGCTGGCGGACGGCTCGACGTGCACCGTCGACATCGAGCGCGCACACATGGAGGAAGACACCGGCAAATCGCTGCATGTCGGCGGTTCAACCGGTCGTATTCACGGTGCGAGCCATTCCCTGCTGGACTATAACCGCGCCGGCGTCCCCCTCATCGAGATCGTCACCAAGCCGATTGTCGGTGCGGGGGCCCGTGCGCCGGCACTCGCCCGGGCCTACGTCACCGCGCTGCGCGACCTGCTGCGGGCGCTGGACGTGTCCGACGTGCGGATGGACCAGGGGTCGCTGCGCTGCGACGCCAACGTCTCGCTGATGCCGCGCGGCTCATCAACTTTCGGCACCCGAACCGAGACCAAAAACGTCAACTCGCTGCGGTCGGTAGAGCGCGCGGTGCGCCACGAGATGGGCAGGCAAGCTGCGGTGCTGGCCTCCGGTGGCGAGGTTGTGCAGGAGACCCGGCACTTCGACGAGGCCACCGGCACCACGTCGCCCGGGCGGCGTAAGGAGACCTCGGAGGACTACCGGTATTTCCCGGAGCCTGATCTGGTGCCGATCGCCCCCAGTGCCGAGTGGGTGCAGCGGCTGCGTGCCACGCTGCCCGAGCTGCCCTGGCAGCGCCGGGCTCGGGTGCGGGTCGAGTGGAGCCTATCCGACCTCGAGCTGCGCGACCTGGTCAACGCTGGCGCACTGGATCTCATCGCGGCCACCGTCGATGCGGGGGCGCCCGCCGAGCAGGCGCGGTCGTGGTGGGTGTCTTACCTGTCCCAGCAGGCCAATTCCCGCGGTGTGGAACTCGCTGACCTGCCCATTACCCCAGAGCAGGTGGCGCGGGTAATCGCCCTGGTCGATGCGGGTGGGCTGACCAACAACCTGGCCCGGCAGGTCGTCGACGGGATTCTTGCTGGGGAGGGTGAGCCCGACGAGGTCGTCGCCGCACGTGGCTTGGCCGTGGTGTCCGATGATGCCGAGCTGACCGCCGCCGTCGAACAGGCTCTCGCTGCCCACCCTGATGTCGCGGAGAAGATCCGCGGCGGCAAGGTGGCGGCGGCGGGCGCGATCGTGGGCGCAGTGATGAAGGCCACCAGTGGCCAGGCCAACGCTCAACGGGTCCGCGAGCTGGTACTGGCGCGGTGCGCCCCGTGAGTGACCCTGCTCGTTGGCGGCAAGCCGCTCCTGCATCGCTACTTCCGGGTTGCCCACCTCAGTCTTGGCCGCCGCCGGGGCCCACCGGGTCGGGTAGTACGAACACTCGCTCGTCGCTGGAGATCGGTTTTCCACCTGTCTTGTTGACTGTGCCCAGCCACATCGTCCGCCCGTCCGAGCTCAGCGCAGCCGCGGAGATACGGCCGTAGCGCTCCAGTGGGATCTCCAGGGGCGGGCCGATGAACGTGCCGTCCGGCCCGATCCCGAGCACGAACATCGGCGCCCCACTGGTGAATGCAACCTGGATACGGCCCATCATGATCACGCATCCCGCGGCCCCGGTGCCGCTGGGCCAGGTCCAGGAGGCCGGCCCCAGCGGGCGTCCCGGCCGCACCCGGCGTAGCAGGTCGTGGTCGGGCTCCCGGTCGGTGATCCACAGTTCGTTGGTTAGTCGGTCGATGCACAGCCCCCCCGGCATGTCCAAGCCGCTGACTAGCACCTTGGAACCAGCAGGGTTGCCCGGCGCGGGATGGCCGAAGGTGTCGATCCGTAACACCTTGCCGGCCAGTGAATGCGGGTCCTCGGCTGCGGCGGGGTTGCCGGCGTTCCCCGTGGCAACCAGGAGCATCCCGTGCGAGTCAACCGCGAGCGCGCCTGCGTTGCCGGTCGGACCCCGGGGGATGCCGACCAACACCGGCTTAGGCATGTCGCCAGGCGCGATCCGGACCACCCGGTTGTCGACGGGAGTGGTGATATAAGCGTAGATCAGCTCATCCTCGGCATAGCTGGGTGACAGCGCGAGCCCGGTGAGCCCGCCATCACCTGCGGGGTCCACGGCTAGGGCGGCTACCTCCTGGTTCGGCCGCTGCCGCTGCACCTGCAGGATCCGCCCTGTGGTGCGCTCCGCGGCCAGACCCACCGAGGCGGAGCCTGGCAGCACGACCAGCGCAGAGATCGGTTCCAGGCACGTCGCGACGACCTGCTGGTCGGGATCGGTGCAGCCCCGGGGCGGGCCCGGCGGTGGACGGCCGGGCCCGCCGGGGCCGGGTGGCCTGGACGGTCCCGGGATCTCAGGCCTCGGTTCGGTCTGTGACCCGATTTCCAGTTTGGCGTGGAACGGTCCGGCGCCCCGGTCCGGAAAGGTCGGTGTCACCGAGCACCCGCACAGCAGCGCCGCCGCGAGCAGTATCGAGATCGCGTGACGGCGGACATCGGCGGGGTCTGGCACGGGGGGCCGCACGGTCGGCCAGGCTATGTGCCGGCCCGTGTGCCGCTGGTGAGTGGTCAAGTGACGCTACTGCCGCCCCTCGGATGCCCCTCGGATGCCCCCTCATCGCCTGCTTCGGCGAGCGGGTCAGGCAGCCGTTCCCCGCTGATCGCCGCCAGCACCGGAAGGTCGCAGGCCCGGACCACGGGCAGCATGACCTCATCCCCGCCGCGCAGCACGGCCCAGACGCGGGACCGCTCATCGATCCGCAGGCCGGCGAGGTCAGACCAGACGATCTGCCGTGAGCCCCATACTCGATATGCCACCATGGTTTCCGGGTCGACTACTGTCCGGGTCTGCACCACCCAGACCGCCAGGGCCAGCGGCACCAGGTACAGCACCTGCAGCCCCGGTGCGCCAAAGGCCACCGGAGTCACGCCCACGATCAGCCCGAACACCCCGATCAGGGCGGTCAACGGCAGCCGGAAGGTCACCGTGGTGGAGTCGGTCACCCCGTCATAGTGACGGACTCAGTCACAAACGTCATAGTGTCAGGCAACCGTAGGCGTACCGTAGGTGCCCGTTGGCCCGTCGCGCGGCGTAGCTCCGCGGGCAGGCGCGCGGGTTCCGCGGTCGATAGCCGTCGTGGTGGCTGATAGCCGTCGTGGTGGCTACTGTCCCACCACCCCCACGGTATCGTCCTAACTGCCCGCTGGCCCCGCCTTGCGCGCCAGTCAGAAGGTCGGGCGTCCTACGGTTCCCAGAATGCGGGAGAGGCTCCCGCCAGGTTGACGGTGCCGGGGCCGGCCCGTTACCGTCGGCGACGTGCTGATCCCCGCCGTCCTTGTACGTCAGAGGCGCGTCGTCTGAAAAGCCACAGACGTCGACGCGCCAACCCTCGCGCCAGTCCTACCCGGGCAGCGAGGGTTTTTTATGCGTTTGTTGATGCTCCGACCGGGCAAACGGTGAACTAAGGCAGGACCATGACGACTGTGACCCCCAGAGAAAAGCCTCGAGAAATGCCGAACCCGAAGCCACCGCCCAAACCGGCTCCGCCCATAGGCGCACCGGTGCGGCTCACCGGTGCGCAGGCCCTGGTGCGTTCGCTGGAAGCGCTCGGGTGCGAGGCGGTGTTCGGAATTCCTGGTGGCACGATCCTCCCGGCGTACGATCCGCTGCTGGACTCCACGATCGTCCGCCACGTGCTGGTCCGCCATGAGCAAGGCGCTGGGCACGCCGCGACCGGGTACGCGCAGGCTACTGGGCGAGTCGGGGTGTGCATGGCGACGTCAGGTCCTGGTGCGACGAACCTGGTCACGCCGCTGGCCGACGCACATATGGACTCGGTGCCGGTGGTGGCCATCACCGGCCAGCAGACGAGAACGCTGATCGGCACGGACGCCTTCCAGGAAGCGGATATCACCGGCATCACGATGCCGGTGACCAAGCACAACATGCTGGTGAAGGACCCGGCGGAGATCCCGAGGGCGATCGCGGAGGCCTTCCACCTCGCCGCCACCGGTCGCCCGGGTCCCGTGCTGGTGGACATCCCCAAGGACGTGCTTCAGGAGCTGATGTCCTTCGTGTGGCCGCCTGAGTTGCATCTTCCCGGTTACCGGCCGACTATCCGGCCGCACGGTAAGCAGATTCTCCAGGCCGCCCGGCTGATCGCTACCGCTCGCCGCCCGGTGCTCTACGTCGGCGGCGGCGTGATCAAGGCCCGGGCCACCCCGGCGTTGCGCGAGTTGGCCGAGCTCACCGGGGCCCCAGTGGTGACCACGCTGATGGCTCGCGGTGCCTTCCCCGACTCGCACCCGCAGCACGTGGGGATGCCCGGCATGCACGGCACGGTCGCCGCGGTCGCGGCGATGCAGCGCTCCGACCTGCTGGTGACGTTGGGCGCCCGGTTTGATGACCGGGTCACCGGGCAGTTGTCCTCCTTCGCGCCGTACGCCGCAGTGGTGCATGCTGACATCGACCCCGCGGAGATCTCCAAGAACCGGCGTGCGGACGTGCCCATTGTCGGTGACTGCGCCGAGGTGATCAGCGAGCTGATCGACGCGGTTCGGGTCGAGTTCCAGACCACCAGTCCGGATCTCAATGCCTGGTGGCGGCAGCTGCGCAACTGGCAACAGACGTTCCCGCTGGGTTATGACCGCCCGAGCGACGGCATGCTGGCCCCGCAGTACGCAATCGAACGGATCGGTGCGCTGGTGGGCCCTG
>JAFAXZ010000123.1 GCA_019240665.1 Pseudonocardiales bacterium | reverse complement strand
TGTCGATCGCGTTGCGCGAGATCCACGCCGGACTACTCGAGCACACCGAGGGCCAGTGAGCCAAGCCGGGCCCGTCCGGCCGGACCCACCCCGGCGGATCGTGCTCGGCATCGGGGGCGGCATCGCCGCCTACAAGGTATGTGAGGTACTCCGCCGTCTCACTGAGAGGGGGCACCAGGTCCGGGTCATTCCCACCGAGACTGCCCTCCGGTTCGTCGGCGCCCCGACGTGGGAGGCGCTGTCCGGCCTACCGGTGCACCGCGACTTGTTCGTCGACGTCGCTGAGGTGCCCCACGTGCGGCTGGGGCAGGCCGCCGATCTGGTCTTGGTCGCCCCTGCCACTGCGGACCTGCTGGCGCGTGCTGCCCACGGCCGGGCCGACGATCTGCTCTGCGCCACCCTGCTCACCGCCCGTTGCCCGGTTCTGCTGGTCCCCGCCATGCACACCGAAATGTGGGAACACCCCGCCACGGTGCACAACGTCGCGGTGCTGTGCTCCCGCGGAACCGTCGTCGCCCGCCCCGCTTCCGGACGCCTGACCGGTGCCGACTCTGGAGTCGGTCGGCTGCCGGAGCCGGCCGAGATCGTCGACCTTGCCACTCTGCTGTTGCGCCGCGCGGACGCCCTGCCGCTCGACCTCACCGGCCGACATGTGGTGATCTCTGCGGGTGGCACTCGCGAACCGCTGGACCCGGTACGCTACCTGGGCAACCGGTCCTCTGGCCGGCAAGGCTACGCGCTGGCCCGTGTTGCGGCGCAGCGCGGTGCCCGGGTGACGCTGGTGGCAGCGCACACCGCTGACCTGGCTGATCCGGCTGGGGTCGAGGTGGTCCAGGTGGGCACCGCGCGTCAGATGCGGGAGGCGGTGCTCACGGCGGCGCCGCACGCCGACGCGGTCGTGATGGCCGCTGCGGTGGCCGACTTCCGGCCGGCTAACCCGTATCTCAGCAAGATCAAGAAGGTCGGGTTCGGCCCAGACCCGGTATCGCTATCGCTCGTTGTCAACCCGGACATCCTGGTCGAGTTGGTCCGCCGCCGCCCGGAAAGTCAGCTTGTGGTCGGCTTCGCGGCCGAGACCGGTGACTGCGAGGGTGACGTGCTCACTCACGGCCGGGCCAAGCTCGCCCGCAAGGGCTGCGACCTGCTGGTGGTCAACGCTGTTGGGGAGGGCGGCGCGTTCGAGGTCGACCACAACACCGGCTGGCTGCTCGGCGACGACGGCATGGAGGCCCACCTGCCCGAGGGTCCCAAGAGCCTGCTCGCCGCGTACGTCTGGGACGCCGTCGCTGCTCGGCTGAAACAGTGATCATTATGTCACAGGGTGACGGCGATCATTATGTCACGTGGTGATGGCGATCATCTGTCACGTAGTGACGGTGATGACGTGTCACGCAGTGAACTGGAACCCACCAGCCGCGCGATGAGCCTCCTGTCCGAACTGGTCATCGCGTTGCTCGCGGAATTCGTCGATGGTCTCGATAACGCAGCGGCGGCCCGCGTCGAACTACCTGACGACCTGGCCACGGTGCTGGGACAGCCGCCACCCGAGCAGCCCACGGGGCTGCCCGCCCTGCTGGATACGGTCCGCCAGGCGGCTGACCACGCGGTCGAGACCGCAGGGCCGCGCTTCTTCGGTTACATCCCCGGTGGCGGACTGTTCGTCTCGGCGCTGGCCGAACTGCTCGCCCAAACCCTCAACCGCTACACCGGCCTTTCTGACATCGCTCCGGGTCTGGTCGCGCTCGAAGACGGCGTGCTGCGCTGGCTGTGCCAGCTGTTCGGTCTGCCACCCGGCGCGGGCGGGCTGCTCACCACCGGTGGCTCGATGGCCACGCTCTCGATGCTGGTAGCAGCGCGGCAGGACCGTCTCGGTGACAGTGTCCCCCTCGGGATTCCTCGTGGGGCGACCGTCGGGTCTGCTCCTGGGACAATCTACGTCTCCGAGCAGACCAACCACTGCGTGCGCAAGGCGGCGCGCATCGCTGGGTTGGCTGCCGCTCAGGTTCGAACGCTGCCGACCACCGCCGAGCTACGCATCGACGTTGACGCCGCCGCAGCGATGATCGCCGCCGACCGAGCTGCTGGTTTGCGCCCGTTTCTCCTGGTAGCCACTGCAGGCACGACCAGCGCTGGGGTCATCGACCCGCTGGTCGAGCTCGCCGCGCTGGCCCGGCGGCACGAGATGTGGTGTCACGTCGATGCCTGCTATGGCGGATTTTTCCAACTCACCGAGCGGGGGCGACAGCGCCTAGCAGGCATCGAGCAGGCGGACTCGATCAGTTTGGACCCGCACAAGAGCCTGTTTCTGCCCTACGGCACCGGAGTACTCCTGGTTCGCAAGATCAGTGCACTTGCCGCCGCACATACCGACGACGCCGACTATCTGCCCGACCTGCATGGCGGCGCGTTGCCAGACTTCGCGCACCTCGGAGCCGAACTTACCCGCGGTAACCGCGGCCTGCGGCTCTGGCTGCCGTTACACCTGCACGGCGTGCAAGCTTTCCGGGCGGCCCTCGACGAGAAACTCGACCTGGCCCACTGGGCCCACACTGAACTTTCCGCAGATGACCGGCTGGAGGTGCCTTACCCCTGCGAGCTGTCGACTGTGCTGTTCCGGCTGCGCGGTAGCAACACCCGCGATGGTGACAACGAGGCCTTCCTGCGCCGAATCAACGCCACTAACCGGGTGTTCCTCTCCGGCACACGCCTGGACGGTCGCCTGACGCTGCGGCTGTGCGTGCTCTCGCACCGTACCCATGCCCGCCATGTGCACGAAGCCGTGTCGATCATCAGAGAATTTGTTGAATCGATTCCGTGACGCCACGGCGGTCCGGGCGCTGCACTGTCCCTGCGGCGAGAAGCGTCGATCCGGGGAGATCGCGGTCCACCCTCGCCGGCATGGCAGCGGGCGGCTCATTGGGCGGCGGCCTGCACGGTGTGCCGCAGCAGCAGGGCGGTGGTCACCGGACCGACACCACCGGGCACCGGAGTCAGCGCCCCAGCACGGGCGGCAACCGCTGTGGCGTCAATGTCGCCGACCAGGCCGCTGTCCGCGGTGGGATTGGTGCCGACGTCGATCGCGATCGCGCCGGGCAGCACGTACTCAGCGGTGATCATCCTCGGCTTGCCGACGGCGGCGACCAGGACATCAGCTGCCCTGGTGATCGCCGCGAGGTCGCGGGTGCGCGAGTGGCAGATCGTCACTGTGGCATTGCGGTTCAGCAGCAAGTGTGCGGCCGGCTTGCCGACCACGTTCGACCGGCCCACCACGGCGACATGCCGGCCTTCCAGGTCGATGTCGTGGTGATCGAGGATGGCCACCACAGCCTCGGCGGTGGCAGGGGCATACGCCGGCAACCCGGAGACCAGGCGTCCAAGACTCAGGGGGTTGGCGCCGTCGACATCCTTGACGGGGTCGATCCCGGCCGCGAGGTCTTCGAGCTTGGCGCCCGGTGGAAGGGGGGTTTGCAGGATGATGCCGTGGACCGTCTCCTGGGCGCTGAGCTTGCCCAGCTCCGTACGGATGACTTCGATGTCGGAATCGGCGCCGAGGTCGACCACCTCGCAGGTGATGCCAACCTTGTCGGCCGCTCGGGAGATGGAGCTGACGTACCAGGCGCTGGATCCGTCGTCGGTGGCGGTCACGACCGCCAATCGGGGCGTGGTACCCGCGGCCCTCAGCGCTGCGGCCTGCTCGGTCACCTGGCCGCGGATCGTGGCCGCGAGTTCCCTACCGGATAGCACACGGGCGCTCATCGGTTGATCGCCTCCCGTACGGCGGTGGTGACCTTCTCCGCCCGCGCCACCAGCTTGTCCACCCCGGCCAGCACATCGAAGAAAGCCAGGCGGGCATCCTCGTCCGTGAGGCCGGCCAGGTTGATCTCCGCGTTCAGTCGGGCGGAGGACGCAGCGGCGCGAGCCAACTCGGCGGCCACCGCAACATCGGTGATGACGTTCCTGTTGCCAATCGGCAACAAGGTCTCGGCAAGCTCGACCAGGCGGGCCGCCGTCGTGATGGTCGCTACCGGCGGTTGTGCCGCCCCATACAGCGCTCGCGCAATCGCCGCCGTACGCGCCGCTTTCTCCGCCGGTGTGGTCCTCGGCAGCTGGTAGGCATCCGAAACGACCGCGAACGCGGCGGCATCGTCCTGCGCCAACCGTACCGCGCGATCCCGTGCCGCCTCGGACTCGGCCAGCACGGCATGGATGGTCTCGGCGTGCTGGGCGTATTTCTCCCCGATGCTGTATCGGGCCACCATCGACAGCAGCGCCGCGGCCTGAGCGGCGGACAACGCTGCCGACGCCCCACCACCCGGAGCCGGTATCCGTGCGGCCAGCTGATCCAGAAAGTCGCCAATCCTGTCATCTCTCATGAAGCGCTCGTCCCTTATCCCTGGTCAGGTCGACCAGCACGACTCTCCCGGGCTCCACGGACTCGTCTCTCCCTGTTAGTAGGTTGGCCCCTGGGCGGATAGAACTACTCAAGCACTCGGGCCTTGCGGAGCTGACGGGGCGTTCTGGTAGACCCGCTGGGTGAGCGTCGGCCGGTCCCGCCGTGGGCAGCGCAGCCCCGCTGTCATGCTGCCGGTTGCGCGGGTGTGCGTAGACACCCCACTAGCCCACCTCGATCACCCCTTCGACTACCTGGTGCCCGCCGAGTTCGACGCGATAGCGGCGCCTGGTGTGCGGGTGCGGGTGCGTTTCGCCGGACGGCTGGTGGACGGGTGGCTGCTGGACCGAGTCGAGCGATCCGATCATCCGGGTCAGCTGGCCCTGCTCGACCGGGTAGTCTCCGCCGAACCAGTGCTCAGCCCGCAGATCGCGGTGCTGGCCCGGGCCGTAGCCGACCGGTGCGCCGGCACCATGAGTGACGTGTTGCGGTTGGCGATGCCACCGCGGCATGCCCGCACCGAGGCCGAGCCGGGCGTTCCTCCTGCGGCCCGCCCACCACGGCCCGAGGGGGGGGGTTGGGGGCGATATCCCCGCGGGGCGGCCTTTCTGGACGCGCTGTACCAGGGTCGAGCGGCGCACGCCTGCTGGCAGGTGCTGCCGGGGGAGGACTGGCCCGCTCGGCTCGCGGAGGCCGCGGTCACCGTCGCCGCTGCCGGGCGGGGGGCGCTGCTGGTGCTGCCCGACCACCGGGATACCGAGCGGGTACACGCCGCGGTGGCTACGCTGGCCGGGCCCGACGCAGTGGTCACCCTCGCCGCCGAATCCGGACCCGCGCAGCGGTACCGCCGGTGGCTGGCGGTGCGGCGGAGCGCGGTGCGCATCGTGGTCGGCACCCGGGCTGCGGCCTTTGCTCCGGTCGCGGACCTGGGTCTAATGGTGCTGTGGGACGATGGCGACGATCTGCACGCCGAGCCGCGGGCCCCTTACCCGCATAGCCGGCTGGTGCTCGGCCAGCGGGCAGTGCTCGAAGGCGGGGCGCTGCTGGTGGCCGGCTACGTCCGCACCGCGGAGACGCAGCGCTGCATCGACATCGGATGGACGCACGAGATCGTCGCTGCCCGGGACGTGGTGCGGGCCGCGGCGCCGCGGGTCACCGCGATCGGGGAGGACGACACGCAGCTGGTTCGGGACCCGGCTGCCCGTGCAGCGCGGCTACCCGCAGTGGCGTTCGAGGCGGCTCGCGCGGCGCTGAGCCGCGATCGGCCGGTGCTGGTGCAGGTGCCACGCCGCGGCTATGTCCCCGCGCTGGCTTGCGGGCAGTGCCGGGCCGCGGCCCGCTGCCGGCGCTGCGCGGGCCCGCTGGCACTGCGCAGCGCCGGTCCGGCCACCTGCCGGTGGTGCGGCACCGTCGAAACCAGCTACCGGTGCCCGACCTGCGGTGGCAGCCGGCTGCGCGCGACGGTGATCGGGGCTCGTCGCACCGCAGAGGAGCTTGGCCGGGCCTTCCCCGGGGTGCCACTGTTTACCTCCGGTGGGGGCAGCGCCAGCGGGAGGGAAGTGCTGCCCGACATCCCGCCGGGACGGTCGCTGGTGGTCGCCACCCCTGGGGCGGAACCGCTGGCCCGATACGGGGCGGCGTTGTTGCTGGATGCCTCCGCGTTGCTGGCCCGTCCCGACCTGCGCGCGGCAGAAGAGGCATTGCGGCGGTGGATGGCCGCGGCGGCGATGGTGGAGCCGGCCACCGACGGTGGCCGGGTGGTGGTCGTCGCAGAGTCGTCGCTCGCTGCGGTGCAGGCCCTTGTCCGATGGGACCCGGCCGGCCACGCCAGAGCCGAGCTGGCCGCGCGCGCTGAGCTCGGCTTTCCGCCCGCGGCGCGGATGGCCGCGCTGGACGGGGCGCCAGCCACTCTGGCGGGTCTCGACCTGCCGCATTGGGTCGAGTTGCTGGGGCCGGTACCTGTCCCGGGGCAGCCCGAGGGTGAGCGGGAGCGGCTGCTAGTCCGGGTCCCACGCGCCCAGGGATCCGCCCTAGCCAACGCACTCGCAGCGGTGCAGGCCGGGCGCAGCGCCCGCAAGCTGCCCGACCCATTGCGGATCGAGCTCGACCCGTTGGAGCTGTCGTGAGCGGTATCGGGTGCCAGGGCAGCCAACGCCACTCACGAGGCATACTGCGCTGGTGCCTGTGCGACCCGTCCGGCTTTTCGGTGATCCGGTGCTGCGCACTCGCGCTACCGAGGTCATTGACTTCGACAAGGAGTTGCGCAATCTGGTCCGCGACCTGCTAGAGACAATGGCCCACAAAGGGGCGGCCGGGCTCGCGGCCCCCCAACTCGGTATCTCACTGCGTGTGTTCGCCTACCATTGCGACGAGGTCACCGGGCACCTGGTCAACCCCATCGTCGAGGTGGTGGGTGAGGAGATGCAGGACGGACCGGAGGGTTGCCTGTCGATCCCGGGGTTATCCTGGGATTGCCGGCGGCACCTGCGGGTCGTCGCCCGCGGGCTGAACCAGCACGGCGAGCCGATCGAGGTGCACGGCACTGAACGCCTAGCCAGGGCGATGGAGCACGAGACCGATCACCTCGACGGCGTGCTGTTCATCGACCGGCTCGACCCCAAGACACGCAAGCAGGCAATGCGGGAGATCCGGCAGGCACGATGGTTCGGTATCCCCGAGCCGGTGGTCAAGCTCAGCCCGCACCCGCTGTTCGGCAAGGTGCGTTGAGCGGTGCGGCTCGTCTTCGCTGGCACGCCTGACGTGGCAGTGCCCTCACTGCAGGCACTGCTGGACTCCGACCGGCACGAGGTCGTCGCGGTGGTGACCCGACCGGACGCGCCGGCCGGACGCGGGCGGCGGCCGACCCGCTCCCCGGTGGGCACGCTAGCTGGCAACGCGGGACTGGAGGTACTCACCCCGCGCCGCCCGTCGGAGCCGGACTTTTTGGCTCGGCTGTCCGCGCTGGCCCCGGATTGCTGTCCGATCGTCGGCTACGGCGCGCTAGTTCCGCGGGCGGCGCTGGACGTCCCCCGGCACGGTTGGGTGAACTTGCACTTCTCGCTGTTGCCCGCCTGGCGTGGTGCGGCTCCGGTGCAGGCCGCGATCCGGCATGGGGACGAGATCACTGGCGCATCCACCTTTGCGTTGGAGGCGGGGCTGGACACCGGTCCGGTGTATGGCACGGTCACCGAGGTGATCCGTGCCGAGGACACCGCGGGGGAGCTGTTGTCCCGGTTGGCTGATGCCGGAGCCGGCCTGCTGGTGGCCACGTTGGACGGGATCGCCGACGGGACTGTGCGTCCGAGAACGCAAAGCGCCGATGGCGTCTCGCACGCGCCGAAGCTCACCGCGCGGGACGCTCACGTGGACTTCAATGCCCCGGCCTTCGCGGTGCACCGCCAGGTGCGCGCGGTCACGCCCGTCCCCGGTGCCTGGACCCGGTTTCGGGGCCAACGCGTGGGTCTCGGGCCGGTGCGCCTCGTCGATGCCCGTAACGTAGATGGCCTGGACCCCGGAGAGCTGCGGGTGACCAAACGGGAGGTGTTTGTGGGCACGGCCACCGGTGCGGTGCGGCTGGGCGAGGTCACCGGGCCCGGCAAGCGGGCGATGCCCGCGCCGGACTGGGCTCGCGGTGCCCGGCCGGGGCCGGGGGAGCGGTTCGAGTGACGGCCTGGGTGGGCAGCGCCAGGGTCGTCCAGGTCATGCTGTGACCGTACCCCGCAAGCCGTCCCGACCGTCCCGCCCCGGACCCCCTCGTCGGCGCTCCGGACCACGCCGCCCGCCGCCAGACGATCCACCTCGGCGGGCCGCGCTGGATGCCCTGGCTGCGGTGCGCGAGCGTGACGCGTACGCCAACCTGGTGCTGCCCAGTCTGTTGCGGCAGCGCGGGATCAACGGTCGGGACGCCGCGCTGGCCACCGAGCTGTGCTACGGAACGTGCCGCGCGCAGGGCCTGCTGGATGCGGTGCTGCAGTCCTGTGCGGACCGTCCGCTCTCCGAGGTAGAGGGTGAGCTGCTGGACGCCCTGCGGCTGGGCAGTTACCAGTTGCTGCGGACCCGGGTGCCGCCGCACGCCGCAGTCGCCACCACCGTGGATCTGGTGCGGGCCAGTCGCGGCAGTGCCGCCGCCGGCTTCGTCAACGCCGTGCTGCGCCGGGTCGGTGAGCAGGATGAGGGCGGCTGGGTGCAGACGGTCGTGCCGGCCGTCGACGACGACCCGGTGGGGTACCTCGCGATGGTGCACTCGCACCCGCGGTGGATCGCGCAGGCCTTCGCCGACGCCCTGGGTGGTGATCTGGACGAGCTGGCGCATGCGTTGGCTACCGATGACGCCCGGCCGCTGGTGCATCTCGCCACGCGCCCCGGCCAAATCAGCGCCGCCGAGCTGG
The DNA here is from genome assembly GCA_019240665.1 of Pseudonocardiales bacterium. Lineage (GTDB taxonomy): Bacteria > Actinomycetota > Actinomycetes > Mycobacteriales > Pseudonocardiaceae. Next base: position 3,520 of record JAFAXZ010000123.1, on the reverse strand, counting down.
CCGGGTTGACCGGCGGCCGGGTTGCCCCATACTCGCCTTACGGAGTGCACCTGGCCGACGGTGGTGACCCGGGTGAGCTGGCACCGGTGCGCGATCACCTGGCCCAGGTGCAGGACGAGGGCAGCCAGCTCGTCACTCTTGCACTGGCTGGCGTGCCGCTGGAGGGCGCCGATACCCGCTGGCTGGACCTATGCGCCGGTCCTGGAGGTAAGGCAGCCCTGCTGGGTGCTCTGGGAGCCACCCGGGGGGCAAGTCTGGAGGCCGTGGAGAAGGCCGAGCACCGGGCCCGGTTGGTCGGCCAGGCGTGCGCTGGGTTGCCGGTGACGGTGCACGTCGTCGATGGCCGGGACAGTGGGTTGCCGGAACGGGCCTACGACCGGGTGCTGGTGGATGCGCCGTGCACCGGGCTCGGGGCGCTGCGCCGCCGCCCGGAGGCGCGCTGGCGGCGGCGGCCCGACGACCTCGCCGGGCTTCTGCGGCTACAGCGGGAGCTGCTGGTCGCGGCGCTGCGGCTCCTCCGCCCGGGGGGCGTGGTGGCCTACGTGACGTGCTCGCCACACCCGGACGAGACGGTGTGCGTGGTCGCGGACGTGGTGCGACGCACGGGTGCCGAGCAACTCGACGCCAGACCTCAGTTTCCCGGCGTGCCTGCGCTGGGTGAAGGGCCGCACGTGCAGTTGTGGCCGCACCGGCACGGCACCGACGCGATGTTCTGTGCTTTCCTATGCCGCTGAGTAATGTGCCTGGTGATCCAGCCAGGCTTCGGGTCGGACGGTGCACAAGCATCCATGTGATCTGTGTCTGCGTGAATGAGGCGGATGGGGCGAGGGAACGCACGTGCAGCTGAGGCTGACCGGCACGGAGAGCGGGTCATTTCTTGTCTGCTGTTATGAGGTAGTAGTCGATGAGCCCGCGGTGGTATGCCTCCAGCCAGTTGCGGCCCCAGCCGTCTCTGAACTCGGTCTGCCCTATCCAGGCGTCAAAGCCGCGCCAGACATGTTCACCGAGGTTTTCGACACGCACGTCGACAAAACCTGCCTCGAGAAGATCGTCCCGAAAGGAGCCGATCGCCAAGATAACATCAACGCCGCTGTCAATAGTTTCGATCAATTGTCGGAGCTCGTCGATGGCGGACGGGTCGGGCGTGAAGAAGGTCGTGACAGCCAGCCTGCCTGCGGGCCTGAGTACTCGATGGGCTTCGGACGCGAAGGTGGCCAGGTCTTCGAAGTGTTGGGCCGCTTCCACCGAGTAACACTTGTCGAACTTCTCGCCGGCATAAGGAAGCTCCAGCGCTGAGCCTTGTTGCAGGACAAACCGATCGGGCTGGTGCGCGGCCAAATCGGCGTTGATTCTGGTGGCGCGGTCGATCTGGTCCTGGGAGAGATCGAGCCCGTACACGGCGCGTGGATTGAATTCTTGAAGTGCGAGTGCCGTCCCTACCGCGATACCGCACCCGACTTCCAGAGCCACATCGGTCGAATCGATCTCCAAGCGGCGCAGGACGGTGCGGTAGAGGTTGGCCTGACTCTCGGTACGATCGTCGATGCTGATGAGTCCGGGCGTGAAGTGCTGCCAATACCCGAAGTTGATAAAGTTTCCCGAGAAGATTGCCATCGAGCTGAGATCGTTCACCCCATACATCGCGGCTCGTCGCATGGCACCACTACTGTCACCTGACATGATTCGCCTCCTCAGTCTGGTCAGATTTCAATGGCACTCCTGCGCGAGGACGAGGGCCCCAGCCGGGCCGGCCAGTGGGCCGAGCGCGGGCGGGACGATGAAGTCGCCGGCAGCGTGTTCGTCTAGACCGGGGTACCCGGCCAGCACCTCGCAGAGAGTGGTGCGCACCAGCGGGAACAGCCCTGGCAGTCCGGTCACGCTGCCGCCGATCATGATGCGCTGCGGCGCGATCGTGTAGACGATGTTACGTAACCCGGCGGCGAGATAGGCGGCTTCAAGTCGGACGGCCGCCCGCAGCTTGTCACCGTCGAGCTGCTCGGCAGGATGACCCCACCGGGCGGCGATCGCTGCGCCGCTCGCCATCCCCTCCAAGCAGGTGCCGTGAAACGGGCAATGCCCAACGAAGTGATCGCCGGGCTGGCGCGGCACGCTGAGGTGGCCCATCTCGGGGTGCCCTAGCCCATGGATGATCCGGCCCTCAACCACGGCTCCTGCACCGATGCCGGTGCCAACGGTCAGGTACACGAACGTGCCCAGACCACGGGCAGCCCCCCAGCGACCCTCGCCTAGCGCGGCGGCGTTGACGTCGGTGTCGAACCCCACTGGCACACCGAGCGCGCGCCGGACTGGCCCGACCATGTCGACATACGACCAGCCCGGTTTCGGGCTGGTCGTGATGAACCCATACCGCGGATGGGATCGGCGCAGTTCTAGCGGACCGAACGACGCGATGCCGATCGCGGCCAGCGGCCCACCGGACGACACCTCCTGCTGGAAGAAAGCAAGTATCTGAGTCAGCGTCTCGGCTGGTTTCCCGGTGGGGATCCGGGTCTGGGCTACAATGTGATCAGGATCGGACCCGACCAGGCAGCGGACCTTCGTCCCGCCTACCTCGACCGCCCCCGACCGCACCGGCTTCACCTGCCGGGGCCTCCCCATCTGTCCACGCAATGACGGCACAGCCGCCGTCGACCGCCAGCGTCAGGATATCGTCGGGTCAGGCGCCAGCAGCGCTGATCACGATGCTTGGTCGTCCTTCGCCGGGGTGGTGGGCCGTGGTAAAGCCACACCGTCGCACGGCGCAGAGGGCGGATCGAGGGCACTATCAAGGGTGGTGTCGCGGACCGCAGTCGTCGGCGCGGGGCCAGCGCGGCGGACGAGGAGGCTCGATATGCCCGACGGGCCGTTCGGTTCCGGGTTTAACCCGCTCGAGGATCTCGTGAGCCGGCTGGTTGGCGGCCTTGAGCAGTCTCTTGGCGGGTTGACCAGTCCGGGCACCTCGACACAGCGGCTGGACCGCTACGGCCGTGACCTCACGGCCGCTGCCCGCGCGGGCCGCCTCGACCCGGTCATCGGGCGGGAGGACGAGATCGAGCAGGTCCTGGAGGTGCTGTCCCGGCGGACCAAGAACAACCCGGTGCTGATCGGGGACCCCGGCGTCGGCAAGACAGCGATCGTCGAGGGCATCGCCCAGCGGATGGCCGAGGGCGCAGTCCCAGAGCACATGCGCAACCGACGGCTGATCGCGCTCGACCTGGCCGGGATGGTGGCCGGCACCAAGTACCGGGGCGAGTTTGAGGAACGGCTCACCGCAGTGATCGAGGAAGTGACCGCCGCTTCCCGGACGGTCGTGCTGTTTCTCGACGAGCTGCACACGGTGATCGGTGCTGGCGCGGGGGCCGAGGGCGGTGCGATGGACGCCGCCAGCATGCTCAAACCGGCGCTGGCCCGCGGTGATTTGCCGCTGGTAGGGGCCACCACGGTCGATGACTACCGTCGGCACATCGAGCGGGACCCGGCGCTGGAACGACGGTTCCAGCCCATCCTGGTCACCGAGCCG
>JAFAXZ010000303.1 GCA_019240665.1 Pseudonocardiales bacterium | reverse complement strand
GCGGCACCTCGAGAGCACGCGGACCTATCTACCCGAGTGTTCGGAACAATCGCCGCCTACCTTCTATACCTACAGTGAAGGGCTACACGTCGCGAGAAAAGGCCGGTGCCTACTTGAGCTTGGCCAGACGGTCGACGCGGTGCAAGTCATTGGCGAATCGTTGAAACTTTACATTGCAGAGCCACCCGATTCTCCGTCGTATATGTATAGAAATATCAACATCGCGATGGCCAAATTGGAGCTTAGTGCAGCCCACGTGCAAGCGGGTGATATTGATGAAGGCGCGGTTATACTTGTTGGTGTTGGGGATTTCGTTTCTCAGAATCGTGCCGATCGCCTCATAAAACGAGTACGCAGCGTCCGTGCCGCCTTGGAACCCTGGCAGCACACGCCAGCGGTTACGCAGCTTGATGATCAACTTTACGGATCTGGATTGCGCTCTTGACCGAGGAATCAAATGGTCAGCGAGCAAGAAGCAATGGCAGCGACCGATTGCCATCGACGGGCGCTTGAGCGCAGCGCATTTAACCGTACCGGCGAAGGCATCTTCGGTGGCTGGCAATGGTGGCGAGGCGCTGACCGCGTCGTGTGGCGACCGTCGGGTGGTGATACCGTCTACAAAATTCAGATCGCCGGGTCCGACCTGTCTAACTGGCGAGAACATAAGAACATATCAAAATGGCAGCTCATCATCTTCGATCTCGATCTCTGTAGGTATGGCTACCTCCTCCCGTCTTTCCCTTAACACCTCTGCATACTCGTGATATTCGTCTCGCAACTGTGTGATCAGTTCGCCAAAAGTCCGGATCTGAACATCGCTCGACTCGAAGAAGGTGCCGCTCTTCTCATAGCCAAATAGGAAACAGTGAATCACGCCAGCGTTTGGTCGATGCTTCTTTACGAGGGCTTTATATGTCAGGACTTGACCTATATGGCGCACCGCGGAGCTGTACCGGGGCTTACTGCGTAACCACATCACTGCGTGGATTGGGCATCTGGATCTAGCCGATGTCGTGCCACCGACGATCCGGCGCTGGCGCCGCACCCGGCGTGAGCACGGCGTATCTGAGGGTGTGATGGCCAAGGCCTACCGATTCCTTCATGCGGTCCTGACCACCGCCGTGGAAGACGGCAGCATCCGATGCAACCCGTGCACGATCAAAGGTGCGAGTCAGCATGAGGCCGACGAGCGGCCGGTAGCGACGCTGGCACAAGTATTCGCGCTAGCCGAGGCCATCCAGCCCCGGTATCGCCTGGTAGTGCTCCTCGCGACGTTCACCAGCCTGCGCTACGGCGAGATCATGGGCCTGCACCGAGATGACTTCGCGCTCGCTGACCGGAAGGTGACAATCGACCGGGTGCGCATCCAACCGGACACCGGCCCCATATTCGACGGCGACCCAAAGCCCCCAGTGGGCGCACGGTGAGCCTGCCGGCGTTCCTCGTGCCCGAAGTCGAAGCGCACCTCGTGGAATTCGTCGGCCGGTCACCCGACGCGCCCGTGTTCGTCGGCCATAAGGGTGCCCGACCGGCCCGCAGCAACTTCCACACCATCTGGAACAAGGCACGCCAGCAGGCCGGCGTCCCGGATCTGCACTTGCACGGCCTACGCCACACCGGCAACACCCTCGCGGCCGAAACCGGAGCGACCTTGCGAGAACTGATGGAACGGATGGGCCACCGGTCCACCCGCGCCGCGCTGATCTACCTACACGCCCGCGACCACCGGGACCGGGCCATCGCCGACGGCCTGGACGCCATCGTCGAAACGGCAGACCTCGACAGCCAACTAGCCGTGAGTGACCGCGACGAGGGGGACGCGGGGGGCACGAAGCACCAACAGAGCCCTGCCAAACGTCCACAATCGACGAACGGCAAGGCGCTTACCAGGAAAAACATGCGGAGCGGGCGACGGGAATCGAACCCGCATGGCCAGCTTGGAAGGCTGCGCCCACTGCGCCGTTAAAGGCCCCGATCTGCGGTCAGGCCGGGTCAGGGGGTACCGCTGGTGACCGTGGTTGACCGGTGGTAATGGCACGCTAATGGCACACGCGGAGTGTTGGCTTGCCGCAGGACGGGGGTGGGGAGTGGGTATCCCGTCGCGTCGGCGAGCTTGCCTTGGAGCAGGTCAGGGTGGGGCGTCCAGGTGGAGCACCGCATGCGCTGAACGAGCTGGACGCCCCACCCCTGACCTGCTACGCCTCCGGCGCCGACGCGACGGGATACCCGCCCCCCTGGTGACCCCCACGATCCGAGGCCGGTCGTGGAGCCATCCCGGAGCCGAGGTCCGCCGGAGGCGCATGGGTTTGGTTGTGAGCTTGGGGTGCGCCGGGATAAACCGGCGGGAGGAAAGGGATGAGAACGCCCGACATCGAAGGAGTAGCGATCCACGATGGCCCCGAGTCATGCATCGGCGCCCGTGAGGGTGTCGGTGAAGCGTTGATAGGGGTACGTGCAGGCCAGCCATGGAGCCGCGAAATCACAGCTTCGGGGTGCCGACGTCGTCCCAAGAGACGGAAGGCAACATCGCCGGCGGCGTTAGCGCGAGCCGTTTGGTGGACCCCGCGCGGTCTTGGGAACCTGTGCATGTACGGAGTCCTTCCGCGCGAGAACCGGGAGATCCCGTTGCTTGTCTGTCTGGTGGATCACTGGGCAGGCCGCTCAGGGAAGACTGAGGTCATACGCCTGAGATGCACGAGCGTGGGAAGTCAGACGGTCCCGTAGTACCGGCGAAGCCGCCGAACAACGCCGCGTACGCGGTGGCGGAGGTGGAGGTGGAGGAAAATGCGTTCGGCGACCGAGGCTATCTAGTGTAGTGTCTCATTATTGATTCTTCACTTGCTGGAGGGCGACTCGACCCCGGGCGACTTTGGTGAGGATCTGCTCGGCGGTGGCGGTCCAGATGAATGGTTTCGGGTTGTCGTTGCTGGCTTTCAGGTAGTCCTCAATCGCGGCGATGAGGTCATTCACGCTGTGGAAAACTCCCCGGCGGATGGCCTTGTCGGTTAGTTCCCGGAACCACCGTTCGACCAGATTAAGCCACGAGGAGGAGGTGGGAGTGAAGTGCAAGTGAAACCTCGGGTGTTTGGCCAGCCACGCTTTCACATTGGGGTGCTTATGGGTGCCATAGTTGTTGCAGATCATATGGATCTGTAATCCCTTGGGCACCTCACGGTCGATCACACGCAGGAATTTCAAGAATTCAGTGTTGCGGTGCCGAGGCAGGCAGCGGCCCATGACGACTCCGGTGAGCACGTTCAGCGCGGCGAACAGGGTGGTGGTGCCGTGACGCTGGTAGTCATGGGTCATCGTGCCCGCCCGACCCTTTTTCATCGGCACGGACGGCTGGGTCCGGTCCAGGGCCTGAACCTGCGACTTCTCGTCCACGCACAACACCACGGACTGGTCGGGCGGATTCAGATACACACCCACCACGTCAACGAGCTTCTCCTCGAAACGCTTATCATTCGAGAGTGTGAATGTCTTCACCAAATGGGGCTTAAGACCCCGCGCCGACCAGATCCTGTGCACCGACGCCGGACTCACCCCTACCCGTTTCGCCATCGACCGGCACGACCAATGCGTCTCGCCGTCCGGTTTCGAGTGCCACGTCAGCTCCACGATCTCGGCGACCTTCTCCTTGCTGATCGAGGGCTTGGGCCCCCGCCCCCTGGCCACCTCGCCGAATCCGGCCAATCCTTCGTTCTCGAACTGCTCACGCCAGGCCAGCACGGTCGGGCGAGATACCCCCACCATCTCACCGATCGCGGAATTCGACACCCCATCCCCGGCTAAGAGCACCACCCGGGCCCGCCGCACCACCCGGTGCGGTGCGCTCTGCGACTTGGCCAGAGCTTCCAGAACCTCTTGCTGCCCCTCGGATATCGCCAATGGCGCCGCTGCTCTACTCATAAATCACAGCATAACACACACTGTAAAATCATTCGCAAGACACTACACTAGGAACCGGGATCACGACCCCGTATCGCAAAGCCGCCGGTGGCGAACTCCTTGACTGGCAGAAAGAGTTCAATACTACGATCAACAAGATACGGTATATCGTCGAACAAGTGATCTTCCATTTTAAGACCTGGCGTTGTATGCATACTGACTACCGCAGGCCAAAGCGTACCTACGCCACGGCCTTCGAGGCCGTCCGAGCCCTCCACTTCTTCAAACTGCGTTGTCGGGTCGCCCGGGGGAATCGCTTCTCTGAACTAAAAAATGATCTTGTTTTCTCGACGGTTCATTGGTCGTTGTCGCTGATGGTGAGGGTGGTGGGAGTGGTGATGGTGCGGCCTGAGGCTTCGGTGAAGGTCGGCATGCCCAGCT
>JAFAXZ010000289.1 GCA_019240665.1 Pseudonocardiales bacterium | reverse complement strand
GAGCTGCGTGGTGGCGAGCGTAGCGTGACCGAGTAACTCCTGAACGGTGCGCAGATCCGCGCCTCCCTCCAGCAGATGAGTAGCGGCGCTGTGCCGCAGGCCGTGCGGACCCATGTCCGGCGCGCCCGGCACCGCACGGACCATGTCGTGTACGACGGTCCGAATGATCCGCTGATCGACCCGTCCGCCACGCGCTCCGAGGAACAGCGCCGCTGCTGAGTGGGGATGCGCGAGCGCAGGGCGCCCTTGTTCGAGCCAGCGGAGCAGAGCGCGCTGCGCGGGCAGCCCATAGGGCACTGCGCGTTCCTTGGCGCCTTTACCGAGTACCCGGACCAGGCGCCGCTGCGTGTCGAGGTCGCTAAGATCAAGACCACAGAGCTCAGCGACGCGTATCCCGGTCGCGTACAGCAGCTCCACAATGGCGTGATCGCGCAGCGCAATCGGATCCGCCTCGGTGGCACCGCGTTGCGCGGCATGGAGAGCCGCGGCAGCCTGTTCCGGATGCAGCACCACGGGCAGGGCTCGCTGCGGCCGCGGCGCGACCAGCCGCGGCCCCGGGTCGCTGCCGAGTACTCCGGCTCGGGTAGCCCAGGCGGTGAAGGCGCGAGCTGCCGCTACCCGTCGCGCCAGCGTGCTGCGCCGATGGCCATTGCGGTGCTGCGTGCCTAACCAGCCACGCAGCAGTGGGAGGTCCAACGTCGCAAGATCATCATGGCCCGACTCCACCAGGTACTGCAACAGGGCGGTGACGTCGCCGCGGTAAGCCCGCACCGTCTGGGGTGACAGTCCACGCACGGACCGCAGATAGGCCGCGAAGCGCTCCCGATACGCCGCCAAGGCGTCCGGTAGCAAGTCGGGTGCCGGCCGGTCCTCGCTCACCCGCGGGACGCTGCGCTTTCGACGGCGCCACGTCAAGCACCGCCACGCCCGGTGTCGGGCAGCACCCGGTGCCAACCGCTCACCCCGCACCCCACCAGTCCCCGCAGCTCCAACAACGGCAGCGCGGAACGCACCCGGTGTAGCGGCACCCCGGAGTCGCGTACCAACTGCTCGGGATGCCGGGGAGCCCTTGCGGGCAACGCCTCGTACACCGCCCGCAGCTCCGGGCTCAGCCCGTCGGTGCGCAAGCGGGGTGTGGTCAGCGGCGGCGCGAGATCCGCCCCGAGCCGCCCCACTGCTTCCACCACCTCCGCTGCCCGAGTGACCAACACCGCCTGCTCCTCACGTACTAGCAAGTGGCAGCCGACGGATAGCGCCGATGTGACTGGACCCGGCACCGCCATCACAACTCGGCCCAGCGCGGCTGCGGCGGAGGCGGTACTCCGGGCGCCGCTGCGCACGCCGGCCTCGACCACGACGGTGCCGGCCGCGAATGCGGCAATCAGGCGGTTGCGAACCAGGAAGCGGTGCCGCGCGGGCCTGATACCTGGCGGATACTCGCTGATCACTGCACCGCCCTCAGCGATCCGGTCCAACAGCCCCTGGTGACCTGCCGGATAGGCCCGATCTAGCCCACAGGCTTGCACCGCAACAGTGCGGCCCTCGGCGGCCAGTGCGCCCCGGTGCGCCGCCCCGTCAATGCCGAACGCGGCACCGGAGACCACCGCAAAACCGTCCTCGGCAAGTTCGTAGCCGAACTCGGCCGCGACGTGCTCGCCATATCCGGTCGCAGCTCTCGCCCCCACCACCGCCACCGTCCGCTCGCCCAGTTCGTCGAGGCGACCGGCTCCCCGCACCCAGAGCGCCACCGGGGCACGCCAGCGCTCGTCGGTCTGGGCAACGGGCATAGCGAAGCAGGTGAACGCCTCGGCGGGCCACTCGGCGTCCTCGGGAACCACCAACCGGCCCCCGAGCGCGGCGATCGCGGATAGGTCGGCCTCGGCCCGATTCTCCGCCCGTCGGGCGCTGGTCTCTGCGACCACCCTGTGGGGTACCTGTCCCGCGGCCACCAACCGGGCCGCCCGCACCGGACCGACCTCGTTGACCAACTCGGACAGCGCGGGAGCGGGGGGCTCGGCAACCCAGTTGAGGTACGCCCGGGCCCGGCGCAGCTCGCGCTCTCCCGGCCTCATGCCGCCCTCCGTTCCCGCAGACCCATCGCGACGCTCACGTCCTCGACCAACGGGCAGTCCCGCCCAGCCAGGTCAGCTACCGTCCACGCCAACCGCAATGTGCGATCCGCCCCTCTGGCGGTCACCAGGCCCCGATGCAGCGCCGTCGCGATGGGCTCGGTTACTGCCCGTGGCAGCCGGAACCGCCGCCGCAATACCGGACCGGGCACCTCGGCATTCATGCTCCAGCCGGTGCCCGCCCACCTCGCACGGGCGGCGGCGCGAGCCTGGAGTACTCGTTCGCGCACCGTCGCAGTACTCTCCGGCTCTGCGTCGGCCTGGCCCATGTCCTTCACCGGACGCATCGCCACCCGCAGGTCCACCCGGTCCAGCAGCGGCCCGGACAATCGACCCAGATATCGCCTGCGGGCCGACGGGGCACAGGTGCAGTCCCGCTCGTCAGGCGGAGCGCACGGGCAGGGGTTCGCCGCGAGCACCAGCTGACACCGTGCCGGGTATCTCACCACCCCGTCCCGGCGGGCCAACCGGACCTCGCCATCCTCCAGCGGAGTGCGCAGCGCCTCCAGCGACCGTGGCCCAAACTCAGCAACCTCGTCGAGGAACAGCACCCCACGGTGCGCTCGGCTTACCGCGCCGGGCTTGGCCAGGCCCGAACCACCTCCCACCAGCGCGGCCACCGAGCTGGTGTGATGCGGCGCGACGAACGGGGGCACGGTGATCAGCGGGGTCTCCGAGGCGAGCAGACCAGCCACCGAATGCACTGCGGTCACCTCGAGTGCCTCCTGATCGGTGAGCGCTGGCAGTAGCCCAACCATCCGCTGGGCCAACATGGTCTTGCCCGTCCCCGGCGGGCCGGTCAGCAGCAGATGGTGACCGCCCGCAGCAGCGACCTCCACTGCCCAGCGAGCGTCGCCCTGTTCCAGCACGTCGCCGAGGTCCGGGACCGCCGTCGGCGGTGCCGGACGCAGCGGACCGGGACGCGCCAGCCCGGCGGCGGGGTTTCGCAACCAGTTGAGCACCTCCTTCAGGCATGTCGCACCGTGCACCCGCATCCCGTCAACCAGGGAAGCCTCGGCGAGCGAGGCGGTCGGCACCACCACCTGGCCGATGCCTACCCGGCGGGCGGCAAGTACAGCCGGCAGCACGCCTCGCACCTGACGCAGCCGGCCGTCCAGGGCCAGCTCCCCGATCAGCACCAGCCCCCGTAGCCGCTCAGCCGGGATCCGGCCGTCCGCGGCCAGCAATGCGCAGGCCAGCGCTAAGTCGTAGCTGCTTCCACCCTTGGGCAAGGTGGCTGGCGACAGCGCGAGGGTCATCCGGCGCGGTGGCCACCGCTCACCCGAGTTGAGCACCGCAGCCCGCACCCGGTCCCGCGCCTCGGACAAGGCGGTATCGGGCAACCCAACCATCTGCAAATTCGGCAGACCCGGACCGATATGGGCCTCGATCTCCACCAGCACCCCGTCGACCCCGTGCAGCGCCATTGCCCAGGCGCTAGCAAGCGACATCAGAACGCACCTCGCAGGTGCTCCACGGTGACCGGCCCATCCTGCGGGCACAGCACCGCCAGCACGTCGAAGCGGATCTCGCACCAGCCGACCCGGTACGCGCGCAGCCACGCCGCCGTGACCCGCCTTATTCGAGCCGCCTTCGCCGGCGTCACGCCCTCGGACGGTTCCCCATACCCGGTCCCCGATCGGGTCTTGACCTCGCAAACGACAAGGCGCTGGCCATCGGTCGCCACAAAATCGACCTCGCCGTCCCGGCAACGCCAGTTGCGGGAGAGCACCACGAGCCCGGTGCCGGCGAGATAGTCCGCCGCCAGATCCTCGCCCCACCTGCCCAGCTCGTCACTACGGCGGTCCGCCGCCTGTGCTGTTGTCTCCATTCCGACCTCCCGTTCCTCGGCGATCTCCGGCCACGAGACTGCCGGGCCGGGGCGGCGCGGTCGACATCGCGCAGGCAGATCTGGGGACAACCGGGGCGGGTGTGGATAAGCGGAGTGCGCAGAGCGGGCCGTCCACGGGAAGTGTCAGGGTGGCGAGCTAACGCGGTTGTCACGTGTGGCGGGAGGTCACTATGCAGTACCCATCATCGGTGCACTCCTCATGCTCCTGATCTGGGCGCGATCTCGATCGAAAGAAATGGTATGTACCTCCGGACGTTCACCGACGATTCGCTCACCATCCGTACGGCCACTTATGCACGCCAATCCCTCCTCGACCAGCTCAGCCCGCGTCGGTTCGGGCGCTTCGCGGAAGTACCGGTGAGAAATCTTACCGTGATCGGCCCAATTGCCGCCCGCAATCCGCCCAGCACCGGAGATCACCGTAATAGCGATCAACGGACCGAGTGGGCCTACGCAGAGGCTTTGATAGTCGCGACCACCATGGCGACCTCACCATTCACGACGCCGGAGCCCGATACCAACACTGACCGAGAGTCGGTGGTTACACCCCTCGGCCCCGATCTGTAACCGGCCGCAGCCCTGAAGTAATGGCGGTGACCAATCAGCACTGGACCGACACGCAGTAGGTCGTCGGTTGAGCCACGCCCATCTCCGGACCGGCAGCCTCCGCAACGAGGAACAGGAGCAGCTCTCACGGGCGAAAGACCATTCTGTATTGTACCGGTGTCGTATCATCCATGCCGATCGCGATCAAGTATGCCGCCGACATCGACGCACTTTACAAGGAGACGCAGGCCATGACCAAGACACTGGGGCAGGCACCGTTCACTATTGTCGACGGGCCGCGACGTCACGCCAGGTACGCCGAACTCGCAGCGGACGCCCCGGTACACCACATCGTGCTGCCCACTGGACAGCCGGCTTGGCTGATCACCGGCTACGACGAGGCACGCCAGGCACTGCACGACCCGCGGCTGGTCAAGAGCGAAGCCGGGCTGGCGACTCTGTCCCGGGACCGGCTGATGCCCGAGACAGTTGCGACGCTGGGTAGTCACATGCTCAACCGCAACCCGCCGGACCACACCCGGCTGCGCCGGCTGGTCAGCAGCGCGTTCACCCGCCACCGTATCGAGCAACTCGCGCCGCGCATCCAGCAGATCACTGACGAGCTGCTCGACGCGATGGCCACCGCGGCGCAGGCCGATCTGATCACCTCGTTTGCGCTCCCACTGCCCGTCACCGTGATCTGCGAGCTGCTCGGTGTTCCGGCCGATCGCCGCGTGGAGTTCCACGACTGGTCTACCACCGTGGTGACCGGCGCGCTGGCCGAGCCCAACGCGTACATCTCAGCCGCGACCGCAATGGTGCGATACCTGCGAGAGCTGCTTGAGGTTAAGCGCGGCGTTCCCTCCGATGATCTACTCTCCGCGCTGGTGGCGGTCCGCGATGGCCAGGATCGGCTGTCCGAGGACGAGCTCACCTCGATGGCGTTCTTGATACTCGTCGCCGGCTACGAGACCACAGTCAATCTGATCGGCAATGGAGTGCACGCACTGCTTACCCACCCCGAGCAGCTGGCGCTGTTGCGCGCACAGCCGGATCGGTTACCGGACGCAGTCGAGGAACTGCTGCGCTTCGACGGTCCCCTGCAGGTGGCGACCTTCCGCTTCACCACTGAGCCGGTGGACATCGGCGGGGTCACCATCCCGGCTGGCGAGATCGTCGTTCCCGGTCTGCTGGCCGCCAACCGGGACCCCGCCTGCATAGCGCGGCCTGACGCGCTGGACATCACCCGCTCAGATAACCCACATCTGGCCTTCGGCCACGGCATTCACCACTGCCTCGGCGCAGCACTGGCCCGGTTGGAAGGCCGGATCGCGCTGGGCACCCTGCTCGCCCGCTTCCCCCGGCTGCGGCTCGCGGTGCCCGCTGAGCAACTGACCCGGCGACCGAGCGTACTCATGAACAGTCTGGACGAGCTCCCCGTCATCCTGCGCTGAGGAAATCGCCACAAGCAGGGCGATCAGCCGCTGAAGGGGCCGCCTTCAGGCAGCCGCAGGTCCGGTTTGTCCACTTCCTCAATGTTGACGTCCTTAAACGTGAGCACTCGGACGTTCTTAACGAACCGGGCGGGTCGGTACAAATCCCACACCCAGGCATCGGACATCCGCACCTCGAAGTACACCTCGCCCTCGGCGTTGCGGGCCTGCACATCCACCACGTTGGCCAGATAGAAGCGCCGCTCGGTCTCAACGACATAAGTGAACTGACCAACGACGTCGCGGTACTCCTTGTAGATCGACAGCTCCATCTCGGTCTCATACTTCTCGAGATCCTCGGCGCTCATCGACGGCCCATCGATCGCTTCATTGGGTGCTGGCTCCTCCTGCTCGTGCCGTTTCGTAGTCGGCGACTCCCCCATTCTGGACCACTGCCCGTCCCACTACTGGTCCCCCTATCGGCGTTACGCTGGCCCGTGCGCTCCGGCGCGGTGGGGCAGTCAGGCCGTGCAAACGTGCCGCCAGCATGACGTTGACGTAGCTAAACCGGTGGTCAGCGCAGGGGCCATGCGCCAACAGGGACACGTTATGCTCCGGCGTGCAGTAGCCCTTGTGCTCGCCGAAGCCATACTGCGGCATCCGCTCGTGCAACTCGCCCATGATGCGGTCGCGGGTCACCTTGGCCAACACCGAGGCCGCTGCCACGCAGGCCGCAGCCCGGTCCCCACCGATCACCGCCATGTTCGGGGCGGTCAGGCCGGGCACCCGGAATCCGTCGGTGAGCACGTAACCGGGGTGTACGACAAGGCCAGCGACGGCGCGACGCATACCCTCCAGGTTGACCACGTGCACGCCCAACTCGTCGATCTCCTCGGGCGGCATCACCACCACACTCCTGGCCACCGCCCTGGTGACGATCAGGTCGTGGTAGTGCTCCCGACGCGCCGCGGTGAGCAGCTTGGAGTCGGTGAGTCCGGTCAGAGCCGCCGCATCGGCCGGCCGCAGCACACACGCCGCAACCACCAGCGGACCAGCGCAGGCCCCTCGACCGGCCTCATCCACCCCAGCGACCGGGCCCAAGTCCTTGCGGTGCAGGACAGCCTGCAGCGCCCACGTGCCGCCGTCCCTGCGCACCACTGCCCTCGGCGGCCGTGGTAGGGCCTGGCTGGTGCTACGCGCCACGGCCGGCACTCCTCGTCAGCGACGCCTCTCGGCGACCGCCCGCTCCCGCAGGGCCCGACCGCCTCGCAGCACCGGCCAGCTCAGCACCAGGCCAGCACCCGCTGGAAGGCCGAGGGGGCCGTAGGGCATGAGAGGCCCGCGAGCCTCCGGCGCACCGAGCGCGTTGGGATGCTGCGGATCCGGGTCGGAGATACCCTGCCATCGCGACAGCGGAAGCACGATGACACGGGCCTTGCCGATGACATTGCTCACCGGCACCGTGCCCAAACGCTGGTCTGCCACGTGTCGCCGGGAATCTGCACTGTTGTTCCGATTGTCCCCCATCATCCATAAGTTGCCCTGGGGCACTGTGATCGGGCCGAACTCTTCCTGGGGTTCGTGCCCGTTGAAGACGGCGTAGGGCTCGGTCAGCGCAGCGCCGTCAACCATGACCCGGTTCTGCTTATCACAGCACTGCACGGTCTGGCCACCCACCGCGATTACCCGTTTGACGAAGTCCCGTTCGTCCGGCGGCGCGAGGCCGATCAGTGAGCCGGCCTGCTGGAGCCCACGGATCAGAACATTGTTCGACCGCTGGTCGGAGAACTCACTGCCCCATGAGTCGGTACCGCGAAACACCACCACGTCGCCTGGTCTCGGATCATGAAACCGGTAGATCAGCTTGTCGACCAGTACCCGATCGTTGGTGCAGCCGGGGCAGCCATGCAGGGTCGGTTCCATGGACGCCGAAGGGATCACGTACACCCGGGCCAAAAATGTCTGGATCAGGAACGTGAGCACCAGCGCGGTGAGCACCAAAATCGGCAACTCGCGCCAGAACGAGCCCTTCTTTCGCTTAGACAGGCGATGCCGGTGCACGCGGCGGCCGGGGGAATCGCCGGGATCGTCGCCGCGAGCGGATTCGGTCAAGCGAGCCAGGTGGGCCACGTCCTCAGGCTATCGACAGGCGACCGGTGCCGGGGATCAGGACGCAGACGGCGTCTCACGCTTCTCCTTGATCTTGGCAGCCTTACCCCGGAGGTCGCGAAGGTAATACAGCTTGGCGCGTCGCACATCACCGCGGGTGACAATTTCGATCTTGGCGATGTTGGGGGTGTGCACTGGAAAAGTGCG
>JAFAXZ010000195.1 GCA_019240665.1 Pseudonocardiales bacterium | reverse complement strand
GCACGCCCAGGTAGGCCATCACTGCGCCACCACACCGGCCGGGCCCTCACCACCGAGTTTCGTCGCGGTGACACCGCCGGAGTCACGCAGTCCGGTCTCGGCGAGCAGGTCACCGAGTGGGACCTGAACGACGGTCTGTTCGAAGGTTTCGTCGAAATGCAAGGTATACGGGCGTGTGCATGGCTGTATCACCGCTTTCCGCTCAGCCTCCGAGAAATCGAGGAGATGATGCTGCAACGCGGGATCGTGCTCTCCCACGAAACCATCAGGCAGTGGTGCGCGAAGTTCGGCCAGACCTACTGTGGGATAACCCGTGGATTGACAGCAGCCAGACTTGGAGAGCGGGACAACGCCACCGCAGGTGTCACCGAGCCAGGAATTCGTCAGTCGTTCCTTACCCGCCGGTCCAGGGGACCGAAACGATGATTTTCCGCAGTCCTTCGACGAAGCGCAGGATGTTCTTGTGCGCGATGTCGGTATCTGGGTAGCGGCAGGCTACCTGCAATCCTTCGTGGATTCTGGTGATCCAGACGCACACCTGATCACCGTATGGCATTCTGATGAGGGTGGACGCATTCCACGCGGTCCATTGATCAGCCCCGGGCGCGGCTCGGGCGTCGACGTATGAGATCAGCGAGAACAAATCGGGCGACGTGGGGCGGAAGTCCGACCCCAGCAGGCGGAGGATCCGGGCGATGGGCATTCGCGCCAGAGACTTGTTGGCGCGCAGGGCGTCGCGTGCCATCTCCAGTACTCCCTGGAAGTTCTGGGCCTGCGCAGTGCGGATCTCGATCGGTGCCACGCCGACGTACCAGCCCACCGATTCCGACCACTGCGACGTCGCCCGGGTGTGGAATGGGACGACGGTCCGGCAGGTCAAATGGCCTCCGACCTCGAGGACAACGACACTCGAGGCGGCCAGGATGCCGGCGAGGATGCGGCCCCCCAACCGCCGGCAGTACGCGTCGAATACCGTCGCGTCCGAGTCGTTCACCAGCATCTCCCGCAGGAGGTTCTGCTTGGGTAATTCGCCGGGGACGATTCCGAGTTCCAGGGGAAAGGTTGGCAGCATGCCGTCACAGGAGCCGATGAACTCCCGCCAGCGCGCGACGATCTCGTGGGAGTCGTCGATCCGATCGGCCTGTGCCCGCTCGATCTCACAGAAGTCCACATAGCTGCTGACTTTCGGCGGCTCCGCCGCGCGGCCCCCGGCGCTCGCTGCGTAGAGGTCGTGGATCTCCGCGGCCATGAGCAGGAGCGAGTACGCGTCCACGTGGGTGTGATCGAAGGCCAGGTACAGGCTGGTGGAATCGTCCCGGACAACAGCGGCATAGATGAAGTTCGGCCAGCTCAGTGCGTCCGTCGCCGCGTCGAAGCGGTCCTGCAGGTGCTGGCAGAGGTCTTCCGCCCGGGGGAAGTCGCCCACCGTGTCGCGCTGCAGTAACACCGTGTCGGCGTCCAGGGTGAACCGCTGTAGGTCGTCGCCGACCCACCGGAAGCCACTGCGTAGCGTCTCGTGGCGTCGGGTCCACAGCTGCAGCGTGGATTCCAGAATGTCGAGATCGACGTGACCGGGGATGTCGAATGCAGTGCCCACCCAGGTTGGGATGTAGCGGCCGCGTTGGCGCAGGGTTCGAACGGTCCGGACGTGCGACTCCTGGATATACGCCGGAGGTCGGGAGTCCTCAGTTACCTCGTCTGCTGAGGCGACAGTAGCCGGGTGCAGCGTCCACTCGATGAGGCGCCCGGAGCGGGCACCGCAGCGCAGAATATCGGTGATCTTCACCGGGTCTCCGTTCGCTTGCCTCTGGAGGGCATGGGGCAGGGCGGCTAGAAGTCGGCTGATACTACTGAAAGTATTTCGCTGATGGCAGACCGTGGCCACCGCCGCGACCGCGCCGAGCGCCGACGGGGGCGAGTCGAGGAGTCCATCGTGCCTTCAACTGCGGTTCGCACGGCTCAGACACCGTGTTGAACGGATGAGTACTGGTCACTGTCAGCCCCAACGCAGTTCACGAACTACTGCCGCGTCGCGGAGACTGAACTGCACCAAGCGACCAACCGTCTAAGCTGCCGCCCGGGCCTTACAAGCGAGAGCTCGCTCCGTACCAGATCCTGAAGTGAAGTTACCGACCGCCAAGCGCTGCCTCTACCGTCAGCATCGAAAGGTGAAACTTCAGTTTGTTTTTTTTCGACCTGGGTCGCTCCGTCAATCTCTGAGTACAGAAGGTCATTTACCCACTTCTGAGCCTTTGCTGCCCAAAAATATATCTCCAGATCGATCCCTGAAGGGAACATCTGTTTGTAATCTTCATCGTTCTTACTGTAAGATAGAGACGGCGGTTTCCCGCGAGCCTTGTCAGCTCTGGACGGTCCCATTGAGGTCACGGCAGCCCCGAGGGGCGGGATGCCAACAATCCTTCGAAGCTTTTTCCCCTCGTTCTTGTAGTAGTTTTTCGTCGATCGTGGTACCACCCTTTCGTTAAGAAGTATGACTCGATATTTCGCTGCTTGGGCTCAAATGGTCGTAGCGACACTGCACAGCTCCTGGAACAGCACCTCGCCGCCTTGGCCGCGCCGGAGGACGACGACTATTTCTGGAGCTCCAGGCCCGGCGTCGTAGATCTGGTCCATAGGGTGGTTCTTCCGACCGTTAGATCTGGGCGACCGGGGCATGAGGGAACCCGTCGTGGTGTGTGTTGCCGCTCATCAGATATCGCCCTCTTCATCTTTCCTGTAGGAAACCCTCACGGTGGAACCGACCAGCTGCCGGGAACTGACCCCTATCCGGGGGCATAGCGGTCGCTCGACCAGCAGCCGGCCGGGATCTTTTCATTTGTCTACGTGCCGTGCGATCATTGGCTGCGGCAGTCACCGCAGAACCGGCCCTCACCGGCCAGGACAAAACAGCCACGCTGGCACCTCTGACAGAGCTGCCAGCTCAGCCGGACCCGCCCACGGCGCATTCTCCGGAGCCGGTCTCGTTCCCGCTTCCATGCCCGTAATCGCTCCCACATCCGCACCGTTATCCACCTCCCGACGCGCTTCCCCGGCCCGGCGCTCAGGCCAGGGGTCGCAACACAACGCAGGGCCGGCAGTAATTACTCGGCGGGGCGGCCATACTCGCCGAGGTGATCCGGCGGCCGCACAACGCCTGATAGCGGCCCCTGCCCTCGCACAGGCCCTGCTCGAAGGCCTCTCTGGTCAGCAGGTGCGTCGACCCGGCGCCGTCCACCATCTCGGTCAGAGGCCCCCGTGGCCTGGGCTCCTGCTGTTCTCCGCCACGACCGCGACGCCACCACGGTGGCTTGTGGTGCTTCCCGCTCATCGACCCTCACCTCGCTCACACCCCCGCCAGCCGCCGAGCTGCGGCATGTTCACGACGTCACCCCGCGTGCGCAGGGGTGCTGGGGTCGGTGGTGCGGCCCACGACCCCAGCGGTATCCGACCCCTCCAGACGGATCGGACGCAGTGATGGTTTTGGAGCCGGCCGCTGGGAGCTCCCGCCGGGAGCCTCGGCCAGGTGGCACACTGCGTCGACTTCGGTGACTGCCCTGGACAGGGTCTCGGGTGTGCGCAGGTCACCTTCGAGCCGTTGAACGCCCTTGGGCAACGCCGATGCCCGGGAGCGGGTCAGCCCGGTTACCTGGTGCCCGTGCTTGACCAGTAGTGCGGCCACTGCGTAGCCGACAAAACCGGCGGCCCCGGTGACGAGAACTCTCATGGGCCGAGTAGTTGATGGCGGTACCGCCATGCCAGCTCGATGCAGGCACGGGAGATCGGGGACAACGGCTCCGTGCGCAGCCGCTCGCGGGCCTCCGCGGTGAACGGGATTCCCACGGTGGGGCGGCCGGCCTCGGTGCTGACTGCGGCGCCTTCCTCATTCACAGCGACCATTTCGGAGAACAGCGCGTCGAATACGGTATGGATTAAATAATCCGAACAGATGTCATTAAATCATCCATCGTGTTGTGATCAAAAGGGCTTCTTTCATGTGTGCTGACATGCCCAACGCCGGGCGTCCGGCGTACTACACGGTTCGGCAAGCCGCCGGAATTCTTGGCGTCCAGCCCTCGACCGTCTCTCGCGCTCTTCGTCTGGGCACGTTGCGCGCTGTGCGGCGGCGCGGCCAGCTGGTGGTTTCAGTCACTGCCCTGACTCGGCTGCTCGGAGCACCCACCGGCAACGATCCCCAGGCCACCTGCGACGGCGGGGGTGAGTCCCGATGAGCCAGACACCGGGTGCGGTGCTGATCGTGGTGCTGGCCCTGGCCGGATCGGGGATCCTGGCGGCGTTTCGCAGCGGAGCCCGCAGCGGGCACCGCCTAGCCCGCCACAGCCAGGAAGTCACCCGCATGGGCGGCAACCTCCGCCGGGCCCTGGGCACCGCGGCGGTCATCGTCGCCGTGCAGTGGGCGGTGGTCTTGTTCACCTCCGACCCCCCCGCCCGGGCGGTTGTCCGCCGGTTCGTGACCTGGTGGTGGCGTTCTCAGCGTGTGCCGACCGCACTCAAATCCCGCCCAACGATGCGGCAGGCAGCCAAGGACATGATCGTGTGGTTCGTACGCTCGCCGTGTCGATTCGTCGGTGCGGTCAGCCGCGGAGCCGTCGTCACCGCGCGCGGGTGGCGTCGGTGGGTCCGGGTGCACGACTACCGCCAGGCGGCCGAGCAGGCCGAGAAACTAGCGGACACGTTCCTCGAGATCCGCCCCTTAACGGTGTTCCGCTGCAAGCTCACCGCAGCCGCACTATGGTCCGGCGCGGCGGCGGTGATCATCATCGATCTGCTCTATGGTGCTGGTGCCCGGTGGGTCGCAGCCAGGGCCGGCGCGGTCGCCCTGGTGATCACCAGCCGACGCAAAGGCGGCTCGCCGGGTCGTAAGGCGGTGCTGGCCGGTCCCCGCACGCTGAGCTGGACCATGGACCCGCAAGTGTTAGTCGACGCGGTCCGGGACGCCAAGCTGATCGGCAAAGACGAAAGCCTGCGCCTGGGCCAGCGAGCCACTCACCCAGCTCGTTGCCACCCTCGCGGAGGCAGCCAGTCCGGACTACACAAGAGCTGCCGCCGAGCACCACCGACCCCGCGCCCACGAGCGCGCCGCCGCGGTGCTCGCACGGCCTCGTGGGCCGTGGCGGAACGATCCCGTGCTCTTCAGCGGCAACACCCACCGTTCGTCGTCGGCTGGCTCGGCTCCATGACCGCTCGGCGGGTCGGTTGATGACCGCTCGCCGCACCACTTCCCACAACGGGCGCAAACGACACGCCAGCGCGGGTAGGGGGTTTGCCGCAGTCGTGGCCCTACCGTTACGTTCCGTCGGTCTACAGATCACGATCTGGTTGCGCGCAGGTGTCGTTCCCGGTGCCCCCGAACTTGGGACGGCTGCTATCCGGTCCGTGCACCAGGTTCCCGGTGCGGAAGGGACTTAAACAGTTGGCGCGTCACCGCTCCCCCCGCGGTCGTCAGCGGCATCCCCATTTCGTTCCCCCACCCGCACCCGACCCCGGACCTCGCGGTGCGCATCGCATGCCCCGGCCAGGTCCGGCGCTGCGCGGTCGGGCCGTGACAGCGGCTGTGGCCGCTGGCGCCCTGGCCGTGGCCGGTCACACGATGCATGACACGACAGCAAGGCCATTCGAGCAGGTCGCCGAGGTCGCGCCGGCCGCAGTGACCGGCCCATCGCTGGAAGCCGAGATTCTGCAGCTCGACGCCTCCCGTGGTGTCGCAACCGGAGTGTCCGCACTGCGCCGCGCCGTCGAGCGGGCGGACCGGGCGGCGGCTTATCAGGCCCTCCTTAACCGCCTCGGGCACCCGTACCAAGCCGGCAACAACCACAGCCTCGACGGCTGGATCGCCAAAGCGCTCGGGCTGATGGGCTTGCCGCAGGCCCTCGCGCCCGGAGTCAAATCGATCATCATGCACGAATCCGGCGGCAACCCCAACGCGATCAACACCTGGGACAGCAACGCTGCGGCGGGCACCCCCTCGCAGGGCCTCATGCAGACCATCCCCAACACCTTCAGGGCTTGCGTGCTGCCCAGCCTGGCCGGCAGTTCGATCACCGATCCGGTGGCCAACATCACCGCCGGACTCCGCAGCATGATTGCTCACCACGGGATCGGCGCCGTGATGAACGGCGGGCGGCGCGACGTCCGCGGCAACTACATCGGCTACGGCGGGGCCGGCTGTTCGTCCTATGACCTCAACGAGTACGCATCGCAGCTCCGCGGCCTGTGGGCCGACGAGCCGCTGCCCGCCCTGTAGCGGCACGGCTCGTCGGTGTACGTTCAGGACGACGCGGCGTTGGCCCGGCGAACTCCAGCAGCTCCATCCAGCGCCGCGCCAGCGTCTGCGCCTTCGGGGCGGCGGGGCTGGTGCTGGCGCGTCGCAGCGTCCGGAGTGCCGCCAGCTGCCGGTCGGGGTGGGCCAGGTCGGCCCGTCGACGTCGGCCATCACGCCCTCACGATCTCCTCGTGCCCCGCCGATTGCGGTGGCACAGCGGACGCTAAGTCCTCCCGTTACGTCAGGTTCGAGCTCTTTTATCCGGAATATGTTGTCATGTCGGGAAGGCTTCCAGGATCGTTACTGTTGTCCGATGATGACGCCGACGTGAGGAGAGGGCCGTGGCAGACGAGCGGGAGCAGTCGGTGCGACGAGTTCTGGTCGTCACGGCCCATCCGGACGACGTGGACTTCGGATCCGCCGGCACGATCGCCACCTGGACCGACGCGGGCCTGGAGGTGTCCTACTGCATTGTGACCAACGGTGACGCTGGTGGTGTCGACCCGGAAGTGCCCCGCTCGGCGATCGGCGGTATCCGGCAGGACGAGCAACGCAAGGCGGCCGCCACGCTGGGCGTCACCGACGTCGAGTTCCTCGGCTACCCCGACGGCCGGCTCATGGTGAGCCTCGACCTGCGACGCGACATCACCCGTATCATCCGCCGGACCTGCCCAGACCGGATGGTGATCCAGTCCCCGCACCGCGACCTGCGCAGTCTCTATGGCAGCCACCCCGATCACCAGGCGACCGGGGAAGCCGCACTGTGTGCGATTTACCCCGACGCCCGCAACCCGTTCGCGCATCCCGAACTGCTCACCGAGGAGGGCCTGGAAGCACATACTGTGCCCGAGGTCTGGGTGATGAGCGCCAACGACCGGGCCGACCAGTACGTCGACATCACCGACACCTTCGACCGCAAGATCGCGGCGCTGCGCGCACACACCAGCCAGACCGCGCACATGACGGCCCTGGAGGAGCGGATGCGCGCCTGGGGTTCACTCCAGGCGCAGGCTGCCGGCCTGCCGGCAGGCCGGCTAGCGGAGGGTTACCTCGTGCTCGACACCCGCTGACCCGGCAGCCAACGCACGGGACGCGCTCGGCTGAGAAGCTGCGTGAACGTTTTCCGACTGCGTTGCACCCATTGATGATCGTCGAAAGTGAGCTGTGGCCGTACAGCGGCGCACGGCCACAGCTCACTTTCGACGATCATCAATGGGTGATGGCCAGGGGTGCCACAACCGAGGGCTTCGACGTTGGTGAGGCGGACCTTGGACCAGACGGGGGGCGGCGGAGTTGGCGAGTGCTGGGATTATCTGAGGGAGAGTTGCGGATCCTCGTCGCCGCTGCCGGTGAGCAGGACGTGGGCGACCAGCGCGGGGTTGTCGTTCATCGGGACGTGGCCACAGCCGGGTAGCCGCAGGAGCCGGGCGTGCGGGATCAGCTGGGTGATCGCTGCGGCCCGGGGTCGCCGCATGAGCACGTCCCGGGATCCCCAGGCGATGGTCACCGGCACGTCGTCGCGCACCGGGCCGGTAAAAATGACCTTTTCTCCAGTAGCCAGGGTGGAGCGAAGGCCGACTGCGTTGATCAGCGCCCGCATATCCTCGAGCAGCACGTGCGGCTCGAGCAGGTCCGGACGGCCGAACAAGACGCCGCACATGAGCGTGCGCCCAGCCGCCGTCCGGGACAACCGGACCGCGACCTTGGGGGGCATGTACCGCGCGGTGCGGTGGACTGACCGCACCATGCCCAGTGACACGCGCCGCGCCATCGGGGTCCACAGTCCCGCTGGGGATAGCGCCGTCGCGCTGCTGACCATCCCGTGTTGGGCCAGCACGAGAGAGATCAAGCCACCCATCGAGTTCCCCGCCACGTGCGGCCGGGCCAGTCCGAGGTTCGCGAAGAACTCCTTCAGCACGATGACCGCAGTGTCCAAGTCGTAGCACAGGTGGTCGGGAAGCGGGGGGGACTCGCCGAATCCCGGAAGGTCCAGGAGGATTACTTCGCGGTGCTTGGCCAACCGCTCCTGGACGGGGAGCCACGCTTGCCGCCGGTGGCCGGCCCCGTGCAGCAGAACTAGCGGCGGCCCCGCGCCGCATCGATCATAGGCTAGCTGCACATCAACCACTGTATCGACTTGTGACCCGCGAGTAACTAGTGCTCTAGAGTGGGTGATCGGGCCGGCTCCTGGTTCTGGTGTTCGGCCATCTCCACTTCCGGGCGGTAATAAGGAGATCGCTGCTCGTGTCCGAATCGCTAGCCGACCTGCGCGTCGCCCGTCGGGTGGCTTCGATGCCGCGGATCCACTACCCGCAGGCGCTGCCGATCAGCCAGCACTCCGATGAGATCGCTGCGGCGATTCGGGATCACCAGGTGGTGGTCGTTGCTGGGGAGACCGGGTCGGGAAAGACCACCCAGATTCCCAAGATCTGCCTGGAACTGGGCCGCGGGATCCGGGGCATCATCGGGCACACTCAGCCGCGCAGGCTGGCGGCGCGTACTGTGGCCGAGCGCATCGCCGAGGAGCTGGACGTCCCCATCGGTGGTGCGGTCGGCTGGAAGGTGCGGTTCACCGATCACGTATCCGACGACACCCTGATCAAGCTGATGACTGACGGCATCCTGCTGGCCGAGATCCAGTCCGACCCCTTGCTGCGGCAGTACGACACGCTGATCATCGATGAAGCACACGAACGCTCGTTGAACATCGATTTCGTGCTGGGCTACCTCAAACAGCTGCTGCCTCGCCGTCCCGACCTCACAGTGATCATCACCTCGGCGACCATCGAACCCGAGCGGTTCTCCCGTTACTTCGACGGGGCACCGGTGATGGAGGTCTCCGGCCGTACCTACCCGGTGGAGATCCGCTACCGCCCCTATGGCCCGGACTCGCAAGACAGCACCGACGACCGCGATCAGACCCAGGCGATCTGCGATGCGGTGGCGGAACTGCGCAGCGAGGTTCCCGGCGATATCCTGGTCTTTCTCTCCGGTGAGCGGGAGATCCGCGACACCCGTGATGCCTTGCACGCACTCGAGCTACCGGACACCGAGATCCTGCCGCTGTATGCGCGGTTGTCAGCGGCCGAGCAGCACCGGGTCTTCCAACAGCCGAGCACCCGGACACGCCGGATCGTGCTGGCCACCAATGTCGCGGAGACATCGCTGACCGTGCCGGGCATCCGGTACGTGATCGACCCCGGCACGGCCCGGATCTCCCGCTACAGCCGCCGGCTCAAGGTGCAACGGCTGCCGATCGAACCCATATCGCAGGCTTCGGCCACCCAGCGCGCCGGGCGGTGCGGGCGCACCGCGGATGGCATCTGCATCCGGCTGTACTCAGCGGAGGAGCACCAGTCGCGCCCGGCGTTCACCGATCCGGAGATCGTGCGCACCCACCTCGCGTCGGTGATCCTGCAGATGGCGGCGCTGAACCTGGGTGAGGTGGCCACCTTCGGATTCATCGATCCACCGGAGGGCCGGCAGATTGCCGATGGCATACACCTGCTGCGAGAGCTGGGCGCGCTCGAACCGTGCACCATGACGCTCACCCCGGTGGGGCGTGTCCTCGCGCAGCTGCCGCTGGACCCCCGGCTGGCCCGGATGGTGGTGGCGGCCAACCACAACGGATGCCTGGGTGAAGTCCTGGTGATCGTGGCGGCCCTGTCCATTCAGGATCCGCGGGAGCGCCCGACCGGCGCCGAGGCGGCCGCCGACGCCCAGCACGCACGATTCGCCAGCAAAGACTCCGACTTCCTGACCTTTCTCAGCCTCTGGCGCTACCTCGACGAGCAGCAGCAGGCGCTGTCCTCCACCCAGTTCCGCAAGCTGTGCAAGACGGAGTTCCTGCACTATCTGCGGGTGCGGGAGTGGCAGGACCTGCACGGGCAGCTGCGCCGGATCACTCGCGACCTGGAGATGACGGCGAACACTGCGCCTGCTCGACCCCAGCAGGTGCACGTTTCACTGCTGGCCGGGCTGCTCTCCCATATCGGGTTGCTTGACCCCGACATCCGCGATTACCTGGGCGCCCGCGGCGCCCGATTCGCTGTCTTTCCCGGATCGGTGCTCTTCCGCAAGCAGCCGCGCTGGGTGATGGTCGCCGAGCTGGTGGAGACCTCCCGACTGTGGGGCCGGATCGCCGCGCGGATCGAGCCGCAGTGGGTGGAGCCCCAGGCGGGGCACCTGGTGAAGCGCAGCTACAGCGAGCCGCACTGGGAACGTCAGCGTGGTGCCGTGGTGGCCTACGAGAAGGTCACGCTCTACGGCATCCCGATCGTAACCGCGCGCAAGGTCGACTACGGGAAAATCGACCCTGAGCTCTCCCGCGAGCTGTTTCTCCGACACGCTCTGGTTGCGGGTGACTGGGAGACCCGACACGCCTTCTTCCACGCCAATCAGGCTCTGCTCGACGACGTCGAAGAACTCCAGCAACGGGTCCGCCGGGGCGACCTCGGAGTCGACGACGAGACCCTGTTCGGATTCTACGACCAGCGCATCCCTGCCGAGGTCGTCTCCGCTGCGCACTTCGACAGCTGGTGGCGCACGGCCAGCGTGACCCAGCCGAAGCTGCTCGACTTCGATCCCGCGATGCTGATCAGCGGCGAGGACATCAGCGAGACGGACTATCCCGACTCGTGGCGCCACGGCACGCTGGTGCTGAACTTGTCCTACCAGTTCGAGCCGGGCGCCGACGCTGACGGCGTGACCGTGCACGTGCCGCTGCAGGTGCTCAACCAGCTCACCGCCGCACCTTTCACCTGGCAGGTCCCTGGATTACGGGAGGAGCTCCTCGTCGCGCTGCTCAAGTCACTGCCCAAGCCGCTACGCCGGCAGCTGGTGCCGATACCCGACCACGCCAAGGCCCTCCTGGCCCGCATGACGCCTTACCAGGAGCCCCTGCTGGCCGCCCTGGAACGCGAGCTTGCCCAGGCGGGCGTGCCGGTGCATCGCGAGGACTGGCGGCTTGACCGGGTGCCGGACCACCTGACGATCACCTTCCGGGTGTACGACGGCGCGACGACCCTGGCGCAGGGTAAGGACCTCGCGGCGCTGACCCGGCAGGTACAGCCGCAATTACGGGCCACCCTATTACGGGCCACCCTGTCGGCTGCGAGCGGTCTGCAACGCAGTGGCCTGCGCAGCTGGGATATCGGGACGCTGCCGCAGACCTACCAGCACGAGCAGGACGGCCATCTGGTCATCGCCTATCCGGCGCTGGTGGACGAGGGCGACACCGTCGCCCTCGCGCTGCTGCCCACCGAGGCCGGGCAGCAGCGCGCCATGTGGGCGGGCACCCGGCGGCTGCTGCTGCTGGCGGTGCCCGGGTTGATCAAGTCGCTACACCGCGGCCTCAATCGGCAGGCCGTCTTGGTGCTGGCCCGCAATCCGGATGGCAGTACCGAGACCCTGCTGGCCGACTGCGTCGACTGTGCCGCCGACGCGTTGATCGCCGCTTGCGGCGGGCCGCCCCGCGACGAGGACGGCTTCACTCGGCTGCGGGACCGGGCCCGCAGTGAGCTGGTTGATGCGGCGCGCGCCGTGCTCGCCCACGTGCAGCGCATCCTGGCTATCGCGCATACCGTCGAGGCGCGGCTGGCGGAGCTCACCACCCCGGCGTTGGCGCCCGCGGTCGCCGACGTCCGCGCGCAGCTGACCAACCTGGTCGGACCCGGTTTCGTCACCGCGACCGGTGCGCAGCGGTTACCCGACCTGGCCCGCTACCTGCAGGCCATCGCGCGTCGGCTGGACAAGCTGCCCCGCGATCCGAACCGCGACCGGGACTGGATGCACCGGATCGGGGTTGTCATGCAGGCCTACCAGCAGCTGCGCAACCAGATCGACGACAGGCCGGAGCTGCAACGGATCCGCTGGATGATCGAGGAGCTGCGAGTCAGCTACTTCGCCCAAGAGCTGCGCACCCCGTACCCGATCTCCGACCAACGGATCTACCAGGCGATGGACGAGCTGACCGACAGGGCATGATCACGGTTTGGGTGCCAAAACCGACAGAGCGTGTCGGTTTTGGCACCCAAACCGTGATCATGCCCTGTCCACACCAGGGGTCCCTATCCACAGCACGAGCCAGCGGAGTGAGCGGGGAGGACCCACTGCGGTGACGCTGTTCTCGTGTTGATTGAGGAACTCGCGGATTCCCGGGACGGGGTGCTCACTGTGGAGGAGGCAGTGCGGGGCGGGTTGACTGCTCGGCAGATCCGGCACCGGGTTCGCAGCGGGCAGTGGATCAGGTTGCATCCGGGGGTTTACCTAGTTGGTCGGCGTGAGCCCGACCAGCGGGCCGACACCCGGGCGGCGGTGGCCTGGGCGGGTGCTGGAGCCGTGGCGAGTGGGCTGACGGCGGCATGGTGGTGGGGACTGCGGGACTGGGCGCCGGCCGCCGTCGAGGTGACTGTGCCCCGGGCGCGATCCCGTCACCTCCGAGTGGGTGTGGTGCTGCGCCGCCGGAACCTCGACCCAGTGGACCTCGTGGTGCTGCGCGGGCTGCCGGTGACCGCGTTGCCGCTCACCGTCCTGGACGCTGCGGCGGCGCTCGGCAACGACTCCGGGCGGCCGCTGGTGGATCGGGCGCTGCAGCGCCGAGTGTCCTTCGCGGAGTTGCACGCCGCGTATTGCCGGGCGTTTGGCAGGCATGGGTCACCGTGGCTGGGGCGGGTGCTGCGGCAGGCGGCGGACGGGGCGTGCTCGCAAGCCGAACGGATCCTGCACCGGCTGCTCCGGCAGGCCAGGATCGACGGCTGGGTGGCCAACCACCGGGTGGTACTGTCCGGGATCGAGTACTGGATCGACGTCGCTTTTGTGGTCCACCGGCTGGCCGTCGAGGTCGATGGCTGGGCGTGGCATTCCGACGTCAACCGGTTCGCCCATGACCGGCGCCGGCAGAACGCACTGGTCCTAGCGGGGTGGACCGTGCTGCGCTTCACCTGGCATGACCTGACATCCCGACCGGAGGTGGTGATTGCGCAGATCAGGGCGGTGATCACGGCTTGTGTGCATTAGGCGACACCCGACGTCGCTGAACACACACAAACAGTGATCATCGCTGTGCGGACGGACTGCCCGGGTGCCGGATCTGCGTGATGATGAGAGTCGTCGGTGGCGCGTGGCGCGGTGGCTGGCCCAGCTCTATCCCAAGCGGTCCTGGCTACTGGGGTGCGCTGCAGCCGGAGCTGGTTGCTGAGACGCATGTCATCGAGCAGCTCAAAGAATGCCCAGAGTTGGTCATGGCCGAGTTATCCGAGCTGTGCATCGAGCAGAAGCGCCGGATGCTGAGGGTACTCAGTATGGGCGCCGCCGTCAGCCGGCCGGTGTGGCGCTGCTGGAACAGGTGTTGCGCGCCGACATTGAGCGCCTGGTGTTTCCGGCGCTGGAGGTAGCGAAAGTGACCGGCGGCGCTCTGGGCGTGGCACTCGCCTGAATGCTGTCAGATGCGCCGGTGACGCCGGTGACGCTGCGCACGATCGAGGACCTACCGCAGCCTGGTGCCCGCGCGGCTGGACCGACTGCCCTGGAGACCTCTTCACGCCTGGGTCGTTGTCGCGCTGGGCATTTCGTGGATCCTCGATGGCCTGGAGATTCAGATCATCTTCCAGATCAGCACGGTGCTGGAAAAGCAAGGCACACTGCACCTCACCGCGACGGAGACCGGCTACATCACCTCCTGTTACCTGTTTGGTGAGGTCATTGGCGCGCTGCTCTTCGGCCGTATCACCGATCAGCTCGGCCGCAAGAAGCTGTTCTTTGTCACCGCGGCGGGCGTGATGATGGCTGCTGGTGGGGTCATCACCTGGTACTGCGGGGTGGATGCTGAACGCAAACCGTTGGAAGGGATCGCCCACCCCTTGTCGGCAGTCACCCGCCCCATCGAGCAGTCACTCGAATCCGCCTGACTCAGCGGATATTGTCACCGCAGCCGCATGTGCAGCCGAACCGTGGTCCCGGTGCCGATTTCTCCGGTGGGTATCTCCACCAGGTCGCAGAGCTCATTGACCAGGATCAGTCCGCGACCGTGCGGCTCCGTCGGGGCGGGCGGGATCCGGCCGATCAACCGGTCGTGCAGCTGGCCGCTGTCGCTGATCTCGCAGATCAGGCCGTCGGTCTCCGGGTCCTGCCACAGCGACAGGACGCCTGCCGCATGGGTGTGCACCAGAGTGTTGGTGGCGACCTCATTGACCGCCAGGCACAGATCGATCACTCGGTCGGCCCGCAGACCGGCCCGCAGCGCCCGATCCTCGACGAACTGCCGGATGCCCGGCAGGTCATGTCCGGAGCTGAAGACCAGCATGTCGCCCCACCACTCGGGAGGATCAGGCAACCACCGGAGGCTCTCGTCGGCGACGGCGCGAGGGTCCCGGTAATCAGCGCTGAGGGTCCGCTGCGACCCCTCAAGCAGCACCGGATGGGTCTGCCGGGCCTGCGCCAGGGCTGTGGTGTCCAGCCCGTGGCAGTCGTACGGGCACAGGATGGTCGCCCGCTGGTCGGCCAGGGCGATGTTGATGAGGGCTTCGTGTTGCAGCGCGGCGCGGTACTCCGCGGCGGAGCGCTCTGGCCAGATCGGTTCGCCAACGATGCGGACCCGGCGCTGCGGATGCGTCTGGGTGAACGCGTAGAGCACCGCAGGGATGATCCGGCCTGGGTTACGACCTGCCTCGGCCATGTCCACGAACTGGATGCCCGCACAGTCCGGGTCCATCGCCGATCGCAGCACCTCGACGTGCGAATCTGGCACCGCGACCAGCGCCGGTTCGGACAACTCGAACCCTTCCTGGAGGAACCGTGCGATGCCGAAGGCGTAGTCGTCCGCGTCGCGGTAGAACAACGCCTCGTGTACCAGCCCGGCATCGCCGGGTTGGGCGGCGCTTCCGGTCCGGCCTCGCCCAGCGTCGGTGAGTAGATCCACCGCGCATCACCTCTTATGCTGGCGTCCATCTCTGGAGCGCAGAGAATACAACTCTTTGTGCCTGAGATAAAGATGATGTTCACTCAGACGTGCCTGCCGTTCGCGCGCTAACAGCACCTGTAGGTGGCTAAGCGTGCACACTAAGTAATCGTATGGAGCAGTGTTGGGGCATGACGATAGACCGGTGGGCTAGTGCCACCGCGGAGCGGCCCGAATGAGGAGGACCATTGGCACATGCGCCGCCGGTTGTTCGAGGCCGAGCATGAAGCCTTCCGGGAGAGTGTCCGCGCCTTCGTGAGCAAGGAGGTTGCGCCGCACCTGGAGGTCTGGGATGCCAGGGGCATCGTGCCCCGGGAGCTGTTCACCGCCGCCGGTGCGGCCGGTTTTCTCGGCATGGCGATCCCGGAGCGCTTCGGTGGCGGCGGGGTGTCGGACTTCCGGTTCAACGCAGTGCTGGGCGAGGAGATCATGTTCGCTGGGGCAGGGGGCGCCGGGCTCGGGCTGACCCTGCACAACGACATCTGCCTGCCTTACTTCCTGGACCTGGCCACCGAGGAGCAGCACCATCGGTGGCTGCCGGGGATCGCTTCCGGGGAGCTGATCACGGCCATCGCGATGACCGAGCCGGGGATGGGCTCAGACCTGGCGGGCATGACCACCACCGCGGTGCGCCGGTCTGACCATTACCTGGTCAACGGATCGAAGACATTCGTCAGCAGTGGCATCAACGCCGACCTGGTCATCACCGCCGTGAAGACCGATCCGCGGGAACGACATCAGGGAATGAGCCTGCTCGTGGTGGAACGCGGGATGAAAGGCTTCGAGCGCGGGCGCAATCTCGCCAAGCTGGGTCAGCACGCCCAGGACACCGCCGAGTTGTTCTTCCGTGACACCAGGGTGCCGGTTGTTAACCTGCTCGGTACGCCAGGCCGCGGATTCGCCTACTTGGTGGATCGGTTGCCTCAGGAGCGGCTGTCGATGGCCGTCTCCGCGGTGGCCGGGGCGCGGGCAGCGCTGGAGCTGACGCTGGCCTACGTCAAGGACCGCAAGGCCTTTGGCCAGTCGATCGGGTCGTTCCAGAACACCAAGTTCCGGCTGGCCGAGGTGGCCACTGAGATCGACATCGCGCAGACTTTCACCGACCGCTGTATCGAGGCCCTCAACGATGGCGAGCTGACCGTCGCCGATGCCGCCAAGGCCAAGTGGTGGTGTACCGAGCTGCAGGGTCGGGTGGTCGACGCGTGCCTGCAGCTGCACGGCGGCTACGGCTACATGCTCGAATACCCCATCACCCGGGCTTTCGCCGACGCTCGCGTCACCCGCATCTACGGCGGCACCACCGAGATCATGAAGGAAGTAATCGGCCGGTCACTGGGCCTGTGATCCGCCGGCGAACCCGGCACTGGAATCCGGTGACCCGTACGCCCCCCCAGATACATCACCCCAGGTACATCACTTGGAGTGAATGTGGGGGTCCAGTGGTACGTACGGGCCCTGCTCCGCGATGTCTTTACTGAGCACATCAACTCCCACTGATGAACTGGCGAGCACACCGGCTCGGAGCACATTGAGTCCGAACCAGCACGGAGAGGCGGCCCAAGATGACCAGCTACGGCGGTGAGGCGGTTGCCCACGACATGTTCGCGCTGCTGCACGAGGCCGCGGCACCCGTGGTGACCCGCTGGACCTACTGCGCTGATGATCCGTTCGCGGTGACCGTCGAGATCCAGACCCGCGGCAATCGCTTCGTCGACTGGGTGCTGGCCCGCGACCTGCTTGTGGTTGGACTCAGCGCTCCTGTCGGGATCGGTGACGTGCGGGTACGTCCCGCCACCATGGGCGAATGGGAGGTGACGCTGGTCGAAATCCGGTCACCCGACGGGCACGCCGTGCTGGAGGTGGACCGCGACCTGCTGCGGCAGTTCGTCGAGGCCACCATCGACGTCGTCCCGCTGGGCAGTGAGGGCATGGCCGTCGACATCGACGCCGAGATCGAGAAGATCACCAGGAGCTGCGCGGACTGAGTCGGGGGCGTAGACGGACGCTTTTAGTCGAGGTGACAGCCGTTATCTGCGAGAATGCAGTCATGTCGGCGTCCAGGAAGTACCCTGATGAGTTTCGTCAGCGCGCTGTGCAGAGGGTCCTCGCGGTTCGCCAGGAAGTCGGTGCCCAGACCGAAGCGATCAAGCGGGTCGCCGATGAGTTGAGTGTGCACCCCAGGACGCTGCAACAGTGGGTCGAGCAGGCGCAAGCACCCGAGCAGGCGCGGACATTCGACCCGACGACGATCGCCGAGCCCGATCCGTATGAGGCAGGCGTGCAGCTCGTGGAGTTCGGCGCACTCGATGAGGCGCAGATCATGTGGGGGGCCGCCGCCGAGGCCGGCGACATCGAGGCCGCGTTCAACCTGGGTGTGCTGCTGGTGCGGCGCGGTGACCTCGACGAGGCAGCCACCTGGTGGCGAAAGGCCGCCGACGCTGGTGACCCGGACGCCGCCGCCGGGTTGGGCATGTTGCTGGTGCAGCGCGGTGAACTCGATGAGTCGGAAACGTTGTGGCGCGCGGCCGCCGAGGCCGGCAACACCGACGCTGCTGCCGGTCTCGGTCGGCTGCTGGTGCGGCGCGGTGACTTCGCCGAGGCGGAAACCTGGTGGCGCACCGCCGCCGAAGCCGGCGACACCGAGGCCGCCACCGGGCTGGGTGTGCTGCTGGAGAAGCGCTGCGAACATGACGAGGCGGAGACCTGGTGGCGCCGGGCTGCCGAGGCTGGTGATACCGCCGCCGCGACCGGATTGGGTGTGCTGCTGGTGCGGCGCGGCGAGGTCGTCGAGGCGGAGACCTGGTGGCGCCGGGCTGCCGAGGCTGGTGATACCGCCGCCGCGACCGGATTGGGTGTGCTGCTGGAGCAGCGCGGCGAGCTCGCCGACGCCGAGACCTGGTACCGCGCCGCCGCTGAGGCCGGCAACGCCGACGGCGCCAACTACCTCGGCCGGTTGCGGGAGCAGCGCGGCGAGCTCGCCGACGCCGAGACCTGGTAC
The DNA here is from genome assembly GCA_019240665.1 of Pseudonocardiales bacterium. Classification (GTDB taxonomy): domain Bacteria; phylum Actinomycetota; class Actinomycetes; order Mycobacteriales; family Pseudonocardiaceae. Next base: position 5,995 of record JAFAXZ010000195.1, on the reverse strand, counting down.
CGCGCCGCCGCTGAGGCCGGCAACACCACCGCCGCCAACAACCTGGGCCAGCTGTTGGTGCAGCGCGGTGACCTAGCCGAGGCGGAGACCTGGTGGCGCCGGGCGGCCGAGGCTGGCAACACCACGACCGCCGCGGGCCTCGGCGTGCTGCTGGAGCAGCGTGGCGAGCTGGATGAGGCGGCGAGGTGGTACCGCACCGCCGCTGAGGCCGGCAACCTCGCTGCCGCAGCCGGTCTCGGTGGGCTGCTGGAGCAGCGTGGCGAGCTGGATGAGGCGGCGAGGTGGTACCGCGCCGCCGCTGAGGCCGGCAACATCACCGCCGCGTTCAACCTCGGTCTGCTGTTGAAGCGGCGGGGTGATCTTGACGGGGCGGCACGGTGGTCCCGGGTTGCCGCCGACGCCGGAAACACCGACGCCGCCAACAACCTCGGCCTGCTGCTGGAAGAGCGCGGCGAACTCAACGAGGCCGTGGCCTGGTATCGCACCGCCGCTGAGGCCGGCAACATCACCGCCGCCTACAACCTTGGCCTGCTGCTCAAGCAACGCGGCGACCTCGACGGGGCGGTGACCTGGTATCGCACCGCCGCCGAAGCTGGCAACACCAGCGCCGCCAACAACCTTGGCGTCCTGCTAGAGCAGCACGGCAACCGTAATGAGGCAGAGAGCTGGTACCGCCTTGCTGCCGAAGCTGGCAACACCAGCGCTGCCTACAACCTTGGCATCCTGCTGGGGCAACAACGATCTCGGGCCGGCTCATGACTGCTCGAGCTGGGTTTGCCGAAACGGGGAACGGTACAACGTGGTGATGAGCTCCCTCATCCGTCTCTCGGCCTTGGTGACTCGACCGGCCAGCACCGTCCTCGATGCCACTGCGGCTCTGGTAGCGCTGCCGCGTCGGGTGGTCGCGATGGTGATTGAGGTCGAGCAGACCCTCGCGGCCGTGAACGCGGCCACAGCCCGGACCGACGCACTGATCGACCGCATCAACGGCATCACCACCAAGGCGGAGGGTGCCGTGCTGGCCGCCTCCGAGACGGTCGGCGCCGCCGCCGCGGCTGTCGAGCTGGCCAGCACCATCACGGCGACCGCCGCGCCGCTGCTGGCCAGCTATTCCGAGCCGCTGCGCCGCCTGGAGCCAGCGGTACGCCGGCTGGCGGAGACGACCGATATGCGCGAAGTTGACGCCCTGGTCAAGCTCATTGACCGGCTACCGCGCCTGGTCAACGCGATGGACGATGACGTGATGCCGCTGCTGGATCGTCTCGACCAGAGTGGCCCCGATCTGAACCAGCTCCTAGACAGTGTCTCTGACCTCAACCGGATGGCCGGCCGCCTGCCCAAGGTGTTCCGCCGCCGCCGCGACAACCCAGCCGGCAAAACCTGATCAGCCCGGATGCCGCGTCGTCCAGTCAGCGGCTGCGGGCGATGGTGAGGCCCCGCGCTCGGAGTATCCGGCGCTCCAGGGGGGCGAAAACGAGGAGCTCGATGGCGACTCCGACCAACAGGATCAGGACGATCGAGGCGATCACGAGGTCCATCGCGTTCAGTTCCCGGCCGATGTTGAGCTGCTGTCCAAGTCCGATGCCCAAGGCGGGCGAGTAGGTGATGAGCTCGGCGGCCATCAGTGAGCGCCACGAAAACGCCCAGCCCTGCTTGAGACCGGCTAGGTATCCCGGCAGCGCCGCCGGTAGCAATACGTGCCGAATCCGGCCGACGGTGCTCAGTCCCAGCACCCTGCCGACCTTGTCGAGCAACGGTGGTACCTGGTCGAACCCGGCGAGTAGCCCGTTGGCGATGGAGGGGACGGCGCCGAGTAGCACCACCGCGTAAATGGCGGCGTCGGACAGGCCGAACCAGATGATCGCCGCCGGAACCCACGCGACTGACGGCAGGCTCTGCAGCCCGCTGACGAATGGACCGAGAGCGGCCCGTAGCCACCGGCTTCGCCACATCGCCAGCCCGAGCACGGTGCCCACCGCCAAAGACGCCACGAACCCCAACGCCCCCCGGGACACGCTGATCGAGATGGCGTCGACGGCCCGGCCGTCGCGCACCGTCTGACTGAAGGTCTGCAGCACGTCACGCGGGCTGGGTAGGGCATAGCTCGGTTTGAGCTCGACGCTGTAAGCCAGCTGCCAGAGCCCGATAAACGCCACCACCGCGACGAGCGGGGGCAGCACCGATCGGACGAACACCACCCCAGGTCCGGGCCGCGGTAGCAGTGCGGGCATCTCCAAGGCATCCAGCCCGGCCTCGAAGGCCCGGTTGTCCTCGGTCGTCAGTGTCTTGTCGTCAACGGCCATGGCGGCTGATCTCCGCTCGGAGGTGATGGGTGATCTCGGTGGCCAGCGCACTCACTCCCGGGGACTCGATCGCCCTGGGCTGGCTCAGCTCGAGGCGCCACTCCCGAACGATCCGACCGGGCCGGGAGCTCATCAGCAAAACCCGCTGCCCCAGCCGGACGGCCTCGCGCACATTGTGCGTGACGAAGACGATGGACAGCCCTTGCTTCGACCACAGCCGGGTGAGCTCCTCGTGCAGCGCATCGCGGGTGATGGCGTCCAGCGCGGCGAACGGCTCGTCCATCAGCAGTAGCTGGCTGTCCTGGGCCAGCGCGCGGGCCAGCGCCACCCGCTGGCGCATCCCCCCAGAGAGCTCATGCACTCGCTTGTGGCCCTGCCCGGTGAGGTTCACCAGTGTGAGCAGCCGCTCGGCTCCGGCGCGCCGCTCGTGCCGGCCCACCTTCCGCGCCTTGAGCGCCAGCTCGACGTTGCCGGCCGCGGTCAGCCACGGCAGCAGTGCAGGTTCCTGAAACACCAGCGCCGGACGGTCCACCGTGACCTCGATGCTGCCGGAGGTGGGTGTGCCGAGGCCGGCGATGAGCGAGAGCAGGGTGGATTTCCCGCATCCGGAGGCGCCGAGCAGGCAGACAAACTCACCGGGCCCGACGTCCAAGTCGATCCGATCCAGCACCGGTGGGTGGTCGCGCTCGAAGACCTGGACAAGTTGCGTGACGCGGACGCTGGCGCTCGGCGCCACTGTCTGGTCGTCCCCAGCGGGTGGTCGACTGGTGGCCGCTGGCTGGAGGGCCGGATGTGTCATACCCGCTACTCCTTCCCGAGCCCGTCGGCCGACACGGTCGGTAGGCCCCGTTGGGTGAGGATCCGGTTGAGGATCGACAGCTCGTAGATGCCGTGCAGGTCGACCTGCTTGGTGGCCACCCCTGCCGTCACCGCGTTCTCGGCACTGCGTTGCAGGGACGCCGCGATGGGATCGTCGGTGATCGTCAGGTTTTGCCAGGCGCGGTCGACCACCTCCGGCTTCAAGGGCTTGCCGGTGAGGGCGTTGATGCCGTTGTTCACGACGGTTTTGGCTTCGGCGGAGTGCTGGTTCGCCCACTGCACCGCCTCGACGTGTCCCCGTAGTAAGGCCTCGACCGTCTGCGGGTAGCGCTCCAGGAATTCGGTGCGGACGATCAGCTGCGTGGTGACGAACTGGCCGCCCGGCCACAGGTCCCGCTCGTTGACCAGCACCTTGGCACCGGCTTCCAGCACCAATCGGGATGCCCACGGCTCGGGCACCCAGGCGCCATCGAGCTTGCCTGAGGTGAACAGTTGGAGCGTGTCAGCGTTCGTGGTGGGCGTGATGGTGACGTCCCCACCACCTCGCACGCTGTTGCGCAGGCCCTGCTTGGTCAGCCAAGCGCGCAGCGCCACGTCCTGGGTGTTACCGAGCTCCGGGCTGGCCAGTGTCTTACCCCGCAGGTCCTGCGCCGTATTGATGCCCTGACGCACAACCAGCTGAGCACCGCCGGACGTCGCTCCGGCGATGATCCGAATTGCCTTGCCGTTGCTCTGCGCGAAGGCGTTGATTGCCGGGTTCGGTCCGATATACGCAGCGTCGAGGGCACCCCCGAACAACGCTTCGACCACTGCGGGACCAGCGTCGAAGATCTGCGTTTTCAGCGTGGTGGTGCCGAGTTCCTTGGCGATGAAGCCTCGGTTGACGCCAATGATGGCGGCGGCGTGCGTGACGTTGGCAAAGTAGCCTAGGCGCAAGCTCGGCGCTGGGCCCGGCGCCGGACCGATACTGCGGTCAGTGCCGCCGCACCCCGCTGCGAGCACGAGAGCCCACACGGCGAGCAGGGTGGCCAGAACACGGACGGCGGCGGGTCTGCGACACACGATGGCTCTTCGATAAGTTGGCATGACGAGCGCGTCCTCGGCGTGCGGGGGGGCGCGAGGTGACGTCGCAGCGGCGCGGGGCGCGAGACGGCACGATCACACACCCGGCTGGTGGAAAGTCGGGCGGGGTCAGGCCGACATACAGATCATGCTGCGGGTGCGCCCGTAGTCGACGTGGCGGCGAGCCACGAGCTTGAGCGAGAGAACAGGCACGACAGCGAGGCTACACGAACGAGTGACCACACCTGCCCACTGTCCACAATGTGGACAAACTGCCGGTCCCCTTGCCCGCGTGCCGCCGTCACGTTTGCTCCGTCGAAGCCTTCCAGGGTTGCACCCACGGGTTAGCGGGCCACCCTTCTGCGGCGGCCATCAGCGGTAAGGCCGTGGCACCGTCCAGTGACTCTCGGATGATGTCGGCATGGCCGGCGTGCCGGGCGGTTTCCTCGATCAGGTGGAGCAGAACCCACCGCACCGACCACGCTGTGACGTCGCCCGGCAACCAGGTCACTCCCTGCGGGACCGGCACTGTCTGCCCGAGGTCGGGGATCTCGGCGATGATCAAATCGGTCTCCTGGGCTGCCTGGTCGGACAGATCGAGTATGTCAGCCAGGGTCTCGCCCGGCGTGAGGCGGAAGCTAGCGCGGTGATTGGCTGCCGACCACTCCCGGTCACGCTGTAGGACGGTGTCCATCCACCCCCGCTCCACGGTCGCGACATGCTTGATCAGCCCCCCGACACTGAGCGGGCTCGCGGTGGGGGTGGCCCGGGCCTGATCATCAGTCAGCCCGTGCGCGGTGAGGCGGAGTGCCAGGCGCTGTTGGCCGAGATAGGTCAGCAGCCCCTCGCGCTCATCACTTACCGGTGCAACGAGTCCAGGCATGTGATGCACCTCCGGGTGCGGAATCTCCTGGATGGGACCGGTTCATCGTGGCATTGGACGGAGCGGCTCCCACTCCCGGCCAATCCGGGGGTCTGATCGACAAGACCCGCGCCGGCAACCCTGAGATGGACCTGCTCGCCGCAGCGCCGGAAACCCTGCAGCCGCCGCAACTAGCCTTGCTCAAGACTCGGGTGAACAGGTCGAACTCGTTGTCCCCGTGGTTGAGTGAGGATATCAATGAGTAATGAGGGCATCGACTTCGACGGAGCTCGGGTCTACGCCATCCCGATGACAACACGATTCCGGGGTATCACTCTCCGGGAGGGGATGCTGATCCAGGGGCCTGCCGGGTGGGGCGAGTTCTGCCCGTTCCGGGAATACGACGACCGGGAGGCGGCGGGCTGGTTGGCCACGGCGATCGAGGCGGCAACGGTGGGGTGGCCCCAACCGGTCCGTGATCGTGTCCCCATCAACTGCACCGTTCCAGCGGTAGGCCCGGAACGCGCCCACGAGATCGTGTCCGCCTCCGGTTGCGGTACGGCGAAGGTCAAGGTCGCCGATCACCCCGATTCACTCAGTGAAGATCTAGCCCGCGTCGAAGCAGCGCGCGATGCCCTCGGCTCGCAGGGAGCGATCCGGGTAGACGCCAACGGACTGTGGGACATCGACACGGCGGTAGCGGTGATCCCGCAACTCAACAAGGCCGCCAGCGGATTGCAATATGTGGAGCAGCCCTGCTGCACCATCGAGGAACTGGCCACCGTGCGCCGCAAGGTCACGGTGCCAATCGCTGCCGATGAGTCCATCCGCCGAGCCGAGGACCCCCTTCGGGTCGCGGTCGCCGGCGCCGCCGATATCGCGGTCATCAAGGGTACCCCGCTAGGCGGGGTGCGCCGCTCGTTGCAGGTCGCCGAGGCTGTCGGGCTGC
>JAFAXZ010000057.1 GCA_019240665.1 Pseudonocardiales bacterium | reverse complement strand
ACTCGACTTCGGCGGCGAGCTTGAAGTGGTGTTGCCCGCGGCAGACTACCAGGAAGAGAAGGTCAAGCCTGACCACGCAGCACAGTTTGACGAGCTGATACGTCGAGCGGCAACGGTACGCGTCATGCCCTTTGAAAAAGCAAATCGCATTGCGTACGAAGCCGCCAACGAAGCACTGGTGTCAACCTGTGACATCCTTTTTGCTGTATGGGATGGCCAAAGCGGCGCGGACAAGGGTGGCACCGCGTCAGTAGTGGAATTTGCGCGCTCACGTGGCGTTCCGGTCATGGTGATTTGGCCCGAGGGGGTATCAAGAGCTTAAGCCACATCCAGTCCGACCCGATGGGCAAGATGTTCTTCAACATCCTGGCCACGTTCGCCGAGTTCGAGGTTGACCTGCTGCGGATGCGCACTCGGGAGGGCATGGCCATCGCCCGCGCCAAGGGCAAGCTGCGGGGCAAACAGCCCAAACTGTCCGCCCGCCAGCAAGCCCATCTGATCGCGCTCCACGACGCCGGCACGCACACCGTTGTGGAGCTGGCCGAGCTGTTCAACGTCTCCCGCCCCACCGTCTACCGGGTTCTCGAACGCCGCCAAAGAAACGAAAAAACCAGCGAAATCACGGGAATGTGACCACGAAGAACGCGCTACTTTGCGGCTGACAGCAGCTTCCGGAGCCCTGGTTCCACCGTGGGTTCAGCAATTGAGGGTTCCACGGCGGGAACCCGAGGGTCGGCCCGGGACCAGGGCTCGAACCCGTGGGTTCGACTCAACCCACAGTGTCGCATTCGATCTCGGTTTCAGGAGCTGCCGGGCCGAGTTGACGTAGCGGATGGCGGTTTTGGCGTCGAGCCCGAACACGACGGCGAGATGCAGAGGGGTCCGGGCCAGGTCCCCAGCATCGCCTAGCCTGCATCCGTGAGGTGGTGTCGGAACCACGTGGTCAGGCTGGCGTCCACCTTGCGAGCCAGTGGTAGCTGTGGCGCGGGCTCGATGCCGGGCTCGTCGGCGAGCGGATGCGCCAACCCAGGGATCGACAGCAGTTCGGATCGTTCCCCTACAGCGTCGACGAGGCGGAACGCGTCGGCACGCAGCGCGGGGTGATCCAGCTCGCCGCTGATGACCAGCAGCGGCGCGCGACCAGCGATGGCGCCCGCCTGGGCGACGAAGTCCAGGCTGTCGGCGGCCTTGTTGGACTCGGCGTCATACGGATAGTCGCCGGGGAACAGGTCCACGACCGACCGCATCCGGATGGCGGCGTTCACGACGGCGCCCGCGAAGACCGGTATCTCGGTGTCGGCGAGGATCCGCAGCGCGACGGCCCCGCCCAGCGAGCCGCCGAGCACGCCGATCGGGCCGTCATCGACTGGCAGTTGCGCACGGATCGACACCAGTGCGGCCGGAAACTCCTCGGTCGCCTGTCGGACGAACGGGTACAGAAAGGACATCAGGGCGTCCTTGCGGATCAGCTCCATAATGGCGTCCGTGCTGCCCTCGGCCATGCGCGCCCCGCACATCGGCATGCCGAGGTGCACCCGCCACGCGGGCAGGTCGTTCATCGGCAACGCGGCAGCGAACGCGGCGTTCGACCTCGGCGCGTCCAGCATGTGCCAGGTGACGATCAGCGGCGCGGGGCCGTCGCCGGCCGGTGGCAGGGCGGTAAACGGCACGCCGGCGGCCGTGCCCGTGATCGGTGAGTGCATGCGGCCACGGTAGGTCGACGACCGGGTACCGAGAATCGGTTACGGGTTTCTCGCGCAGGTCGGCCAGCAGATCGCCGTGTTTGCCCAATTGGGCAAGGACATCCGGCGCGGTGAAGGTAAGACCCGCTAGCTTGCGGCAGCGTTCCACATCCTCGCTCACCAGCGAAGTTCAGCCATATCCGCCCGATTTTTCCCGAGTACTACGGCAACCCGTTCCGCGTGGACACGATCATTGCCGATCCCACTGGACAGCTACGCAGACTGCAAACACAGGTGTCTCGCCACTTCACCGAGCGAGTGTGGGTCCATCGCCGATGCGAGAACGCCCGGCAGAAAATCGAGGACGGGCTACGCGCCATCGACATCTCCGCAGCGTGGCATGAGCAGGTGACTGCGTGGCTGTTTCCGACCAGCGTGACCACGCACGTCCTCCTCGTCGCCGCGCTGCGCAACCCGACCGTGCGGCTGCGCTACCTTGCCGCACGCGACGTGCTGAGGGACTACGGCCACGCCAGCCGCTACCCAGATCTGTTGACGTTGCTCGGCTGCGCTCAGCTGAGCCCCGAGCGCGTTGCACATCATCTCGGCGAGCTCGCCCGGATATTCGACGCCGCCGCGGCCGCAGCCAAGACCCCGTTCTTCTTCAGCACCGACATCGCTCCCGCGGCACGACCGATTGCGATCGACGGAAGCCGGGAACTCATTCACACCGGCGCTCACCGTGAAGCGGTGTTCTGGATCGTGGCTACCTTTGCCCGCTGTCATAAGATTCTGGCTGCAGATGCCGCACCGGAGCTGCAGCACGCATTCGCGCCAGCGTTTGACGCAATCGTCGCCGACCTCGGCATCACCTCCACCGACGACCTCATTCGCCGCGCCAACGATGTCACCCAGTTCTTGCCCAGGCTCTGGGAGACCACCGGCGCAATCCTGTTCAGCAACCCTGGAATCTCGCCACAATGATGCGGCATTGATCAAGACGATCAGGAACCGAAAGCCTCGATCGGGGGGCAGGAACACATCAGGTTGCGGTCCCCGTGGGCCTGGTCGATCCGCCGCACCGGCGGCCACACCTTGGCGACTGTCCGGCCCATCGGGTAGGCGGCGAGTTCTCGGCTGTAGGGGTGGTTCCACTTGTCAGCCAGGCAGCTCGCGGTGTGCGGCGCGCAGCGCAGTGGGTTGTCGTCGACGGGCCACTCCCCCTCGACGACCCGGTCGATCTCGTCCCGGATTGCGATCATGGCATCGCAGAAGCGATCCAGTTCGGCCAGGCCCTCACTTTCGGTGGGCTCGACCATCAGGGTGCCAGCGACCGGGAAGGACATGGTCGGGGCATGCAATCCATAGTCGACCAGTCGTTTGGCGACGTCCTCGACGGTGACGCCGGTGGCCTTGGTGATCGGCCGCAGGTCCAGAATGCATTCATGGGCAACCAGCCCGTTATTGCCGACATAGAGCACCGGGAAGCATTCACCGAGGCGTCGGGCGACATAGTTCGCGGCGGCCACCGCGGTGAGGGTCGCACGACGCAGGCCCTCAGCACCCATCATCCGGATGTAGGCCCAGCAGATCGGCAGGATCGACGCGCTGCCCCATGGTGCGGCAGCCACCGGACCCACCGCAGCATCAGGATCTGTCTCCGGGTGCCCAGGCAGGAACGGTGCCAGATGGGACCGCACGCCGACCGGTCCCACCCCCGGCCCGCCGCCGCCGTGCGGGATGCAGAACGTCTTGTGCAGGTTGAGGTGGCCGACGTCGGCGCCGAAGCGGCCCGGCCGGGCCAGCCCGAGCAGCGCGTTGAGGTTGGCTCCGTCGACGTAGACCTGTCCCCCGGCCTCGTGCACCAACGCACACACCTGTGCCACGCAGGGCTCGTATACCCCGTGCGTGGACGGATAGGTGATCATGATGGCGGCTAGCTCGGCACCGTGCTCGTCGATCTTCGCGCGGAGGTCGTCGAGGTTGACGTCGCCGTTGCCGTCACACCCGACGACCACGACGCGCATCCCGGCCAGCACCGCCGAGGCCGCGTTCGTGCCATGCGCGCTGGAGGGGATGAAACAGACGTCGCGACCGGTCTCGTCACGACTGCGGTGGTAGGCGCGGATCGCCAGCAGGCCCGCGAGCTCGCCCTGGCTGCCCGCGTTGGGCGCCACGCTGATCGCGTCGTAACCGGTGAGCGCGGCTAGCCAGCGCTGCAGGTCGCTGACCACCTCGAGCAAGCCCCGCGCGTCCTCCCGGGGCGCGAACGGGTGCAGCTCGGCGAATTGCGGCCAACTGATCGGCTCCATCTCTGCGGTAGCGTTGAGCTTCATCGTGCAGGAGCCCAGCGGGATCATGCTGCGGTCCAGCGCCACGTCCTTGTCAGCCAACGTGCGAAGGTAGCGCAACAGCGCTGTCTCGCTGCGGTAGGCGGAGAACACCGGGTGGGTGAGGAACGGCGTCTTCCGCCGCAACGCGGCGGGGATAGCGTCCGGAGTCTGGTGGTCGAGGGTGTCCGGGTCGGCTGCCGGCACGCCGAAGGCGCCCCAGACCACCCGCAGGTGCTCGCGGGTAGTGGTCTCGGCGCAACTGATCCCGACGTGATCGGCATCAGCCTGCCGCAGGTCCACGCCAGCTGCGCGAGCGGCGCGAACCACCTCGGCAGCCCGACCGGGCACCCTGGCAAGCACCGTGTCGAAGAACGCATCGAACACCACCTCGACGCCGCCGCCCCGCAATCCAGCGGCCAGTACCGCAGCCATCCGGTGCGCCCGCCGCGCGATGTGCCGCAGCCCGTCAGGTCCGTGGTACACCGCGTACATCGAGGCCATGACGGCCAGCAACACCTGCGCGGTGCAGATATTGCTGGTGGCCCTCTCCCGGCGAATGTGCTGCTCGCGGGTTTGCAGCGC
>JAFAXZ010000006.1 GCA_019240665.1 Pseudonocardiales bacterium | reverse complement strand
CGTATGGGTTTCCTCCGCTCGGCTAAGCGCAGCTTGTGCGGGGTTCAGGAGGGGTGAAGGCTGTGCACGCCGACCAGTCGCGCCTCGATGCTGCGGCCGACCACCTGGTCCGGCACGATGGGGTGGTGGAGGGCCCCGGCTACCGAGCGGTCATCGATGCGTAGGTCGATGACCAGGTCGTCACCAGGCCGCAGGAATCGGGTCGTCGGGAAACCCTCGGCAAGGGTCTCCCGGATCCGCTGCTCGATGATGCACGCGGTGCCGACCTCGGGATCGCGGTTGGACACCGTCCCGGTGCCCAACACCGTGCCAGCGATCAGCGGCCTGGTTCTGGCCGCCTGGGCGATCAACTCGGGCACCGTGGCGGCGATATCCACCCCGGTGTCAGGGTGTCCGATCAACCGGTTGTTCACCCAGCTGTGCATCTGTGCGTGCACATGTTCGCCATCCCAGGCATCACCCAGTTCGTCCAGGGTCACGATCGTGGGCGCCATACCGCAGGGCGGTTTGGCGTGATAGATCCCCATCCCAGCGGCCAGATCGTCGCGGAGCACGTCGCGGAGGCTGACGTCATTTACTACAGTGACCCCGATAATGGCGGAACCCGCTTCCTGGGCCGAGGTGCCGAGTTCGACATCGGCAAGCACGAAGGCCAGCTCAGCTTCGATGTCCAGCTCATCGCTGCCCAGTGTCGCCAGTGGCTCGCCGCTGGCGATGAACCGGCTGGAAACCCCGTCATAGAACGGTGGGTGGCCAGCGCGTGCCGGATCGGGTGGCGCGGTGCCCTGCATTCGGCACGCCAGCTCAATCAGGTTTGTGTAGGCGCCGCAGTCGATCCAGGCGTATGCCCGTGGCAGCGGCGCCAGTAGGTCGCCCTCGGCGAGTTCCACCCCTGCCGCCCGGCCCGACCGCAATCGTTCGTCGGCCGCTCGTAGCGCACCCTCGATCTCCGTCCAACGATCTAGCGCGTCCTGCAACGTCGGCGCGATCTCCTCGACCGGCAGTGCCCGCCGCAGATCCGGACTCACCAGGACCAATTGGCCGTCACGCGCTCGTGCGCGTCGGGAACCCAATCTCATGTCGTGTTTCTCCTGTCTTGGTCGTCCTGGTCGGTCCCCACCTCAACGGGCGGGATAGGGGTTGACTGATAGGCGATCAGTCGCCAGCGCCCGTACTGCCGGGTCCACACCGCCACTGCGCGGTTGCACTGCTTGAAGGCAATGCCGTCCACGTACACCGTCCCGATTACCTGCCCGGCTGCGACCGCCGTGTCACCGATGATGACGACGTCATCCTCTGGGTGGTGGAGCACGTCTGTGCACCGTAGTTCCTGGTTCTGGATTTTCGCCAGCAATGAGGCCTTGGTGTCGCGGGTGGCGTTGGAGTGCGTGTAGAGCATTTCGTCGGTGTACAGCGCGTCGAGCACATCGACATCGCCGTCCCGCATAGCACAGAATCGCTGATGCTCCAGGGCGCGAATCGTATCCGCGTCGGCTCGGGCATCACTCATTCCGATCCTCCACATCGGTTCGTCGGTTGGTATTGAGTTGGACGCGCACATCAATTGTTGTCGTCCAGCGGGTGCGCCGATATCACGAAACGCGGCACTTATGTTTCATGGTTGACGGCGCAATCCAATGGGCCGCCGTTGAAGGTAATGGCATCGGTGAATGCGGTCATCAAGTCGATGGCGGCTCCGGTGGCGTCGGCGTACGCGCGGTGCAGGTTCAGCACGATCCGATGCGGGTCGGGCCACCGGGCGAACTCTCCGAGGTCACAATCGTGCGCGACCTGCAATGGCGTGTGGTCGGCCGCCAACCCGGCCCGCGCGGTGTGTTGGATCAATTGGTAATACCGGGTCTGCGCGTCGAGGACCTCGGCCAGTCCTGCTTCGTCGATCACCGGACCGTGCCCAGGGATGATGCGGGCCGCGGGGAACTGGCGTAGCCAGTCCATCGAACGCAGTGCGCCGGCAATCGACCCCTGCAGGACCAGGGGCGTGACATGGTGAAACAGCAGGTCACCAGCGAACAGCACCCGGTGCTGGGGTAGCCATGCGACGACATCGCCATGGGTGTGCGCCTCGTGCCCGGGATGGCGCAGGTCGATCCGATGATCACCAGCGAACAGGGTCAGGTCATGAGACAGGACGACGGTAGGCGCGCGGGTTCGGGAGAGCCCCCAGTCCGGGGCTGGGGACCAGATCGGAGGAAGCTCGGTGGCCAGCATGGTGTCGACCAGGATTTCGCTCCTGGTGTGCTCATGGCCGATGAGTACCGTCGATGCCGGTAGCAACGCGTTGCCGAAGGTGTGGTCACCATGCCAGTGCGTATTGACAGCGAGGCGTATCGGTGCCTCGCCTGTCGCGTCGGCGACGGCACCAAGAAAACGGCGAGTGCGCGACGCGGTGGCGCAGGTATCGATGAGGACGACCTCGTCCTCGCCGTGGACCGCGCCGGCATTGTTGATGAACCATGAACCGTCTGGCTGCACCCACGCGTACACGCCGGGGGCCACTTCACTGAGAGTCACCGTACTGTGGTGGTGGTGGTTGGCGTGGTGCTCAGGCGACGGGCCAGGCGCGGTAACAGGCCGAGGGCATTACCCCGGTTGATTGCCCGGCGAGTGGGGTCGTCGAGCACGGCGGTCTCATCCAGAGCACGGGTGGCGTGCTCGACCACCGATGCGGGGACACCACTCCAGTCGGTTCCGTAGAGGATGCGACTGGGGTCGGCCGCGGCAAGCAGGCTTGGCAACGCCGAGGGCACTGACAGCGCCAGGTCGTAGTAGAAGCGCCGGATACTGTCCCACACAGTGGTGTGATCCACATTGGCCAGGGCACCGGCGGCGACCTCGATACGGGTGGCCGCGTACGGCAGGAATCCGCCCGCGTGGGACAGGATGATCGACACGTGGGGGTAGCGGACCAGGGTGCCCGATGTGATCAGATTGATCGCGGCCCGCGTCGTGTCCAGGAGGTAGTCGGCGAAGACGGAGGGCACACCCGGCGCGCTGCCCTGTGGCAGGTCCAGCGGATGCACGAGTACGACCGCCTGGCGCTGGTTCAACTCCGCAAAGAGCGGGTCGAACAGCGGGGCGCCCAGATAGTGGTGGCCGCCGTGCGGCAGGAGCGCCACGCCCTCTGCCCCCAGTTCGTCGAGTGCGTGGGCGGCCTCCGCCAGTGCGAGGTCCACGTGTGGCAGCGGCAGGACCGCGAAGAAGCCGAACCGGTTCGGGTGCGTGTGCACCACCTCGGCGGCTGCTTCATTCACCTGCCGGACCAGCCGATGCGCCTGTGTCGCGTCACCGAGCACGTCGCAGGGGATGACATTGGATATGACGCTGGCCTCGATTCTGTTCGCGTCCATCATGTCGAGAGTGTTGTTCAGGTGCCACTGCTGACCCGGTGTGGGCAGTCCACGCTCACGCATCAGCTCGATGATGTCGGCCGACAACGCGTGGTGGTGGATGTCGATGCGTCCCGTCATCATTACACCTATTATTTGGTCGAGCGCGTGTCGGCGGGTTCGGCGCCTGCTTCATCGCCGAATTCGTCCACGAAGAAACGTTCAGCCGCTGGCCAGTCCGCAGCGTTTTCCCAGTGTTCCACGATGTGGCCGTCATGGAATCGCCAGAGCCCGCAGAATTCACCCTCGTATCGGTGGCCATGGCGATTCGCAGTGAGGCGACCCAGCACGGCGCCGAAATAGTCGTTGGCGACGATGTCGCCCGGGGTCATGACGAGTGCCCCTCCGGATCGCCGAAACAGTTCCTTTTCCCTGGCTAGCACAGCTCGCTTACCGATGTAGTCGCCGGTCATGAGGCCACGTGACCCAGCGGCCATGACGTCACGTGGCCCAGCGGCGTGCAGCACGATGTCCTCGCTTGCGAATTCCGTCAGCAGGCTTAAATCCGCATAGATGGCGCGCAATATCTCCACGTGCGGATGTGATTTGCGGTCGAGCACGTTTCGCTCCTCCAAACTCGTTTTCCGCCTGTGCGGCTTCGCGGTCAGTAAACTCCCATGCCCCCGCACACGTTGAATGTTTGCCCGGTGATCGACTCCGCCTCCGGCACCGCTAGGAAACCAACCATTCGGGCCACCTCGTCCGGACGCAGGTGTCGGCCGATGGGGACGAGTTTGTTACGCATCCGCAGCACCTCCTCGGGTGTCATGGACTTCGCCTCGGCCAACTGCTCAATAACCCCTGTGCTGAGGTCGGTGTCGACCAGGCCAGGGCACACGGCGTTGACGGTGATGCCGGTGCCGGCCAAGTCAGCGGCTAGCGTCCTGGTCATTCCGACCAGCCCGTGTTTGCTCGCCGAGTACGCCAGCCCCAGCGGCGCGGCCTGCTTGCCCGCAGTCGAGGCGATATTGATGATCCGGCCCCAGCCGCGTTCAGGAGCACCAGAACGCAGCATCCAGGCACGGGTCACTCGGAAAGCCCCGTTGAGGTTGGTGTCGATGATGCGGTGCCACAACTCGTCGGGCGTGTCTTGGATACGGGTCATGCCCCCGATGCCGGCATTGTTGACCAGCACGTCACAGTTTCCATGCTCGCCGGCGATGGCATCAAAAAGCGCATCGATCTGCCGCTGGTCGCGTACGTCGGCCACATGGCCCTCGACCCGATGGACACCCGATTCGCGCAGTGCGGCAAGGCCTTTGTGCACGGTTTCCGGGGTGGTGGCCGAGATGACCACGGTGGCGCCCAGCCTGCCAAGCTCGGCAGCGCAGGCAAGGCCGATTCCCCGGCTGCCCCCGGTAACCAACGCGACGCGACCGGTCAGCGGACCATCAGATGGCAGGTCATCGGCGCACCCGAGGGTTGACGAGTCGGTTGGCGTACCAGTCACTGGTGTTCCTTTCGTGCTCACGTCGCCTCCCTGGATCCGTGCCCGACCGTGACGCGGTAGCCGCCGCCCAAGGCCACATCGACGTCGCGGTCCAGGTCAGAGGCTTGGGCGATGCGGTTCGCGAGCTCGGTCGCGATGCTGAGAGTCGGAATCCAATGCCGGTCCGCGGCGGTAGTGCGGTCGGTACCCTCGTAACGCAAGCCACGCAATGCCGCACCGTTGGTGCCCTGATCGGTTAACGGTCGCTGCCGCACCGCGAAGACA
>JAFAXZ010000364.1 GCA_019240665.1 Pseudonocardiales bacterium | reverse complement strand
GGGACTGAGCGACCCGAACGTTCATCGGAGCCGGTAATCCATGGGCGATCACGCTGGACTCCAGCGCCACGACCGGACGATTCTCGGCCAGCGCAGCGCAGACCTCCTCACGAACACCGATAAGATCCACCCAGGTATCCTGCCAGCGCGTTCAGCGGGCCCCAACCAGCTCCATCAACCCCCCTTGTGATCACCCCTGATGGCCAAGGTGGCTCCGGGGGGCTGAGGTGACACCGGGTGATGTCACGGTAGAAATCCGGCGCTGTGATCAGATCAACTTCCTCCGGCGACCACACGACAGCGATCGCTGACCGCTCAGCTGCACGCTCCGGAGCAGGGACTGCACGGCGCGGGTCAGACGATCCATGATGCCTTCGTAGATGCCCTCCCCAACGTAGATGCCCTCCCCAACACGGCCACAGCGCCCGTCATCGGCGGTGGTTCAGCCAAGGGGTTCGACACCGGCGCACGCGGTAGGAACTCTCTGACCTCGTCAGGACAGGCGCTGTCGGACACCGTGTCCACCCTCACCGTGGGCACCACGGCAGCGATCGCGATCCTCGGAATGCTGCCTCCGGTGCTGGCGCGGCTGACACGCCGAATACGACGGATCACCGCAGCCCGCTCAGCGCTGGCCGCCCGCGCCACCGATATGTCGACCTCCTCGCGCTCCGAACCCCCACCTGACGACCGATACAGCACCTGCTGAACATCTGTCCAGACCCGGCCACCGCATGGCGCCGACGACCGGGCCACCCTGCACAGGCTAGCCGCCCTTAGAGCTACAGACGCTGGGAGTACGGGAGCCCAACCAGACACCAGACTGACATCAAGGAGACAAGTCACCTCGACTGAACGCGCTCCACCCGCGTCCTGTACGGATGACCACGCAAACCACCGCAGACCCATACATGAGACTGAGGGCGCGCGCTCATCGGCAGAAGAGTACATTGCGGTGATCACGTGCGCCTGGAGCCAACCTGGGGCGCGGCCCGGCCGCAGGGCCGGGTGGTCCATGAAGCCTGCCCTGCTCGCCACCCTCGAACCGAGCCGACCATCGACCTCGCCGCGCACTCAGCCCGCTCGACACGGATCATCCGATAGGTGTGTCTTAAGCGAAGGATCGTCTTCTTCATCTGGTGCCACCGCTGTTTCCCGGTGCACGTTCGGCGAGGCGACGGGATTGTCGTCGCTTGTCCCATCGGTGCGGTGGAGATGTGGGCGAGCCCGTCGATGCCGGCCTGGAGGGTTAGTTCGGTGCCGTCGTGGGTGCTGGTGTGGGCTATGGCGAGCAGGTGGTGAGCGCGCGCAGCCCGGACCAGGGCGGTCACCGTCGCGGCATCCAGGCAGGGCAGTGGGTGCCCGAAGCAGCCGTTGTTCTCAATGATGATCTCCAGGTGGTTGCTGCCTTCGGTGAGGTGGGCGGTCGCGAACTGTTCGGCCTCGCCAGGTCCGGTCAGGATCGGGAACGGCCCATCGTCCAGGGGCAGCTTCTCAGGGCTGGGGTGCCCACCTGGGGCGGTGGCGCCCACAGCGGATGGGCGAAGGTCGGTCACATCGACCCGCGCCGCGGCGGCCACGCGGAGGGGCTGCCAGGACACGGGGGTGCTGACCATGTTCAGCTCCGTGGTTATCGCGAACACCAGCGCCTGCTCCCAGGTACCCGATGCCACCTGGGTGCGCGTCGATCAGATCCGGCACCACGGTGCCGCCGCGGCCGTTCAGGATCACCGCACCCGGCGGGCCGGGTAGGGCCGACCCCACCTCGGTGATGACTGCATCGTCGATGGCCAGCCAATCTGCGGGCTGCACGGCCTGCCCATCAAAGACCCGCACTTTCCGGATCACCCCTTGCCTGCATCATCGCTCGCCAGGCGAGCGTTGTGTGTCCGTGTCGGTGGCCCGGACCGCAGGTGTCGCCGTGTCGCTGGTCCGGGGGCGGCCACGCCGGGGTAGGGGCGCCGCGTGGTTGGGCATCCGCCCGGCGTCGCGGAGCGCTCGGCGCAGGAGCATCTCCACCTGGGCGTTGACGCTGCGGAACTCGTCGGTGGCCCAGCGGATCAGCGCGTCGTGGACCGCTGGGTCGACCCGGAGGAGTACCTGCCGGCGCTCGCTCACGTATAGAGCGAGCCGGTGTTCACGACCGGGGAGGGCGGCTGATCCCCGCAGAGCACCACCATCAGGTTGCTGACCATGCTGGCCTTGCGTTCCTCGTCGAGCTCGACCACATCGTTTTCCGTGAGCCGACTCAGCGCCAGCTCGACCATGCCCACCGCGCCTTCAACGATCCGGCTGCGGGCGGCGACCACCGCGTTGGCCTGCTGGCGGCGCAGCATGGCCTGCGCTATCTCCTGGGCGTAGGCGAGATGGGAGATGCGGACTTCGATGATCTCGACCCCGGCGACCACGACCCGCTCGGCCACCTCGCGGGCCAACTCGGCGGCGACGACGTCGGTGGAGCCGCGCAAGGATATTCCGCTCCCGGTGGTGTCGTCGTAGGGGTGGCCGCTGGCGACGTGGCGCAGCGCGGACTCGGCCTGCACCGAGACGAAGGTGGGGTAGCTGTCGACGGCGTAGGTCGACTTGGCGGTGTCAGCAACCTGCCAGACCACGATGGCGGCGATCTCCACCGGGTTACCGTCGGCGTCGTTGACCTTGAGGTGGTGGGTCTCGAAGTTGCGGACCCGGACACTGACCTGCCGTCGCACCGTGAGCGGGGCCACCCACCAGAACCCGGGACGGCGCACGGTCCCGAGGTAGCGACCGAAGAACTGCACCACCGAGCTCTGGCCTGGCGCCACGATCACCAATGAGGTAACAACCAGGACAAACACGACGATCGGCAGCCACAGGAGCCCGCGGTCGCGCTGTCCTGCGGTCACCACCCCGTAACCACAGGCGGCGAGCACCACCACCCCCAGCCACCCGCTGGTGGCGACGGCGGGACGCTGCGTGATCTCGACCCGGATCCCTCGGTGTCCAACGGGTTCGGCGTTGCGGGGGGACACGACAGTGCTCATGGTGTGCTCCTCACACGAAAGAGATACTAGTAAGCTATCACTTTTTCATCATCGTGCCGCAGGAGCGGCCGCAGATGCCTGTGGGCTTCAGAAGCCGGGCTATCAAGGCGGCGCCGTCGTTACCCACCAGCGTGGGAAGGAGCTCAGTCCAGAGCTGGTGAATTTCACCGTGATTTCCTCACGGGCAGCTGGTCAGGTGACGTATGGGATCGCGGCGGGCACAGTCAGTTAAGCAGGGTGTCGATGCCCCACAGCGTTCCCCCCACGGGCCCCTGGGGCGCGACCTACGCCGACACCCGCACGCGGACAGCGGCAGAAGAGGATGTTTCGGCATCGTGTTTTACCGGGATCGGCACTGCTGGGTAGCGAGGACTGCGGCTTTGAGATCGGTGGGCAGGTCCCAGGACGATATCGATGGCAAAGGTGCGCAGGGCGTGGCTGCCGATGATCGTGCCGTTGGGTGGTCTCTAGTGGTGGGCGCGACACCGGCTTTGACCTGGGACCCTCGCGAGGGCTCACATCGAGC
>JAFAXZ010000347.1 GCA_019240665.1 Pseudonocardiales bacterium | reverse complement strand
TCGGTGTGGGTGGTTGACGGCGCTACGGTGCGGTGTGATCAGTTGGACCCGGCTGCGCTGGGGGTGCCAGTGGCCCGTCGGGAGGACCTGCGCGGTGGAGATGCTGCGACCAATGCCGGTGCGGTGCGGCGCCTGCTCGCTGGCGATCCCGGTCCGGTGCGGGACGCCGTACTTCTCAACGCCGGTGCGGCGCTTGCCGCGCACCGCGGCTCGACCGGTGATCTAGTCGGCGATCTCCGAGAAACGACACAGCGTGCCGCTCAGGCTCTTGACTCTGGTGCTGCGGGTGCGCTGCTGGAACACTGGGCGAGGTTGACCATCGAGCTGTCCGCGACGGTGCGCTGACGTGGGCGGTCAGCGCGCGCTGTCCTTTCCGTACTGGCAGGCCCCGTATTGTGTACGGAGAGTAATCGATAACCACGGAAACCCCTCCATCGGATGGCATACCGATGCTGTTCGAGTGAAGATCCGCGCCCAGGTGTCCAGGGGGGCGTTAGGCCACATGCACGGGATGATCTCCCGCTACTAGTCGGATACCCGGACGTTGAGGTCCGAGAATAGGAGACAGCCGCGGGTGGTGTCCCATCGTCAGAACCGCGTCCTTCGGAGCGTGGCGGCTGGCGTGGCCTTCGCTTCCGTGCTGAACATGCCACCAGCGCTCGCGGTTGCCGATCCAGGTCCTGCCCCTGCCCCCGATCCCGCAGGGACCGTTTCGCAGGTTCGTGCGTTGAGCCGTCAAGCCGAGGTGATTACCGAGCAGTGGAAGTTAGCCACGGACCGACTGTTGGCCCGTCGGGCCGATGCGGACCGGGCGCATAGCGATGCAGCAGCCGCGACGGCCATCGCTGACCAGGCCCGTGCGGCGCAGAGCGCATTCCGTACTCAGGTGGATCGGCTGACCAGCGTCACCTTTGAAGGCCTCCGGATCAGCAGTCTGACCGCGATGCTGATCAGCGACTCGCCGCAACAATTCATGGATCAGATGTCCGCGCTGGACGTGTTGGCGGTGAGCAACAGGGCGGCGATGGACAAACTCACGGCCGCGGTATCCCGGACTGAGCAGGCAGAACTCGCTGCCACCGACGCTGAGACGCGAGCGGCCGTCGCTGAACTCGACGCCGCGCGGATAGCTGGCGATGTGGCCCAGGCTCGGCTTGAGATGGGCCGTCAGATCAATCTCGTACAGGAGCACCTCGGCAAGCTCACCGCTGACGAGCTCGCCCGTTATGCCTCCGAAGGATTCACCGACTACCCGATCGACATGGCCGGTGACACCATCGGGATCAGGGCCCTGCGGGCCGCGCTGACCCGGCAGGGGGCACCGTATATCTGGGGTGCTGAGGGGCCGAGCACTTTCGATTGTTCAGGTCTGGTGATGTGGGCCTACCGTCAGGCCGGGGTGAGTCTACCGAGGGTGGCCTTCGACCAGGCCAGAGTGGGCACTGCTGTGGTCTCGGGCCTGTTACCAGGAGACCTCATTGCGTTGTACTGGCCAGTAAGTCACATCGGCATCTACGTGGGCAACGGGCTCTATATCAACGCGCCGCAGAGCGGCGATGTGGTCAAAGTTGCCCGAGTCCCATGGCGTGACGTCACGGCGATCCGCCGGATCGGGTAACCCCCACTCTCTTCATCCTGCTGCGCAACGAGTGAATCGGTGACCCGGGAGAATCGAGTGCCCTGGATTGTCGGTGTCGCGGTCTACCGTCCGTAGTGACCAGATCACGAGCGAAACCCAGATCACGAACGAGACGGAGCCCGACATGATTGTGGATTGCGACCGGTGTGCGGTGCGCGGCGGCGCCTGCCAGGACTGCGTCATCACCGTGCTGCTTGGCGCCCCGCCGGATGGCGTCGAGTTGGATGGCGCTGAACGACGAGCGCTGGACACTTTGGCTAAGGCTGGCATGGTGCCCCGCCTGCAACTGGTGGATCGCCACGAGGAGCACCAATGGACACCAGCGGGGACCGATCCTGGGGTCCACCTGCGCAAGGGCGCTGAGCGGTGTGCAGACGACGGTGAGCGGTCCAGACGGCATGTGAGCTGATCGGCGCCGCCGATGCTGTTCCGGATTGCGGTGACGTCCATCGTGCCCAGCGGTCACTTTGCCTCATCGTTGGCGCATAGGTGGTGACAGTGTCGGTGACCTTTCGTACTCTTCCCCCGGCCTTGCGGTAGGTGCCGCTCATCCTGGGCGACAACGCAGGTCGCTGCCGAATCGGCTGCGTCGGGCAGCCGAGCCGGGGATGCCTTTTTGGGCTACCGAGTGGGCATTCGTGCTCACCCGGTAGGGCTTGCGTCCGCCCTCGGCCCGAACCCGTCAGCTAAGCCCGGTTAGGCGGTCCAAGGAAAAGGAGACAGCCGCGACGTGTCGTCGCATCATCTGGAGCGCGGTGTTCTGAGGCCTCCTGTTGTAAAGCGCAGTATGGTAAGACGCAGTGCCTCGGCAGCGATGACCGCCGCAACCGTGATTGTCCTCGTAACTCTGATGCCTACTAGGGCGACCGCTGACCCCGCGCTGCCTGGAGATGGCCTCACCGCCGCGCAGCAGCTCGCCGAGCTGAATCGGCAGGCTGAGATACTCACCGAAAGGTGGCACTACGCCCGCGACCAGCTGAGCGCCCGTCGTGCCGATGTGGAGCACGCCCGGGCTGATGCCAACGCCGCTGCTGCTGCCGCAGAGGGCGCCAGGGCTGTCCAGGGTCAGTACCGCGGTCAAGTCGACAGGCTGACCAACGCCTCTTTCCAGGGTGCGCGACTCAACCGGCTGTCCGCTCTGCTGGTCAGTGACTCCCCCCAGGACTTCCTGGACCAGATGTCGGCGTTGGACGTGCTTGCGGTGGACAACAAGCAGGCCCTGGACCGGCTCACCGGTGCCGTCGCGCAGGCCCAGCAGGCAGAGCAGTCGGCCAACGACGCAGCGACGCGGGCTGGCCAGGCTGAACACGATGCGGCGCGGCTCGAAGACGACCTGACCCGTTCCCGCGCCGAGATGGACCGTCAGATTCAGGTGGTCACGAAGCGCCTCGCGGAGCTGACCCGCCAGGAACGGGCCGCCTACATTTCCGGCGGTAACATCCACTTCCCGATCAACCTGGTCGGCAGCGGTACCGCGGTGAAAGCGGCGCGCGCCGCGCTGAGCAAGCAGGGATCGGCATACGTCTGGGGCGGCGACGGTCCGATCACGTTCGACTGCTCGGGCCTAGTGAAGTGGGCCTTCGAGCAAGCCGGGATGCCGGGTCTGCCGCACTCAGCTGAGGAGCAGGCGCGGATGGGTCGTACTGTCAGCCGCTCCCAGCTGCAGCCTGGCGACCTGATCGCGCTGTACTCCCCGATCAGCCACATCGGCATTTATGTTGGTGACGGCTGGTACGTGAACGCGCCACAGAGCGGCGACGTCGTGAAGGTCGTCTTGGTGCCGTGGAACCAAGTCACCGCAATGAGCCGGATCGGCTGAGCGCACCAGCTGCGACCCGCCGGTGCCCTCACGGCTACCCTCCGGCGGGTGCCACGGATCCTGCTGGTTAGCAATGACTTCCCACCCCGGCCCGGTGGCATCCAGGCTTACCTGCACCAACTAGCTCTGGCACTGCCCGCGGGTGAGATTGCCGTCTACGCACCGAACTGGCCGGGAGCGGCGGCCTTCGATGCGCGATTGCCGTTCCCGGTCGTCCGGCATCCCGGACCCCTCATGCTTCCCACCCTGCCAGTACTTCGGCAGGCCGGCGGGCTGCTGCGGGAACTGCGCTGCGAAACTGTGTGGTTCGGTGCAGCCGCCCCGCTAGCCCTGCTCGGTCCGGCATTGCGCCGCGCCGGGGTACGACGGGTGGTGGCCAGCAGCCACGGACACGAGGTGGGCTGGTCGATGCTGCCCCCTGGTCGAATGGCGCTTCGCCGGATCGGTGCCGATGCCGATGTGGTCACTGCCGTGAGCCAGTACACTCGCCGCCGGATCGCCTCGGCGTTCGGTCCCCGGGCCGCCCTGGAACTACTTCCCCCGGGCGTGGACTGCGCGGCATTCCGCCCAGATCCCGGCGGGCGCGTGGAGATCCGGCGCCGCCACCGGCTGGGGAATACCCCCGTCGTGCTGTGCGTGTCCCGGCTGGTGGCTCGCAAGGGGCAGGATACGCTGGTGCGGGCGTTACCCGCGATCCAGCGCCGGGTGCCGGGAGCCACCCTGCTGCTCGTCGGAGAGGGGCCTCGGCGA
The DNA here is from genome assembly GCA_019240665.1 of Pseudonocardiales bacterium. Classification (GTDB taxonomy): domain Bacteria; phylum Actinomycetota; class Actinomycetes; order Mycobacteriales; family Pseudonocardiaceae. Next base: position 11,966 of record JAFAXZ010000347.1, on the reverse strand, counting down.
GCAGCGTTGCACCGGCTGGCGCAGTCGTGTGGCGTTGCCAGTGCCGTGGTGTGCACGGGAGCAGTGCCGTGGTCTGAGTTGCCCGCGTACTACGCTGCAGGCGACGTCTTCGCGATGCCCTGCCGGACCCGTGGTCACGGATTGGATGTCGAGGGGCTCGGTCTGGTATTTCTCGAGGCTTCAGCGACCGGCTTGCCGCTGGTGGTGGGTGACGCTGGCGGGGCACGGGAGACGGTCCGCGCCGGCGATACCGGTGACCTGGTGAACGGTCGCGACGTGGCAGCAGTAGCAGGGGCCGTCGCGACGCTACTTGCCGATCCCGATCGCGCCACGGCGATGGGCCGGCGCGGGCGGGGCTGGATGCTGCGGGACTGGGACTGGTCTTGCCGCCAGCAGCAGCTCGGTGAGCTGCTGCTGGCCAGCCCGTGAGTGGCGATACGAGTCATGACTCGTATCGCCACTCACGGGGCGTAGAGCGCCTCGATGTCGGCGGCGAACTCCTTGGCCACCACCGCACGCTTGAGTTTGAGCGTCGGGGTGAGCTGGCCACCCCCCTCGGTGAGGTCGACCGGCAGGATCCGGAACTTGCGGATCGTCTCGGCCTTCGAGACGGTCTTGTTGGCGTCGTCCACCGCGCGTTGCACTTCGGCGCGCAGATCCTCATCTTCGATCAGATCGGCGGCATTGCCCGCTGGCTTGCCGTGTTCAGCGCTCCAGGTCGGTAGGGCCTCGGCGTCGAGGGTGATCAGGGCGGCGATGAAGGGCTGATTGTCGCCCACCACCATGCATTGGCTGATCAGCCGGTGTGCCCGGATCCGGTCCTCCAACGCGGCCGGGGTGACGTTCTTGCCGGCCGCCGTGACGATGATCTCCTTTTTGCGACCGGTGATCTGCAGGAAGCCGTCCTGGTCCAGCTCCCCGAGGTCGCCGGTGTGGAACCAGCCCTCGATGAGGGTTTCCTTGGTCACCTGCTCGTTGTGCCAGTACCGGCGCAGCACACCTGGGCCCTTGATCAGTACCTCACTGTCATCGCTAATCTTGATCGTCACACCGGGCAACGGTTGACCTACGGTGCCGATCTTGGCGCGTTTCTCGGTGTTCACCGTGGCGGGGGCGCTGGTCTCGGTCAGCCCGTAGCCCTCCCACACCGGCAATCCGATACCGCGGAAGAAATGCCCGAGCCGCTCGCCTAGGGGGGCACCACCGGAGACCGCTGCGAGACACCGACCACCGAGCACCGCGCGGAGCTTGGAGTAGACCAGTTGGTCGAACACCGCGTGCTTGGCCCGCAAGGCCAGTCCGGCCCCGCCGGTGTCGTGGGCGCGGCTCCACTCGACGGCGGTGGCAACGGCGATGTCGAAGATGCGGCCCTTGCCCTCAGCATGCGCCTTCTGCCTAGCCGAGTTGTACACCTTTTCGAATACACGAGGTACCGCCAGCACGAACGTGGGCCGGAACTCGGCCAGCTCAGCGACCAGGTTCTTCACATCCGGGGTGTGCCCGAGGGTGATCCGCGCGTACACACAGCAGCATTGGATGATTCGGGCGAACACGTGCGCCAGCGGCAGGAACAGCAGCACTGAGTTCTCCGGTTGCATCAGGCCGGGGAATTCCCCCACGGCTGAGCGGGTCACGGAGAGCAGGTTGCGGTGGGTGAGCTCGCAGCCCTTGGGTCGTCCCGTCGTCCCTGAGGTGTAGATCAACGTCGCCAGATCCTCGGCGCCCACCGTGGTAGCGCGCTCGCGCACGGCGTCATCACTGATCCCGACGCCCAGCGCAGTGAGTTCGTCGATCGTTGCAGCCGGACTGCTACTACGCGTCGCCGGATCGATCTGCCAGATCAGAGCTGGCTCGCTCAGCCGATCAACTAACCCCTGGACCATGTCGTGGTGTGCTCGGGTTTCGACCACGATTGCTTTGGCGCCCGAATCCGACAGGATCCACTCCACCTGCTCCGGGGAGGACGTCTCATAAATCGGCACCGTCGATCCACCGGCGGCCAAGATCGCGTAGTCCACCAGGGTCCACTCGTAGCGGGTCTTGGACAGCAGGGCAATCCGATCCCCGTGCTCAATGCCCGCCGCGATCAGGCCCTTGGCCACAGCGGTCACCTGGTCGGCGAATTCCCTCGCTGTGACGTCCATCCAGCCACCGTCGACCCGGCGGCGAAAGCTGACGCTACCGGCGAAGCGCCCGGCGTTGGCCCATACTACATCGGTAAGGTTCTCTTGGTCATCCACCGTGGTGGTGGCGGGAACCGTGAACTCCCGCACGGGTACCTCCGCAGTTCGGGTTTCTCCTGTACAGCTTGGCAACGTATCGCGACCCCGTTTCGTCCAACAGCTCTGCGGGCAAATTGCCAGCCGAATCGCCACTGGGGCGACGGGCGGCTGGTCGTGCGCACTCGTGCCAGCGCCGGGTAACCTGCCTGCTCGTGCGGATCCACGTGGTGTCCGACGTGCACGGTAACGTGGATGCGCTGGCCAGGGCAGGATCGGGTGCCGATGCACTGCTGGTGCTCGGAGACCTGATCGACTTCGTGGATTACCACGATCACTCCGCTGGCATCCTCGGCTCGGTGTTCGGGTCCGCAGCGGTCCATCGGTTCGCGCAATTGCGCTCCGGCGGAGCACCCGACGAGGCGTATGCGTTCGTGCGGGAGCTATGGAGCCGGGTACCGGATTCCCGCGACATGATCCGGGAGGCCGTCATCGAACAGTACGAACGGCTGTTCGCGGTGCTACCTAGCCCGACCTACGCCACCCCCGGCAATGTGGACCTGCCTGAGCTGTGGCCTCGATTCATGCGTGCTGGCGTCTACGTCCTGGACGGTCAGACCGCCGAGATCGGTGGCCTTCGCTGCGGTTTCGTTGGCGGAGGCCTGTTACCAGATGGGGGTATCCCGCAGCGCGACCCGGTGTTTCGCTCTTACCTGCGCACTCCAGCGCAGTATGCGGTGGCCGTCTCGGCGCTCGGGCGGGTGGACCTGCTGTGTAGCCACATCCCGCCCGCGGTCCCCGAGTTGCTCTACGACGTGCAGGCCCGGCGGTCCGAGATCGGCTCTGAGCAGTTGCTTGCGGTGATCCGGCAGGACCGGCCCCGGATTGCGCTGTTCGGGCACGTGCATCAGCCGCTGGCCCGGCGGGTCCGGGTGGGGAGAACCGAATGCGTTAATGTCGGGCATTTCCAGCGGACCGGGACCCCACACGTGGTGAGGTGGTGACCACTTCGGTCGGTCCACTTCGGTCGGCCCACTTCGGGCAGTGGCGGGTAGCCTGCGCAGCATGGCCGACCAGTCAACCCAGTCCATCGTCGTCAACGCCGATCCCAGGGCAATCATGGACGTGATCGCCGATTTTTCCGCCTACCCGCAGTGGGCATTGGCAGTGAAGAAGGCCGAGGTGATCGTCCCCGGCGCTGGTGATCGTGCGAAACGGGTACGGTTCTTGTTGGACGCCGGCCTGGTCCGGGACGAGTACGTGCTTGATTACACATGGTCTGCGGACGGGCTGACGGTGAGCTGGGACCTGGTCGAGGGCCAGATGCAGAAGGCGCAGCATGGTTCCTACGTCCTGGAACCCGTCGGCCCGGCGACCAAAGTAACCTACAGTCTGACAGTCGACCTCGCGATTCCCATGATCGGGATGATTAAGCGAAAGGCCGAGAAGGTCATCATGGATACCGCGCTGAAGGAGCTCAAGCGCCGCGTGGAGCGCTGAGCCTGCGGGGCTGACGGTACCGGGCTGGAGCCGGGGGAGTGCGCGAGTGCGTGCAGCATCGAACCTGTGTCCTGCTGAGCTGCGTACAGAGGATGGTGCTGGGCCGTTGTGCCCCGGATACCGTACTCCGTACGCTGGTTGATACTGCGGCCCGCGAGGGCGGCACGGGAAGGATCGTAGGCGGTGTTCTACTACCTGCTCAAACACCTGCTGCTCGGCCCGCTGATGCGGCTGGCATGCCATCCGCAGGTTCAGGGAGTCGAGCATATCCCGGAACGCGGTGGCGCCATTCTGGCCAGCAATCATCTTGCGGTCGCCGACTCGTTCTTCCTGCCGCTGATGATCCGCCGACGGGTCACGTTCCTGGCCAAGCGGGAGTACTTCACCACTCCTGGGCTGCGGGGATGGCTCAAGCGGCAGTTCTTTAGCGCTGCCGGCCAGGTCCCCATCGACCGCGCCAGCGCATCCGCCGCGCAGGCCGCCCTGGACACGGGAGTGCGGTTGCTGGCTGCGGGCAAGTTGCTCGGTATCTATCCGGAGGGCACACGGTCTCCGGATGGGCGATTGTACAAAGGTAAGACCGGCGTCGCCAGGATGGCGCTGGAGGCCGGCGTCCCGGTGATCCCGGTCGTGATGGTGGGTACCGACAAAGTCAGCCCTATGGGCACCAAGATGTGGCGGCCGCATCCGGTAGAAATACGCGTCGGCGCCCCGCTGGACTTCTCTCGCTACGCAGGTCTGGCCGGTGACCGGTTCGTCGAGCGGTCCATGGTTGACGAGATCATGTACGTCTTGATGGAGCTCTCCGGCCAGGAGTACGTCGACAGGTACGCGACTTCGGTCAAAGAGCGCGAAGCGCCACCGCCGCGGCTGGCCCTCAAGGCGTCTTGACTGCGTAGCCGCTGGCTTCCCGCTGCCGGCACCTGGCTGACCGGGCCGACGCGCGCTTGCCAGGCGCGTAACCTCGACGGATGCCTCGGGCTCGCTTGGGCTGGTCGGGAAGAGGCTGGTTAACGACGGTTGGTGCTCCTGGGGACGAGCCAGCCAGGTGAGCGGTACCGTGGCCCAGCCGGACAACCGGCGGACGCATCGCGCGTCTATGGAGTCGGACCTGAAATCCACACAAGGAGCCTTCCTTCCTCATGACTGACGACGGTGACGCGCTACACCTGACAGGCGGCATCCCGCTCGGCGGAACGGTCAAGATCCGCGGCTCGAAGAACGCGGTTCCCAAGCTGATGGTCGCGGCGCTCCTGACGGAGGAGCCCGTGTTCATCCACAACATTTCGCAGATTGTTGACACCTGGCTTGTGACCGAGCTGCTCGAGGTGCTGGGATGCAGCACGGCGCAGCCGGTGGACGGCCAGATGCGGATCGAGGCGCGCGACATTCACACCGCCGCGACACGCGATTTGGAGTATTTCCACGTCAGGAGCCGGATCCCAGTACTCACCTGCGCACCGCTCCTGCACCGCACCGGTCACGCGGAGGTCTGGAAGCCCGGTGGCTGCAGCATTGGCGAGCGTCCGGTTGATCTTCACCTGGAGGTGCTTCGGGCGTTCGGCGCGGTGAGTGAGCGGACCGACACCGGCTTCAAGTTGACGGCTGAGGTGGGCCGCTTAAGAGGCGCAGTCGTCGAGCTGAAGTACCCGAGCGTGGGTGCGACCGAGCAGTTTCTGCTCGGGGCGGTCGTCGCCGCGGGTGACTCCGAGCTGCGCAACGCCGCGACCGAGCCGGAGATCATCGATCTGATCTCAATGCTTCAGCGCATGGGTGCCCTTATCACCGTTCAGCCCGGCCGCGTCATTCAGGTCACCGGTGTCTCCCGTCTGAAGGGCGTCTCATACACCGCCATCCCAGACCGGCTCGAAGCGGCGTCCTGGGCGAGCCTCGCGCTTGCGACCGACGGACGGATCACTGTGCGCGGCGTCCGACAGGCCGATCTGGGGACGTATCTCAACGTGTACCGGCGCGCAGGTGGCGAGTTTGACTTCTCCGGTGACGGCAACGAGGTGACGTTTTGGCGGGAGAAGTCCATGCCTCGTCCGCTGGTCATCGAGACAGACGTGCATCCTGGCTTCATGACGGACTGGCAGTCGCCTATGGTCACCGCGCTGACGCAGGCAGACGGTGTGACCGTGCTGCATGAGACGGTGCATGAAAACCGGTTGGCGTACGGGAAGGCACTTCAAGCGCTCGGTGCCCAGATGCAGGTCTTCACCGAGTGTCTCGGGCGCACCCCTTGCCGCTTCGGATCGCGAAATCACCAACATTCTGCCGTAGTGGTCGGACCGACGAAGCTGCAAGGAACGAACGTGCATGTTCCTGATCTGCGGGCAGGTTTCTCCTATGTGCTGGCCGCACTCTCAGCACAGGGCGACTCGACGGTGACGGGAGTCTCTCTGCTGGACCGCGGTTACGAGAACTTCCGCGAGAAGCTGATCTGTGTTGGCGCTAAGCTGCGCTGACCGGCAATGCCGCAGTGGGCGGCACCTGACTCACCACGCACTGGAGACGGGAGTCGCCGTTGCCGCTGAGCTGGGATGACTCAAATGTCCAGATTGACGACGGCGCTCATGTCGCGCGCTCGGCCATCTTCGAGCCGGTTGACCTCACCGGCAGCGCGCAACCGATCGTCATCGGTCGTGGCTGTCGCATTGCGCCCGGCGCGGTCCTCTACGGCGGAGTGGTCCTCGGCGAAGGGGTGGTCGTCGAGGACCACTCCGTGGTCGGCAAGCCGGAGTTCGGGTACGCGATGGGTCACCACTATGACGGGCACGCGGGCACGTGCACCGTAGGCGCCGGATCTATCATTCGTGCCGGTGCCCATGTCTACTCCAACGTCGTTCTCGGCGAGCAGGTGCACATTGGGCATCACACGCTCGTGCGCTCTGCGGTGCGGTTGGGCGCCGGCACTCAACTCGCTCACTTTGTGAGCGTCGAGCGTGGCTCCCAGTTCGGCGGCAACGTCAGGTCGTCACCGCACACGCACATCACCGGTGGAACAGTCGTCGAGGACCGCGTCTTTTTCGGCGCAGGCGTCAAGACCATTAACGACAAGTCGATGGTGTGGCGCGCTGGCACCCCTGTTGTTCTCGAGGCGCCCTACTTCGCCGAGGGCGCTGCGATCGGCTCGGGATCGACGATAGCGGCAGGGGTTCACGTCGGCCGTTGGGCGCTTGTCGGTTCACAGTCCCTTGTGCTGCGAGATGTGCCCGAGGGCGTTATCGTCGTCGGCGTACCGGCGAGGGAACGAGGGCCCCGGCCGCATCCCGACGGTGACTGACCCTACGCAGCTGGTAAACGAGAAGCGAACGGCATCAAACGCGCTCATCAGCTGTCTGCCGCACGTAGGCGTATCCCGACGACCGAAAAAGTGGATCAATGGCTCCGTCCGCGTATTCGAACGCTTCCAGATTGCGGAGTGTTCGTCGAACCGGATGCTCCGCCTCATAGCTTTGCGCGCCCATCGACCGCGCCGCGGACCGCACGGTTTCCAAAGCGACCTCCACCGAATGTGCCTTCGCCATTTTTGCCCAGATCGGATCAGGATCAGCGGTTTGGACGGCTCCAGCGACCAGTCCGGAGATCGCTAGGATGATGCGGCTGCGGCACTGTCCGATTTTCTCCAGTGCTCCTCCCATGAGCACCCGGCCGCCGTCAGAACGCGAGAGCACGAAATCAACCCATTGGTCGATGCTCGCAGCGGCTGCCCCGAGACAGGTAGCGGCCACCAATGGTCGGTACCGCGCGAAATGACGTCGAAATAAAGACACACCAGCGGCCACGTCCCCAATCATGTCGCTGGTACGAACGCGCGCGGAGTTCAGTACCAGGCATCCCCAGGACCATCCCGTCAACCCCGAGGGTACCAGCGAAGCCCTCGCGAGGCCGTCATTTGTCGAGCGAACGTAAAACGCTGCGATATCGTCGTGGACTCGCGCGAAGATGACAAAAGCTCCGGCTTCCTCGATCCTGGAAATCCACTTCTTCTCGCCTGTCAGTTCCCACCCCGAGGGAGTCGGCACCGCGATCGTCGTCGAGGCGGTTGCCAGGTTCGAGCCACCGCTGGGTTCCGTCGCCGCGACGCCGATCAGCTCTCCCGCGACAGCTTGGTGCAATTCTTCTCGGGTTATCCAGTTGTCGTCCAGCAGCAATAGCTCAGCGTGCCCGAGGTGGGCGGCGTCTCGCATATTGAGGTCACGGTAACCTACCAGGAACTGGATCAGCAACTGGACGACCCACCTGTACCCGCCTCCGCCGACATCGCGCGGGGCGGTCGCGTTGCCGATCCCCTCTTGATGAAGGCGATGCTTTGCCTCCAGCAATGTCCGTGAACCCTCTCGGAGGTTCGTGCTCTCCACTTGTAGAATTGCGTCCGCTCGTCCGAGGAGGCCGAGCTCCGAGGTGTCAAATATCCAGCGCACCTGCGACAGCCAGCGCCACGGCGAACTCGTCGCGGCGGTGACCTGACCGTTGGTGGCACGCTCCATAAAATCAGCGGTCCTGTCACCCATACCGGGCGAGTGTAGTGGTGCCAAGGGGGGTTACTCAGGCGATTCACATCAAAGGGTTACTCAGGCGATTCACATCAAAGAGGGGAGTCGCTGCGGGGCGGTGAGTCGTGGGTGCGGCGACGGAGGACTTGCCGTCTGTTCCGGCGGCAAGGGGCGCTCCGGGTAGCCTTGCGTCACCTCACCTGTCCGAACTCGAACGGGGCGTAGAGTGCCCTGGATCGACTACGGCCGTGCACTGGCCCGGGTACGGGAACGCCACGACGGCGCCGTCGTGGCGTTCCGCCGGGGCGGAGAAGATCTCACCCCGCCGCGTACACCGGAACCCGCCAGCCCGCGAGGTGCTCGCCGACCTGCTCGCACGCGCGCGCCGGGATGCCGTCGGCAGGGAGTTGCGGGGAATGGCCTACCGGGCGGGTCTGCCGGTGTAGCGGGTGACGTCCGCGCTGGCGGACACCACAGGATTGATCGTCTTCACTCGTGTCAGCCATGGCCAACGACGTACCCACGACGCAGCCGATCGCAGTCTGCTGATAATAATCAGTAATCACGTGGTTGCGATAATTCGTGCTTCTCTCGATCTTCGGTGTCGGTAGATCGGGAAAAAGGCTCAGCAATGTGGCGTGAATGGAAGCTGGAAAACCTCATCGAGTGCTGGACGTTGGATGAGGCGGAGTTCGGGCTGGCTGGCGCTACGGCGTCCAGTCCCCCGGACACCGCTGGCAAGCTAGGCGGGTGCGGGTCAACCCGCTCGTGGCCGGACTCCAACGACCGGACTCGGAATGCTGTCGAGCGTGCGCTCGTGGCTCCCGAGGGCCCGGTGCGGATCGGGGCACGAGCATAATGGCGTTCACGCAGCTCAGAGAGGATGAGGGTCGGTCCAGGTGCGCTTCTTCTACGACTGTGAGTTCATCGAGGATGGCGTCACCATCGAGCTGATTTCCATCGGCGTGGTGGACGAGCAGGGGCGGGAGTACTACGCGGTATCCACCGAGTTCGATCCGAAGCGGGCTGGCGACTGGGTCCGATCACACGTATTGCCCAAGCTGCCGCCGCCGGCCGACCTGGCATGGCGCAGCCGGGCGGCCATCCGCGATACGTTGCTGGAGTTTCTCACCGCCTCCGGTGAGCGGGTGGAGCTGTGGGCCTGGTTCGCCGCCTATGACCACGTCGCCCTTGCCCAGCTGTGGGGCCCGATGCCAGCGTTGCCCCGGGCGCTACCTCGGTTTACCCGGGACCTGCGGCAGCGTTGGGAGGACGCCGGCAAGCCGGCATTGCCCCCACCGCCCAGTGACGCCCACGACGCGGTGGCTGATGCCCGGTACAACCTCACCCGGTGGCGGGTGATCGAGCAGCACCGCATGGCGCAGCAAAGCCGTCCCCGTTGAGCAGTCGCTTGCTGCACCGATGCACCTCATGTCACGCTCTGGCCCGTCAATCCGGTACGGAGCAGGAAGGCGATTCGACATGCGCATCGGTGTGCTCACAGGGGGCGGCGACTGCCCAGGGCTTAATGCAGTGATCCGGGCGGTGGTCCGCAAGGGTATCGAGGTCTACGGGCACGAGATCATCGGATTCCGGGACGGCTGGCGGGGTCCGATGCAAGGCTTGGTCCAGCCGCTAGGTCTCGCTGACGTGGAGCACATCCTCCCGCTCGGCGGCACCATCCTGCGTACCTCACGCACCAACCCGTACCGCAACGGCGGCGCCGAACAGGTCAAGCAGACCCTCGCCGAGCACGGCGTGGACGCGCTGATCGCGATCGGCGGCGAAGACACCCTCGGGGTGGCCAGCCGGTTGAGCGAGGACGGCATTGTCGTGGTGGGCGTACCCAAGACCATCGACAACGACCTGAGCGCCACCGACTACACGTTCGGCTTCGACACCGCGGTGCACATCGCGACCGAAGCGATCGACCGGCTGCGTACCACCGCCGAATCGCATCAGCGGGTGGCGGTCGTCGAGGTGATGGGTCGGCACGCGGGTTGGATAGCGCTGCACTCCGGGATGGCCGGCGGGGCGAATGTCATCCTGATGCCGGAGCGGCCATTCGCCGTGGACCGGGTGTGCCAGTGGGTGCTCCGGTGCCTCGAGCGGGAATCCGCCGCGATCGTCGTGATTGCTGAGGGTGCAGTGCCGGAGGGCGGCGCGGAGCTGCTCGCCACCGCGGAGGTCGATGCCTTCGGTCACAAGCGCCTCGGTGGGGTCGGCATCTGGTTGGCCGACGAGATCGCCCGCCGCACCGGCGCCGAGTCCCGCGCCGTAGTACTGGGACACATTCAGCGTGGTGGCACGCCCACTGCCTACGACCGGGTGCTCGCTACCCGATTCGGCGTGCAGGCCGTTGATGCGGTGCACGAGGGTGATGGCGGCGTGATGGTCGCCCTCCGTGGCACTGACATCATCCGGGTTAAGCTGGCCGAGGCCACCGCAACAGTCAAGACGGTGCCGCAGGAACGCCACGCGGAGGCCGAGGTTTTCTTCGGCTGAGGGCCTCCCTGGTCTGGCCCACTCCGACCAGCCCCACTGGAACGGCCCGGCGTATCACCCCATACGCTAAGGCACCGTGAACTGGACCGTGGATGTTCCGGTCGACACGCTGCCGGAGCTACCGCCGCTGCCCGCCGACCTCCGTACCAGGCTTGACGCCGCGCTGGCCCGACCCGCCGCGCAGCAACCGCGCTGGCCCGACCCGGACGCGGTGCGCAGTATCCGCACCGTTCTGGAGAGCGTGCCACCGATCACCGTGCCGCCTGAGGTGGACCACCTGCGAGAGCAGCTTGGGGCCGTGGCCCGCGGAGAGGCGTTCCTGCTGCAGGGCGGGGACTGCGCCGAAACCTTCGCCGACAACACCGAGCCGCACCTGCGGGCCACTATCCGCACGCTGCTGCAGATGGCGGTGGTGCTCACCTACGGGTCGAGCATGCCGGTGGTGAAAGTGGGACGGGTGGCCGGGCAATACGCCAAGCCGCGCTCCGCGCCGACCGACGCGCTCGGTTTGCCGTCCTACCGTGGTGACATGATCAACTCTCTGCTCGCCACTCCCGAGGCGCGGGTGCACGACCCGTCGCGGATGATTCGGGCCTACGCCAACGCCGCTGCGGCAATGAACTTGGTGCGTTCGCTGACCCTGGCCGGCATGGCGGACCTGCACCGGGTGCACGACTGGAACAAGGACTTCGTGCGGCGATCTCCGGCTGGGGCCCGCTACGAGGCGCTGGCTGGCGAGATTGACCGGGGCTTGCGCTTCATGTCGGCGTGTGGCGTGGACGACTCATCGCTGCTTTCCACCGAGATCTACGCCAGTCACGAGGCGCTGGTGCTCGACTACGAGCGGGCCATGCTCCGCCTGGACAGCACGAGCGGGACGCCCAAGCTCTACGATCTGTCCGCCCACTCTCTCTGGGTGGGGGAGCGGACCCGGGCGCTGGATGGGGCGCACATCGCCTTCGCCGAACTGCTGGCCAACCCGATCGGGCTCAAGCTGGGTCCGGGTATCACCCCAGACCAGGCCGTGGAATACGTCGAGCGGCTTGATCCGCATGGCGTACCAGGCCGGCTCACGCTGATCTCCCGGATGGGGGCGCAGCGGGTCCGCGATGTGCTGCCGGAGATCGTGCAGAAGGTCACCGCCGCTGGGCACCAGGTGATCTGGCAATGCGACCCGATGCACGGCAACACCATCGAATCATCCACTGGGTACAAGACCAGGCACTTCGACTGGGTGGTCGAC
>JAFAXZ010000189.1 GCA_019240665.1 Pseudonocardiales bacterium | reverse complement strand
CGGCACGGCCCCGAGGTGGGGACCTACGCCCAGCGGCTGCTGGAAGACGAGCTGCCCGGACCAAGATGCGCCAGGTCTACCGGCTGCTCGGGCTGACCCGCCGCTACGGCGACACCGCGGTCAACACCGCCTGCGCCCGCGCGCTCACCCTCGACGTCCTCAACGTCACCAAGATCGCATCCATGCTGGAACAGGCCACGGAGAACACCCCAGCACCACCGCCACTGGTCCCCGGCGCGGCCCGGTTCGCCCGCGACCCGGCCGAGTTCACCCCACACCGGCCGGCGCTCACGCTCATCAACGGCGGCGAGGCAACACGGTGATGACGACAGCTGAGCTACTCGACCGCCTTCGTACCCACCTCACTTGCCTTCGAGCTACCGGAGCCCTGCTCGATGAACCTCACCCCATCCCTCACTACAGCGACCGTGACCGCGCAGCTTGCCCACCACACACCCCCGCAGGCCAGATCAGCGTTGCTCGCCTGGGCCGACACGCTCACCGAGGTCACCGCCGAGGCCTGACGCGTCCCCCATGGCCACAGCGTGCACCTCTCAGTGATCGGCCACCTGCCCGGCGGCACACCCATCCGGGTCTCTGCGGGCGTGGAGTTCACCGCCCACGGCATCGGCGCCGACCTCTCCCCAGGCGCTGCCACCACCATACCGCTCGCGATCCTGCGACAGCCGACCATGCTCAGGCAGGTAAGCACCCGATGAGCACCACCCTCACCGACCCGATCAGCTCCGAGCTACGCACCATCCTGCGCACCCTCACACTGGGCAAACTGCTCGACACCCTGCCCGAACGGATCACCCTGGCCAAACAACACCACCTACCCCACGCCGAGTTCCTCGAACTCGTGCTCGCCGACGACATCACCCGCCGCGAAACCACCTCCGCCACGCGCCGCGCCCGCACCGCCGGACTAAACCCCCACCTGCGCCTGGACACCTGGGACACCACCGCCACAATCCGCTACAACCAGCAACTCTGGACCGAACTCACCAGCCTGCGCTTCCTCCAGGCCCCCCACGGGGCGCTGTTGCTCGGCCCAGTCGGCCTCGGCAAGACCCACCTCGCGACCGCGCTCGGACACATCACCCTCCGCCGCCGCCACAACGTACCCATGGCCCGCGCCGACAAACTCCTCAAACGCCTCAAAGCCGCCCGACTCGACAACACCCTCAACACCGAGATGCGCCACCTCGCCCACGTGCAACTACTGATCCTGAATGACTTCGCGCTCCAACCACTAGATGCCACCGAGACCACCGACTTCTACGAACTGATCGTCGAACGACACCGCAAGACCGCCACCGTGCTCACCTCAAACCGCGAACCCAGCGAATGGCTGACCATGATGGCCGACCCACTCCTCACCCAATCCGCCATCGACCGACTCGTCTCCACATCCCACGAACTCACCATCGAAGGCGACTCCTACCGACACCGCCAAAAACGCACCCACAAAACCAACACCACCACCGGCGTGTCAATAAACCACCAGAAAGGAAACCACCATGCTCACTAACCAAACCCGGTGGTCCCTAGGTCATGGCAACCCGGTGGTCCCATCACGCTGGCAAGCGACAACACCGGCTTTGACCTGGGGCGAGGGCTCGTAAGCTGGCCCGCGCATCGGGCAGCCCCTGGCCTGCCCGCTAGTAGCTCGATGTGAGCCCTCGCGAGGGTCCCAGGTCAAAGCCGGTGTCGCGCCCACCACTAGAGACCACCGAGTGTTGTTCCGTCGTCTGAGGCAGCCCACAGAAGGCCCCGGTACAACACCTATCGATGGTCATCCGTGCGTCCTTGCTCGACCCTACAATGCTCTCAGAGCATAATGAGATCGCTCATCTGTCCACCTTCGGCGGCCGAACTGGCACACCTTAGCCGGACTGGCCGACTTCGCCATCATCGAGTCCTACTTGCCCACCTCTTGTAAATGGGTACTCAACACCCTCGACATCCTCACCCCAGCGATTTCAATGATCAGCCCTGGATACCACTAGCACCCAAACCATGCTGACTAGTCAGCTACTAGTATCGGCGCCGACCGAGCTTCCAACTTAAAATATAGTATCGGAATGGCCCAAGCGACGAAAGATAGACGGCGATGCCAACAGTGAGTGTGTATCCGACGAAGAACGCGGCCACGCCAAGTCCGGAGAGCACGCCCTGGAACAACCACAGCCACATTACGGCCACCGGAAGGAAGTAAATGAAGTTTCGGACGATTACTAGCGGTGTGCTTATTGTGTCCCCCCACAAGAAGATCTCTTCGATACCCAACCGGAGCGCGACGATCATGCCATATGCACCGAAGGCCGCCAGAGCCACTACCCAGCTGGGGACGTGGATGCTAATGCTGTCGAGCACGCGACTAACTGCGCGACCACCCGCCAGGGACCGTACCCATCCCTGCAATGAATGTGCTGTGAATCCGAAATACGTAGCTATAGTGACGATGCCAGCGGTGATTCCTACAGCCTGCGCGATCTGGCTAAGGCACCCTCGCTTGCTCATGCGTGACATGATGGCATGGGAGTACTCTGCTTCGTCTGTCCCCATAGTTACCTGGCACTTCGCAAAAACCGCGCCGCGCCGGGGTCGTCTGCGATCAAACCGTCGGCCGCCCGCAGGCCGATGCCGCATAGTCTGATCTCAGCCCACGGGTCCCGTCGCCTACGCGGCCTGGATGCTCGCCGACCAAGGCGGCCCGAGCGGGCAGGGCGAGAAGACGACGGGCTCAGGCACTGCCGCGCCGCCGCCGGAGGCGGTGTCCTTGATCCCATAGAGGCTTATTCGGCAACGCATGATTGTGACGCTGCATGACCGTGGTGTGACGAAGCGTGACAGAAGCCTGGCGTTGAGCCCCGGGGTGGGTCGAGTGGGCCAGCGGTGTTGACAGTGAGCGGGCGACGGCGTCGGCTGGGGTGGTGACGCGGGGCACGACCCGGGTGGAGGGATGGCTAGGCTCGGTGTGCCGCGGCGAGGTGAACGGGGAGGCAAACGTGCAGGAGTCGTATTGTGCGGTGGTCACGACTACCGATCGCGCGGACGAGGCTGAGGAACTCGGGCGCGGGATCGTGGAGGCGCGTCTCGGGGCTTGTGTCCAGATCATCGGGCCGATTCGCAGTATCTATCGGTGGGAGGGGGAGGTACGCAACGACCAGGAATGGCAGTGCTGGATCAAAACGAGCGCTGACCGGCTGGACGCACTGACGGAATACCTTCAGAAGAACCACAGCTATGACGTGCCGGAAGTGGTGGCCCTACCGATCGTGGGCGGCAGCAGGGACTACCTGTCGTGGGTGAACACCGAGACGCGACCACTCTGAGCGTCCCGAAGGGCTACCGGCGCAAAGCGGACACGATGTGGTCTCGCAGGACACGGGTGGCACCCGGGTCGCTGCTGGTGGCCAGGGCAGAGGCCAGGGTCAAGAGCCGTTGCCGGGCCAGGCTGGTCTCGGTGCGCACCGTGACCTCGATCGCGTCGCCGGCCAGAGCGGTGGCGCGGTCGACGTCGTTGGCTCGGACGGCCAGGGTCGTCAGATCAGCAAGCACGAGCGCCCGGGCCTTGTTTTCGGTCGGGGACAAAGACGCGAGCAAGGAATCCGCGGCGACAGTCGCGTCGCGGTGACCCAGCGCCATGTAGGTCGACACGGTCACACCACCGAGCCTGTTCGCGGTGAAAAACCCCGTCCACACCCGCTCCGTGCGCGGCCGGGCGAAGTCGAACGCGGTGAACGCCCGCTCCAGCGTGCGCAAGGCCGCCGTTTCCTCACCCAGACGCGCTGATTCCTCGGCGGCGCGGGCCGCGATCCATGATCGCGTCGCGGGCGCGGAGTTCCCTGGCACGTATTCTTCGGCTTGGCGTAATAAGCGGACGGCCGGCATGAGATCGTTTCGGGAACTGGCAAGATAACTCCAGTATCCCAGGGCGCAGGCGGCGAGCGCGCGATCACCGGTGTCCTTGGCGATCTTCAGTGTGGCCCGCCATGCGTTCGTCGCTTCGGTCGCCTGCCCGAGGTCGAAATGCAACCACCCAATCAACGCCTCAGTTTCGCCCAGCATGACCATGAGCGGGTCCCGTGTGGTATCCGTTCGGGCGTTGCCCAGCAGGGTGGTCAGCGCGGCGCGGTGATTCGTGAGTGAGTCGAGGAGGTGTCGCGCCGGCACTGTGTATTCAGTTTCGAAAAAATCCGCTGTCCGGTCTTGCATGAGCTGGACCGTGGCCACATCAACCGGGCGTCCTTTATCGACTGAATCCATCAGCCGCTGCCACGGGGTGTCAGCGAGTAAGCCACTGCCAGCCGCCGTGGCGACCCCGCCAACAA
>JAFAXZ010000170.1 GCA_019240665.1 Pseudonocardiales bacterium | reverse complement strand
ACGTCTTTAGATGCCGAGGAGCGGCCGAGCAACAACAGCAGGTTCACAAGCTGAAGGAAGATCAGATACAGCAGTCGCAACGATACGGCACACGATCATGCCCAGGTGGCCGAGCACGCCAATCGCCCAGGTCAGAGAAGCAGGCCGGCTTTTGCGTCCCACAGGCTCCGCATCGAGGTGCCAGCCTTGGCGAGCTTCTGCCCGGCGACCATGACACCGCTGTTGCGAGTGGGCGGGACCCCTCAGAACGTGGGGTCCTTGCCGGAGCTGTCCCTGGCCTTCTCGAGGAGCGACTCAGCCTTCTCCTCGATCTTCTCGAGGAGCGACTCAGCCTTCTCCTTGGCCTTATCGACGAGCGACTCAGCCTTCTCGAGGAGCGGCTCAGCCCTCTCGTTGTCCTGACTCACCATGCCGTTGATCTTGTCCTTTGGAGTCATTGTGTTCGCCACTCCCTCCGCTTCCGATCGGGAATACCCCAATCCTTGCACTCCGATGGGGGGGAGCGGGAAGCGATCGGCAGCGTAGTGGCCGCAAGCGCCCCCTAGGGAAGGATGAGCAGCGTGCGGTGACCCCGAGTCAACGGGACTAGGACAGCGACTGAAAACGATCCGGAGCCTCAACGCAACAATGCTGAACTGCGCGACCCCTTCTCTGGCCGGGCGCTGGCGCGGAGTGTAGTGCGCAGGCTCTAGAGCACTCCGGCCCGGCGCCAGAGCAGTTTTCCCGGCCCGGCGATGAGCCCAACCTCGTCGAGGAACGCTACAACCTTGCGGGCGGCGAACTGCTTGGTCTGCCGCCAGTACGGATTCGCGGCAGCCGCTTTGACGGCCTCGTCGACGTCGAGCCCGACTGCTGCGTACACCTTGGGGTCAACCAGCCTGGTGGTGGCGAAGTAGACCACCACGGCGAGGATGAAGCGGCTATACGCCCGACCCAGCGGACCCAGTCGAGGCCACTGCCGAAGCGTTTCCTCGCGGGCGTAGCGGATGTGGCGTGCCTCTTCGATGACGTGGATCCGAGACACTTCCTGGACCACCGGCTGCAGCGACTGGTCCACCATCTGCTCGCGCTGCAACACGTCGAGAATCTCCTCAACGTAAATCGTCGCGCCGAAGGTCAGGGTGCCGTTGGAGACCGTCTTGAACAACCGTCCGAGGTGATGGACCACGGCGCCGGGACCGTACTCCGGGGCCCCGAACTTCTCCGCCATGCGAGAAAACATCACCGAGTGCCGACACTCGTCAGCGATCTCAGTCCACGCATACCGGGCATGCGCGCTGCCTTTGGGACGGTCATAGACGTGCCGAATGAGCATCTGCATGAGGATCGTCTCAAACCAGATGCCGATGCTGTAGAAACTCGCCACCTCGTGCTTGGTCAGCGCGATCCGCTGCTCCTCGCTCATCCGATCCCACAGGGCCGTGCCGTACAGGGAGCTGCGGTGTGCCGCGATAAAGTAGCGGTCCGGCGCCAGCGGGGCGTCCCAGTCAATCTCGGTAGCCGGGTCATAGGAGTGCTTGGCCGAGGTCCGCAACAGCCGCCGCGCGGTGTCCTCCCGATCGGGGATCCGCTGGGCCGTCGTGTCAACGGCGCTAGTCATGGACATCTGCGACCTCCTTGACAAGCGAGCTCACCCAAGATAACTGACTCGTCAGTCACTTGCAAGGGGGAGCCACTCACCCCGGCGGATCCGGTCCAGGCCCAGCCACCCGAAATCAACCGCCCGCGCCTCCACCTTCGCTCGTGGCACCTCCGGGTGCTCCAGCCACCAGGACATGAGCCCCTGCAGCGCTCCGACGAGCAACGGGACGATCAGCCGTGCCTGCTCAAGCACCTCCTCCTCGGAGGGCATCGCACCCCCCGGCTCGGGATCGTAGTAGCCGGCGAGAACCGTCGCGAACACCTCAGTGACCTGCTCGCGCAGCCCGCGCAGCGGCGCGCCGAGCTCAGGGTTATCCAGGTGCCGCGCGACCAGTGCCCACGCCTCTGGACGCTCGGTCACCAGGTCACAGAGCAGCCGGACCACGCCGCGCCAGGCGCCGAGCGCGTCGCCGGCCTTGCTCAACACCTCAGGCAGCCGTCCCATAAAGCCCTCCACAACCTGTTCGGTGACCGCTGCGAAAAGCTCCTCCTTGCTCGGGAAATGCTGGTACACCAGCGCCTTGCTCACCCCGGCAGCGGCGGCAACGTGTTCCATCTGAGTGAGGTAGTAACCCCGACTGCTGAATTCCCGCAGCGCCGCGTCGAGCAGCTCACCCCGCCTGGCTTGCGACGACAGCCGGCGCCGGGCGCGCGCTGCGCCCGGAAGATGCCGTGGCGACGGCCGGCTCACGCCAACCAGTGTGCTCGCTACCCGCGCGCCGTCAGCGCGCAGTACTCACCAGCAGCACTTGTCGCGCAACGCCGCTGCGGTGATCCACTCCTCCTGTGTAGGACTCGGAGAACCCGGCCAGCTCGGCGACCTCCGCAGCGACTTGCCGCGCCAGCGCCGGACCTCGCGCAGCCGCTGGGTATACCTTCGTCACCCAGCGCGATGACACTGATCGTCCTAGCAGGCAGGAGCAGATATGGCACGCGTCGGACTGTTGACGTTCTCCGATGGACGCGACTTCGTCCACGCCGACATCAAGGCGTTCACGTTGGACGTCGAACGCCGCATCACTCAGGCGCTCGAACAGGCCGGGCACGAGGTCATCCGCGCGGCGGAACCAATCTGGACCAACACGATGGCCACCACCGAGGCGCGTCGGGTCGCTGACGCGCGGTGCGACCTCACCATCTTCAACTACGCAGTGTGGGCATTTCCGCACTTCTCCATGCTCGCCGCAGCAGCAACCCCAGGTCCGCTGCTGCTGTTCTCCAACATCGACCCCCAGTTCCCCGGAATGGTCGGCATGCTGGCGGCCGGTGGGGGGCTGGACCAGGTCAGCCGGCAGCACACCCGGGTGTGGGGCGACGTGGCCGACTCGGCTGTGCGGGACCGCGTCTTGGAGACGGTCCGGGCCGCCGCCGCGGTGTCCGCGCTGTCGGGCAGCACCTTCGGCAGGTTCGGCGGCCGTCCGATGGGGATGTACACCGCCGTGGCGGATACCGATCAGTGGATGAGCACGTTCGGGGTGGACGTCGAGGAGATCGACCAGTGGGAGATCGTACGGCGCTCGGCCGCCGCCCCGCAGTCGCGGGTGACCGCCGGCCGGGAATGGCTGGAGCGGCACGCGGCCGAGGTGCACTACGACGGCAAGCAACTGACACCTGAGCTGCTCGAACGTCAGATCCGCTCCTACCACGCCGTGCGGGAGCTGATCGACGAGTGGAACCTCGACTTCTGCGGGATCAAGGGCCAGCCCGAGCTGACCACGCACTTTGCCACAATGGATATCACCGAAGCTTTCCTCAACGACCCCTACGACTGGGAGGGCCCGAAGCAGACCCACGTATGCGCCACCGAGTCTGACATGGACGGTGCGCTCACCATGCAGCTGCTGAAGGGCCTTACCGGCACGCCGGTGCTCTTCGCCGACGTGCGGCACTACCACGCCGACCGCGACATCTGGGATCTGTGCAACTCCGGGCAACACGCCACCTGGTTCGCCGCGCGCAGTGCGGACCCGGCGGAGAACCTCCGCGCAGTGAACTTCTACCCGGAAGTCTTCTACTTCCCCGCTGGCGGCGCCTCGGTGTCGTTCTTCGCCGCGCCCAGCCCCGCCACCTTCGCCCGGCTGACCCGGCTCGAGGGCAGGTACCGGATGCACGTGGCCCGCGGCGCCTTCGAGTCCTATGACCCCGCCACCAACGAAGCCCTGGCCCGGCAGTCGACGTTTGAGTGGCCGCACGCGTTCGCCCGGCTGGAGCTCACCCCGGAGGAGTTCCTGTCCACGTTCGGGGCCAACCACATCCACGCGGCACCCGGCGAGCACGTCGCCGAACTGCGCGCGGTGTGCCGGATGCTCGACATCGAGTGGGCCGGGATGGGCGAGGTTCGGTGAGTTCCCTGCTGCTCGGGGTCGACATCGGCACCGCCAGCTCCAAGGGCGTGCTGGTCCGCGACGACGGCACCGTGGTGGCCACCGCGACCCGCGCCCATGAGGTGTCGATGCCCCATCCCGGCTGGGTGGAACATGACGCGCAGCAGGTGTGGTG
>JAFAXZ010000165.1 GCA_019240665.1 Pseudonocardiales bacterium | reverse complement strand
GGGCTATGCAAGGGCTGCCGCAGCCTGCAATAAAGACACCACGTCGCGTCGTCTACTCCTCTTGGCGGACGCCATCCGGGGAAACGTGATCACTGACCGCTGTCAATCTCGCCAGCTCTTCCGCCATCGTAATCGTGTGGCAGAATTTATCGATCGAGACTTCTCTGCCCTCTAGGCTCATGAGCGCCTGGACCGTCACTGGGTCTCGCATGGACATTCCCAGATCCTCGGCCCAACTCATTGCCGATTTGGAATCGGTCATGCTGGCCATCATCTGGTTCCGATCGTCCTCCGTCCGCGTCGTCTTCACTGCCTCCCTGGCGGTTCGGATCTGGGCCGGTAGGCGAAAGTCATCAACGATTCTGAGCTGTTCGAGATCAGTGTTGAGCCATCGGGTAAGAGCGTTCCGGATGCTCTCTCGAGCCTCGGTCAAGCTAGGGCACCGGCTGTGAACCCGAGGCTCTTCGGCGATCTCCGCTATCCAAGCTTCGCCGTCTCGTTCGTATACCGCGGTGTAGGTCTCGCTCACGTCAACCAGTCCCTTCCGACACACGGCGCCAGGACCACACTGCCGAAAGCGGGTCCAGCGTCAACGAGACTACGCGGTGGGCGACGCCAACCCAAGCCAACCTAAGACGACGCCAACCCAAGACACTGCGGCTGTGCTGACTCCCGTTCCGCTGTCCGAGTGACCACTGGGCGTGGCGAGCCGGGTACTCTCAGGCAACCCTGGCATGGTCTACTCACTACCGGCCGGGCGGCCGCTCGGCGCTGAACCATGATCAAACCCCCAGGGGGTTGCGATGACTGCGTTGACCGTGGTCGCCCAGGGGGCCGAACTCGGCACCCATAACTTGCGCACCTGGATGTTGGACAACATCGTGCCGCTGCTGCTGCTGGCGGTGGCGGTTCTGCTGCTGTGGCTGGGGGGCGGTAAGGGAGACAACGCCGGGGTGATGCGACGGGTTGGAGGAGTGATCATCGCGCTGGGCGTCATCGGGCTGGCAGTGTCCGGCGCCGGGGTGAACGTCGGAACGTGGATCGCCAACCTGTTCAGCGGCTGAGTGAGGAGTGACGCGACGTTGCGGATCCGCACCGATGACGATGTCTACCGGGTAGACGCGGTTTGGCTCGGCCCGCCCAAGGCGACCTTTCCGTGGCGCGCACGGTACGTGGCCTGGGGCATCGGAATGGTGATGTTTCTCGCCGTGCTCGGCGTCGAGCGTCAGCTGGGCATCGGCTTCGGCTTCTTCTCGACTGGTTGGGGACTGCTCATCACCATCTTGCTCACCCGGCTTATCGGCTCCCGGATTAGCCACGAACGTCCGTTGACCGCTGTTGCCGTGATGTGGGTCCGCGAACTCACCGCTCCCCGGAAGGTGACCGCGGTTCGCGCTGGGGCCGCCAGTGCGGCGCGGATCAGGGTCGAACGCGACCGCCCTCGACCCGGCCAGCGGCCGAGCCGTCGCTGGGGCCGCCGCAGGAAGGAGCGCACAGGTGTTCGGGCTCCGACGTCCCCTCCGCAGCGCTGAACGCGACCAGCACCCCGCGCAGGACTATTACCCCGTAATGACCGCCACGCCTGCTGCTCGGGGTGGTTCCAACCGGCGCAGCCACAAGCTTCCCGGAGAGGCTGCGGTTCCCCTCTACACCCCGTCTATCGCGCTGCGCTCCATCGACGGGCACCTGGTGCGCAACGGGCAGGAGGTCTACGCCTGGTACCGGCTGGCGTCGCAGCGTTGGTCATTCCGCTCGGACTCGCAACGTCAGGACCTGATCCACGCCATCGCTGGCCAGTACGCGGAATTGCAGGGCCGGTGGATGCACCTGCGGGTCACCGCTCGTCCGTACCCGATCCGGATGTGGGCCGAGGCACACGTACGCAACGCGGTGGGGCGGCTGCCCGATACCCCCGGTGCGCTGTCCTTCGACGACTACATGATCGGTGAGCAGCAGCAGCTGCTCGGGCACTCGATGGCCGAGAAGGAGGTCTATCTCGGCGTGCAGGTACAGACCCGCTCCATGGTGGACCGGGTCGTGGAACGGGCCGCACCGGTGCTGCGGCGGGTGTTCCCCACCGCCGTGGACGCCGAGTTGGTCGCGATCGACTCCGAGGTCGAGCATCTGGACGGCGTGATCGGTGTCGCCGGGCTGGAGGGTCGGCCGGTTACCGCGGGAGAGATGTCCTGGTTGATGCACCGGTCGTGCTCGCTGGGACTGCCCGCGCCGCGTAACTTGCCCGCAGCGCCCGGCGCCACGTGGGAACCCGAAGATCTGGCCAGTTTCACCGATGCGGCTGACTTCCACACCGAGCCCTACGCCCCCACCCTCACCGTCCGCGGTCGCACTGGCTCTAACGCCGGGATTGCCCGGCACGTCGTGGTGCTCACCGTGGGGCAGATGCACGGGTTGCGGATCCCGGAGATTGACGATCCCTGGGTGCAGCGCTCGGACCGCCTACCGGCCGGGGTCGAATGGTCAGCGCGTATCTATGTGCGCCGCCCGGAGGAGGTGGCCGGCGAGCTGCAGCGGCAGATGAACAAGGTGCGTTCCCAGGTGCGGCACTACACCGACGAGCACGATCTCGAGCCGCCGCAGAGTCTGGTCCGGCAGGCCACCCGGGTGCTGGAAATCGACGACGAGATGACCTCGGGCTTTACCGCGCTGGGCACCCGGGTGCGGTCGTGGTGGCGGGTAGCGGTCTCAGGGCCCACTGAGCGGGATGCGCTGCGGTTGGCGCAGCAGCTACTGGATCTTTACAAGCCCAAGATTGCCATCGAGCATCCGGAGGCGCAGTACGCGCTGGCCCGCGAGTTCATCCCGGGCGAGCCGCTGTCCTCCGGTGCCTACCTACGCCGTGGTTCGGTGATCTGGGCGGCTTCCGCGGTGCCCACTGCCACCGCGGAGGTGGGGGACCGGCGCGGCATCCTGCTCGGCGAGACGTGCACTGCCACTCGGCGCCCGGTCGCCTGGGACCCGTGGATGGCCCAGGAGATTCGGGACTCCTCCGGGTTGACCGCGTTGGTGGCTGGGCTTGGTGGCGGCAAGTCCTTCCTGGGCGGCGGCATCGTGTACAAGACGCTGCGTTCCGGCGCGTACTGGACTCTGCTGGACCCCTCTGGCCCGCTGGCCAAGCTATGTGAGCTGCCCGAGCTTCGGCCCTACGCCCGGCCGATCAACCTGCTCAACGCCCAGCCCGGCATTCTCAACCCTTACCGGGTGGTCGCTGAGCCCGAGCTGGCGCATTTCCTCGATGAGGAGAACCCAGAGCGGGCCTGGCGGCGGGAGAAAGCGCTGACTGCCGCCACCCGGCGCCGGCTGGTGCTCGACGTGCTTACCGGAGTGTTGCCCTTCGAGGTCGCTCGGATGGCGAAGACACGCATCGTGCTGCTCCGTGCCGTCCGTGCGGTGGGAGGGCGGCCCGACGCGCATCCCGGGCAGGTGTTCGAGATGCTGCGCCGTGATCCTTCCGACCATCATGAGCACGCCATCGTGGTCGCCGACTTCCTCGATGAGATGCGCGAGCGGATGTCGCTGCTCATTCCGGAGAAGGGCGCAGATCCCTACACCGAGGTGCGCGACGACCGGCTCACCGTGCTCACCATGTCCGGTCTGACCCTGCCCAAGGACAACATTGGCCGGGAGCACTGGACCGATGCCGAGTCGCTCGGTGTGGAGTTGCTCAACCTCGCCGCCTGGTTGACCCAGCGGTCGATCTACGAGCGCCCCCGCGACCAGCGCAAGGGGGTCTGGATCGACGAGGCGTTCTTCCTCTCCGAGGTTCCCACCGGCCGGGTGTTGATGAACCGCTTCGCCCGGGACTCCCGCAAGTGGAATGTGCGGGTCCTGCTGTCGTCGCAGATACCGGCAGACTTCCTCAAGGTCCAGGGCTTCGTGTCGCTGTTGGACTCGGTCTTCGTCGGAAGGCTGGACGACGGGCCTGCGCAGTCCGATGCGCTGCGACTGCTCAAGGTTCCTGTCGGGGTGGGATATGAGCAGGTGGTGGCCTCGCTGGGGCGCCGCCCAGGCGGTGACCGAGTGGCCACTGAACGGGACCGGGCACCTCGGCAATTCATTTTCGGTGACGGCGCCGGCGGGGTGGAGCGGGTCCGGGTGGACTTCTCCGGCACACACCTGGAGCATCTGTGCGCCGCTCTGGACACCACTCCGGATGCCCTGCGCGGCGGTCACCCCGGTGCTGAGCTGTCCGGCGGGACTGACGTTGCGCCTGGAGAGCACAACGGTTCAGGTCCTCATGGTTCGGGGCGCAACGGGATTGGCCGGGCGGCCGCGGCCAGGGCAAGAGCATGAAAAACCGGATGCTGCGCGGCAGGAGAATCGTGGCGCTGCTGATGGTGGTCATCGCGGTGCTCGGTGTGCAGACCGCGCTGTGTTCACCGGCGCTGGGGTCACCGGCGCTGGCGCAGGTCCCTGGGGTCGACGACTGCAAACAAGCGCCCAACCCGGAACGGCCCGGGTCCGGCATGGTCGGGGCCATCGACCCCACGCCGCTGCAGGTTGGGGCGCCGAACAGCGTGTATGCCGAAGTCGGTTACGCCGGACTGGTGTGGCACACCTACGACCTGGGCTGCGGTCCTTCGGGGCTGCGCAACCCGAACGCGGTGATTGACACCTGGACTGGCAACCTGCTGTTCGACGTCGGCAAGGTGATCGTCGGCGCCACCAACGGGTTGCACTACGCGCTCGCCGACGGGGGTCTGCTGGCCCCGCTGAATGACCTGATCGTCTCCGGCACGGTCGCACTGTATGACAGCGTGTACGCGCCCTGGTTCGGGCTGATCGCGGTGCTGTTGGCGGTTGTGCTGTTCCGGTCGATCTGGCGTGGCGACCTCGCCACAGTCAGCAAACGCGCAGCGTGGGCGCTGGCCGGCATCTGGCTGGCAGCCGCCACCTACCTCACCCCGCTGCTCTATACCCAGGTCCTCGATGGGGTCCTGGTTGAGGGCAGCAACCAGGTGCGCACCGGCTTCCTGCACGAGGTCGGTATCGATCAGCGTGATGCGCTGCCGACTCTGCTGCACGACCAGATCATCTACCGAAATTGGCTGCGCGGGGAGTTCGGTTCCCCGGACGGTCCGCAGGCCGCCCAGCTCGGTCGTGACCTGCTCCGCGCGCAGGCCTACACCAAGCAGGAGATCGCGAGCGGCGCGGACGATCCGAAATCCGGCGTCGCGGACCGTAAGAAGCAGGAGTACAAGGCCATCGCCGAGCGGACGGGCAGCGCCTACGGCTACTTCCAGGGGGTGGACGGCAACCGGATCGGCGTCGGATTTCTGGCCGCGCTACAGGCAGTGATGTTCGGGCTGTTTCAGTTGCTTGCCCAGGCGGCACTGCTCCTAGCCCAGGTGCTGCTACGCGTGGTGATCTTGCTCGGCCCGGTCATCGGCCTGATCGCAATTCTGTATCACGACCTCTTGCGCGGGGTCGGTCGTGCTGTCGGTGCTGCGTTGCTCAACATCGTCGTGCTCTCGGCGCTGGCCGCGTTGCACACGCTGGTGATGGTGTGGGTGTTCGACCCGTCCCGTGACATCTCGGTGCTCGCGCAGATGCTGCTCGCCGGGATGATCACGCTGGTGATGTTGCTGGTTGCCCGCCCGCTCCGGCGGATGTGGCAGATGACGGAGCTCGCGGTCGGTGCGGTGGGTGGTGCGCTCCCTGCCGCCCCACCGGGTGTGCTGGCCCGGTTGCGGGGGCGCACGGCAGGTGTCGAGGCCACCCCCTCTGAGCGGTTCTGGGAGGAGGCACGCGGTACCGAAGCCGATTCGGGCGCACCGACCGCAGACTCTGTCCCTGGCAGTCGCGGGCGTCCGGAGGCTGGCGCACCGGTGGTGGTCGCGGCCGAGCGAGGGGACCGCCGTGTGGGTGCTCCAGCGGCGATCCCGGTGCTCGGTCCTGGTGATGGTCTGGGCGGTTCTGGCCGGGGGGGCGGTGAGACGGCGCCGATCGGGTCGGGCGAGAGCGTGTTGCGGCCGGATCGGTTGGCGGCGTTGCCGGCAGGGTTGCGCCTGACCGTGACAGACCGTGCCCGGGCCGCTGAGGACCCGGTGTACGTGCCCTCGACGGCCAGCGATCCGCGCCCCGCGCCGCGGGAAGCTGAGCTGGAAGAGGTAGCTGGGCGCCAAGTGTGGGTCCTGTTCCGGCCCTCGGCCGGCCTGGAAGTCAGCGCGGCGCACTCCGCCGCTGATGGCCCCCGGACCAC
>JAFAXZ010000105.1 GCA_019240665.1 Pseudonocardiales bacterium | reverse complement strand
GCGGGCCGTACAGGCGCAGCACGAGCACCTCGGACGCGCCTGCGTCACCACCAACGCGGATCTGGGCGTCCAGCCGGGTCCCGGCCCGTTTGAGACCCCGGGCCATCACGAGCACTCGGCAGGGATGCTCCTTGCTGGCCTCGTTGGCGGCCTCGATTGACTGCTCCACCTGCGCGGAGTCGTCCGTGACGATCACCAAATTGAGCACCCGACCTATGGCCACCGCGCCGCCGCGCTCCCGCATGTCGATCAGCGCATGGTTCACTGCCGACGTGGTGGTGGAAGGCAGGTCGACAATCACGGCCGTCTCCAAGCTCGTCCGGTTTTGGCGATCATCAGGTCCGCGGAGGGCGGGCCCCAGGTGCCCGCGGGGTAGGGCTCGGGGCCGTCCTGCTTCGCCCAGTGTTCGAGCACTGGGTCCAGAATCCCCCAGGACAGCTCCACCTCGGCGTTAACCGGGAACAGCGAGGGCTCTCCGAGCAGCATGTCCAGCAGCAACCGCTCGTAGGCCTCCGGCGAGGACTCGGTGAACGCCGTGCCATAACGAAAGTCCATGGTGACGTCACGGACCTCCATCGCGGTGCCGGGCACCTTGGAGCCGAATCGGATGATGACGCCCTCGTCCGGCTGGATCCGGATGACCAGGGCGTTCTGCCCCAGCTCCTCGGTCATGGTCTTCTCGAAGGGCAGGTGTGGAGCCCGCTTGAAGATCACCGCGATCTCGGTGACCCGCCGACCCAGCCGCTTGCCAGTGCGCAGGAAGAACGGCACCCCAGCCCATCGCCGGGTGTCCACCTGCAAGGTGATCGCGGCAAAGGTCTCGGTGGTGGAATCCTGGCGGAAGCCGGGCTCCTCGAGCACCCCGACGACTTTGGTGGCGCCCTGCCAGCCAGCCGTGTACTGGCCGCGGGCGGTGGTCTCGTCCAACGGCTCCGCGAGTTTGATGGCAGAGAGTATCTTGATCTTCTCGCTGCGCAGCGACTCGGGCGAGAAGGACAGCGGCTCCTCCATCGCGGTGAGGGCCAGCAGTTGGAGCAGGTGATTCTGGATCACGTCTCGGGCCGCCCCGATACCGTCATAGTAGCCGGCACGGCCAGCCAGCCCGATGTCCTCGGCCATGGTGATCTGCACGTGGTCCACGTAGTGGCTGTTCCAGATCGGCTCGTAGAGCTGGTTGGCGAAGCGCAGCGCGAGAATGTTCTGAACGGTCTCCTTACCGAGGTAGTGGTCGATGCGGAATACCGACTCCTCGGGAAAGACGTCGCTGACGATATCGTTGAGTTCCCGAGCGCTGCGCAGGTCGTGCCCAAAGGGCTTCTCGATGACCACCCGGCGCCACTGGTCGCCGTTCTGCACCGCCAGACCGGTGCGGGCGAGTTGCTTGAGCACCACGGGGAACATCGTGGGTGGGATGGAGAGATAGAAGGCGTGGTTACCGCCGGTACCCCGTTCCTGATCGAGATCTGAGATCATGGACGTGAGGTTGTCGAAGGCCGCGTCGTCGTCAAAGCTGCCCGGCACGAAGCGGATACCCTCGGACAGCCGGGCCCAGACCTCCTCCCGGAACGGGGTGCGGGCATGTTCCCGGACTGCGTCGTGGACCAGCTCGGCGAAGTTTTCGTCAGCCCAATCCCGGCGGGCGAACCCGACCAACGCGAAACCGGGCGGCAGCAGCCCACGGTTAGCGAGGTCGTAGATCGCCGGCATCAGTTTCTTGCGGGACAGGTCCCCGGTCACGCCGAAGACGATGACACCGCACGGGCCGGCGATCCGGGGTAGTCGCTTGTCCCGGTTGTCCAGCAGTGAATTCACCCATCCGCCCGGGGCCCTACGTTCTGTGCTCACCTGTGCTCCTGGCTCACTGGGGCTCCCGGCTCCTGCAGCGCATGCATCAGAGCAACCAGCCCGGCTGCCCGGTCGAGTAGGTGCAGCCGCAGCACGGGACGGCCGCGCGCGGCGAGCACGTCAGCGTCACCCAAGGCCTGGGCCTGCTGGAGGGCGCCAAGGGTGAACCCGGTCCCCGGCACCGGGATGTCCTCCTCGACTGCCCCAGTCAGCTGCAGGAACACCCCGTTTTGGTGGCCGCCCTTGTGATACTGGCCGGTTGAGTGCAGGAAGCGGGGGCCCCATCCGAAGGTGGTCTGCAGCTGGGTGCGACGGGCCAGTTCGGTACGAAGCACTGCGGCGGAGGCGTCGGCGACGCGATCCAGATACGCCTGCACCGCGAGGTAGCCCCGCTGCGGGGTGGCGGTGACCAGTGCCCGCAGCGCGTCGCGCAGCGTGGCAACGTCGGTCGGTAGCCAGTCCCCGACGGGATGCACGGCGATGTCACCGTCGACGAACGCAGGTTTGTGCCCGGCGGCATCCTTGAGTTGCGCGCGGGCGGCGACCTTTGAGGCTTCCACGTCTGGCTGGTCGAAGGGGTTGATTCCCAGCAGCCGACCGACCACCGCGATGGCGTGCTCCCAGAGCAGTAACTGTCCACCCAGGGTGCCGCTGGTAGCCACAGAGGCCCTTCCGGGGGGGCCACTTGCCATACGCGGGCCGATCGCGACGGGAGTAGCGTCTTCTCCGGCGTCGGCGAAGCCCGGCGCGGCCGGATTCTGCACCACCACCGGCAGCAGGCCGGTGCCCTCCTTTCCGGTGGACTCGGCGATGAGCTGCTCGGCCCAGTCGGCGAAGCCGAGGATCCCGGAACCAGTGTCGGCGAGCACGACTTTCTCTGCGCCAGCGGCATGCCCGGCAGCCAGCGCGGCGGCCAGCCGCAGTGCTGGGTTTGCCGGGTCGTCGGCGGCCAGCAGCGGGCTCTGCTGCGCCGCGTCGTCCAGCAGGCTCGCGATGTCCGCCCCAGCCAAGCCGGCCGGGACCAGGCCGAAGGCAGTCAGCGCCGAATAGCGCCCGCCCACGTTCGGGTCGGCGGTGATCACTGCCCGGTAGCCTTCCGCCTCCGCGATCTGCTGCAGTGGCGATCCCGGATCGGTCACCACCACCAGGTGCGCCGCCGGGTCCAGCCCCGCTCTGGCGAACGCGGCGGCGAACACCCGCCGGTGACTGTCGGTCTCCACCGTGGTGCCCGATTTGGACGACACCACGAGCACGGTGCGTTCGAGGTTCCCGGCCAGTGCGTCGGCCACCTCGCCGGGGTCGGTGGTGTCCAGCACAGTCAGTGGCACCCCTGCGGTGGCACAGATCACTTCTGGGGCTAGCGACGAGCCACCCATCCCGGCCAGCACAACGCGGTCGATGCCATCGGAGCGCAGGTCGGCCCGTAGTGCCTCGATGGTGGCCAGCAACGGTCGGGAGGTCTCGGGGAGTGCCACCCAGGCGAGCCGCCGGGCGGCCTCCGGCTGTGCCTGCGGACCCCACAGGGTCGGATCCTGGTTAGCCAGCGCGGAGGCCACCTGTTCAGCGACGAGTTTGTCAACGAGGGGCTGCACCCACGCCTGGGCCTCGCCCGTCACACCAGGAGAGCGGATGTCGACGGTGAGCTGCGAGTTCGAGGGAAACTGCGACATCGATGGTCAGCTCCTCGACTGCGGTGCGGCCTTGGCGAGTTGTCCGGCTACCGTCTTGCCGAGTTCGGCCCAGGATTCGTCGAACTTCTCCACGCCCTCGCGCTCGAGCACGCGGAACACGTCGTCGAGATCGATCCCCACCTCGGTCAGCTCATCGAAGGTGCGCTGGGCCTGCTCGACGGTACCTGACACCTGGTCGCCGGGCACCTCACCGTGGTCAGCCAGAGCGAGCAGGGTGTTTTCCGGCATCGTATTGACCACCCCTGGAGCGATCAGCTCGGTGACGTACTTGGTGTCCGGGTAGGCTGGATTCTTCACCCCGGTGGACGCCCACAGCGGCCGCTGCGGGCGTCCACCGGCTTCCCGCAGTCGAGCCCACCGCTGCGTCGCGAACTCCTGCTGGTAGGCCGCGTAGGCCAGCCGGGCGTTGGCTACTGCGGCCTGCCCGCGCAGCTCCAGAGCCTGCTGGGTGCCGATCACCTCCAGCCGCTTATCTACTTCGGTATCCAACCGGGAGACGAAGAACGACGCGACTGAGGCGATGGCGGCCAGGTCGTGTCCGTTGGCCTTGGCCCGCTCCAGGCCGGCGAAGAAGGCCGCCATCACCTCGCGGTAGCGCTGCACCGAGAAGACCAAGGTGACGTTGACGCTGATCCCGTCGGCCAGCGCGTCGGTGATAGCCGGCAGACCCTCCACCGTTGCCGGAATCTTGATCATCAAGTTGGGTCGATCGACCATTTTCCACAGCTCCGCAGCCTGCGCGACGGTGGCCTCGGTGTGGTGCGCCAACCGGGGATCGACCTCCAGCGACACCCGGCCGTCCGTCCCGCCGGTGGTCTCCCAGGTTCCGCTGAACACGTCGCAGGCCAGTTGGACGTCGGCGATGACGATCTCTCGGATGGCCTCCTCGGCGGAGGCGCCGCGGGCGGCCAGCGCGCCTACCTGCTCGGCGTAATCCTCGGCGTGTTCCACCGCATGGGCGAAGATCGTCGGATTGCTGGTCACCCCGACTACATGCCGCTCGGTGATCAGCTTGGCCAGATTGCCCGAGTTGATTCGTTGCCGGGACAGGTCGTCCAGCCAGATCGACACGCCCGCCTCGGAGAGGGCCTGCAGGGTATCGCTGCTGCTCACAAAGGTTTCCTTTCACCCGCAACGGGGTCAGTGCTTGGTGTATGCTTCGATATGTCCGAGGCTACGACGGGCCGCGTCGGCTACCGCCTCGCCGGTGAAGCCGAACTCCCGGTAGAGGGTCTTCCAGTCGGCCGAGGCCCCGAAATGCTCTAGCGAGACCACTTCGCCGTGATCGCCGACGAAGCGGTGCCACGGCATCGCGACACCGGCCTCGACGGCTACCCGGGCCTTCACTGTCGGCGGCAGCACCTGGTCGCGGTAGGACTGTTCCTGCTCGTCGAACCATTCCACGCACGGCATGGACACCACCCGGGTCCCGATTCTCTCGGTCGCCAGCATCTGCTGTGCGGCGACCGCGAACTGCACCTCGGAGCCGGTGGCGATCAGCAACACGTCGGGTAGTCCATGGCCGATGTCGGTCGCGGTATCGGAGAGCACGTAACCACCGCGGGCGACGCCCGCCGTGTCGGTGCCCTCCAACACAGGCACGTTCTGCCGGGTCAGGCACAGACCAGTAGGTCGCGTGCCCTTCTCCAGCAGTGCCTTCCACGCCGCTGCGGTCTCGTTGGCATCCGCCGGGCGGACCACGTCCAGCCCGGGGATGGCCCGCAGCGCAGCCAGGTGCTCGACCGGTTGGTGAGTGGGGCCGTCCTCGCCGAGCCCGATCGAGTCGTGCGTCCAGACGTAAATGGTCGGCGCCTGCATCAGCGCGGCCAGCCGCACTGCGGCACGCATGTAGTCGCTGAAGATCAGGAACGTGCCGCCGTAGGGTCTGGTCGGCCCGTGCAGCACGATCCCGTTGAGAATCGCGCCCATGGCATGCTCGCGCACCCCGAAGTGCAGCGTGCGCCCGTAGGGTTGGGCGGTCCACATCTTCGTGGAGGTCTTTTCGGGGCCGAACGAGTCGGCACCCTTGATTGTGGTGTTGTTGCTCTCGCCGAGGTCAGCGGAGCCACCCCATAATTCCGGAAGCGCCTCCCCGATAGCTGACAGCACCTCCCCGGACGCCTTGCGCGTTGCCATGTCTTTCGAGCCGGGCTCCCAGGTGGGCAGCTTCTCCGCCCAGCCGGCGGGGAGCTCCCGGCGGATCAGGCGGTCGAACAGCGCCGCCTCGGGCGGGTTGGCCTGCCGCCAAGAGTCGAAGGAGCGCTGCCACTGCGCGTGCGCGGCCTGACCGCGGGCCACCACCTGCCGGGTGTGTTCGAGTACCTCCGGCTCGACCACGAAAGAGCGCTGCGGGTCGAAGCCCAGTATCTCCTTCACTGCGGCCACCTCGTCGGCGCCCAGCGCGGAGCCATGCGCAGCGCCAGTGTCCATCTTGTTCGGCGCCGGGTAGGCGATCACGGTGTGCAGCACGATCAGTGAGGGGCGGTCGGTCTCGGCTCGGGCTGCCTCGAGCGCAGCCAGGATGCCGACGACGTCCTCCCCGCCATGGACGGTTTGTACGTGCCAGCCGTAAGCCCGATAGCGGGCAGCGGTGTCCTCTGACAGCGCGATCCTGGTGTCGTCCTCGATGGAGATCTGGTTGGAATCGTAGATCACCACGAGATTGCCGAGCTCCTGGGTACCGGCCAGCGAGGACGCCTCCGAGGTGACTCCCTCCTCGATGTCGCCGTCGGAGGCGATGACGTAGATGTGGTGGTCGAAGGGGCTCGCACCCAGGGGAGTGTCCGGGTCGAACAGGCCGCGCTCCCGGCGAGCCGCCATGGCCATCCCGACTGCGGCACCCAGGCCCTGACCGAGCGGTCCGGTGGTGGTCTCCACACCGACGGTATGCCCGTACTCGGGGTGGGCGGGGGTCTTCGATCCCCAGGTGCGCAGCTGCTTGATGTCCTCCAGTTCCAGCCCGTAGCCGGACAGGAACAGTTGCAGGTACAACGTCAAGCTGGAGTGGCCCACGGACAGCACGAACCGGTCTCGACCGGTCCAGGCTGGATCGGTGGGGTCGTGCCGCAACACCCGCTGGAAGAGTACGTACGCCAGCGGGGCGAGGCTCATCGCGGTGCCCGGGTGGCCGTTGCCGACGCGCTGCACAGCCTCAGCGGCGAGCACCCGGATGGTGTTCACCGCGCGGGTATCCAGATCGGCCCAGTCGTCGGGCACCCGGGAGGTGGTGAGCTGGGTCAGACGGTCGGTGGCGGCCACGCTCGTACTCCTGACTGTGCTCGGTCAGCGGCTCGTGGTGCGGATGGCCTTGCGGGCCGATCTCTGCGATCCACCCTAGCGAGGTGACGCCACCGGTGTGGACTCTTTGACCGGGTGCCCCCAACAGGGGTGACGCATGCCACCCGACTACCATCCTCCATAAAGCATTACCCGTCCGGACTGCTGCTCATTCCTGCTGCTGTCCGTGACTCGGCATCAGGAAGGGCGAGGAGTGAGTCCACCACCCCAGCCCCCACGATCACGGCCTCTTGGAGCGCGGTGAGCAGCGCCGTCCACGCTCCCGCAATACCGCGAACCGGGCGCCGGGGCGGTCTGCTGCGCAGCTACCTCGCCTTGACCAAGCCACGAGTGATCGAGCTACTGCTGGTCACCACCATACCGGCGATGTTGCTCGCCGCCCGCGGGGTGCCGTCGCTGTGGTTGATCCTGGCTACCCTGCTGGGCGGCAGCATGGCCGCCGGCAGCGCAA
The DNA here is from genome assembly GCA_019240665.1 of Pseudonocardiales bacterium. Taxonomy (GTDB): domain Bacteria; phylum Actinomycetota; class Actinomycetes; order Mycobacteriales; family Pseudonocardiaceae. The sequence goes on along the minus strand of JAFAXZ010000105.1, from coordinate 7,832 downwards.
ATGCGCTGAACTGTGTCGCTGACGTCGATATCGACGCCGAAATGCACCGGACCCGAGCCCGGCCGCTGGTCACCCACGAGGTGTCCATCCGCCATGCGCTGATCTTTGGGATCGCACTCGGGGTGTCCGCTTTCGGCTGGCTGTGGGCAACCACCAATGTGCTCTCAGCGCTGTTGGCGGTGGCGACGATTCTGTTTTACGTCTTCATCTACACGTTGCTGCTCAAGCGCCGCACGGCGCAGAACATCATTTGGGGCGGCGCCGCCGGGTGCATGCCGGTGGTGATCGGCTGGTCGGCCGTCACCGGCACGGTGAGTTGGCCGGCGCTGGTGATGTTCGGGGTGATCTTCTTCTGGACGCCGCCGCACACCTGGGCGCTGGCGATGAAGTTCCGCGAGGACTACCAGCGGGTTGGCGTGCCGATGCTGCCCGCGGTCGCCTCTCCGGTCTCTGTGACACGCCAGATCGTGGTCTTCAGCTGGTTGATGGTGGCTTGGAGTCTGCTGCTGGTACCGGTCACGAGCTGGGTCTATGCCACGGTAGCGGTGATTGCCGGCGGCTGGTTCGTGACGATGGCGCACCGGCTACACGCCGCGGTGCGGCGCGGTGCGGTAGTCAAACCCATGCGGCTGTTCCACCTGTCCAACACCTACCTGGCGCTGGTGTTCGTGGCCATCGCCGTCGACTCGGTGCTGGGCTGGACGCCGCTGGCTGTGGTATCCGGGTGGGTGCCCTAGCGCGCTGGTATCACGTTGCGAAGCGGGCGGCGTCGCGCATGGCTCGGTAGTGGTCGCGGTGGGCGAGGATCTCCTGCCGGCGGACCGAAGTGAGGTAGTCGGGTGAGCCGAGGTTCATCTCCCCGTACTGGTGATGGGGATCGACGCCGATGGCACTCAGCAAGGGCGCGCTGCGCTGCGAGACACTGCCCTGGCCGATTCCGAAGTGACTCAGGAGATCCTTGACCAATATCTTGCCGCCGAACAGGTCGTTCGCTTTCCCGATGCCCCAGCAGATCGCCGCGGCGGCGGTCTCGGCCCGACCGCGGCGCCGGAAGATTTCCGGGTCCGCGGCGGCTGCACGGCTGAGATACCGGCGGCAGGCCGTGCGGTATTCCACGTCGAGCAACTCGTCGCAGCACCGGTCGACTAGCCGGAGCACCTCGCTCACCCGCTCGTGGATGTCGACGGGGATCGGGGCCCACGCGAAGGGCTCGTCGGGCAGCGGGGCCGCGTCGAGCTTGTCCAAGGCGTTCTCGCCGCCGACGGCACGGCGCAGAGTATCGAGCATCATCTCCGGGAGGCTTGGTGGTTCGGTTCCGGACAGCGGCCACGCGCCGTCAGGATGTAACGCACCCATCGCGGCCAGCAGTGCGGCTGGACCCGGTGGCCACGGCGACCGGATCGTCCGCTGGTACTGCGGCTCGTACTCATCGACCGCGGCGAGGGTATTAGCGGTGAGCGCGGCCCGGATGCCTCGTTCGTGGTGAGAGAAGCGGATGAAGGCCCGCAGCAGGTCGGGAGCTTTGGCGAGGTAGGCCGCGCCAGCGGCGATCTTCCGGGGAATCCAGTGGGTGAGCAGGATCTCCACGGCCACCGGGCTCCAGCGCAGCGGGTCGCCCGGTCCGTAATCGGTGCCGAACCACAGCACCGACTCGAGCAGGCTGCGGTGATCAGTGTCGTCGAGACCGGTCCCGAACGGGGAAGCGAGGAAGCGCTCGGTGAGCTCGGCCAGCGCGTCGGCGTTCCAGTGGGGACGCTGGTAGCCGGTGCCACCCGCGGGCAGCATGCCGAGGGTCCACTCGAGGAGCGGGCGGCAGCCAGGCCAGCTCGCGGTTTCGAACGGCGGGAAGATGATGGCGCTGCGCTCGAGCGCTTCGCGGATCCGCACGCGGGCGTCGGCCAGGGCGAGATCCGCCCATGTCGTGTCCGGGTCGTCGCCGCCGGCGAGGCGCATGTGCTCGATCAGCGCGTCGAGCGGTTCTGGGACGGCGAAGGCGTCCTTAACTAGCGTTCCCATGTTGTGGTCGATGTAGACCACGAGCGAGAGCGCGGAACCGCCGGGCAGGCTCATTCCGATCATGATGTTGTCGCCGTCGCCGAGCACGTGGACCATTTCGACGACCCTGTCGATCGTCGCCTCGCCCAGGTCGGTGAGCCATCCGGGCAGAACGTGCACCCGTTTGGTGATCTCGCGTCGGACCCGGCGCCGCAGAATGTCGTCACCGGACAGCTCGGCGATCACGGCTAGCAGAGCCGAGGTCTCGAGCAGGTCGACCTCGAGGAAGGTCCGTACCAGCTCGTCACGGGTCGGTAGGCCGGGGTCACGCGCCTGTTCGAACGGGTTGGCCCGCCGCGGCTCGAGCGCCGCGAGCAGCGAGCTAACCAGGGATATCAGGGTGAGTGGGTGGTCGTCGGCAAGGGCGGCCGCGACATCCCCCATCAGATCGGGCTCTTCTGGCCGGGTCCGTTGCTGGGTGGGCTGGCCGTGGCCCGGCCGTCGCTTTGCGGGGTTGCGCTTCTCGCGGCGCGTTCGCTTGGACACGCCCGGGAGATTAGCCCGTGGCTCCTCATGGCTGTGCGCCAGGCGAAGTCACCCCGAGGGTACCTCCGCGATGCGGTGGACCAGTACGGTCCGGCTTGATCACGACGCTCAGCTCATACCATGCCGGGAACACTTGTTTATCGAAGACGTATACGTATACAATAGTCATGGATGGAGGTGGGGCAGATGACCAACATCATGTTCGTCCTGGCCGGTGTCTTGCTTGCGGTAGGTGTGTTGATCGGGTCAGGTCTGCACACCCGAGCCGTTGACCGAAAATATCGGCAGGTGGCCCGACTCGTGCGAGAACTCCATGAGCGGGAGGAGGCCCTGGTGCGAAGCGGGTGTTCCCGCCCGTTCTCCCCGGGACACCACCCGCTGGAGCCGCACATGGTGACGCTGCCCCCGGTCAACGGAGATGGAACTGGTCGGCCTGCCGAAGTGCCGTACTCCCGCAGTTACCCCGCCTAGCGTGGTCGTGGTCTGGCCCGGCGTGCTCCGACTGTGGATCGGGCAAAGCGGGGATGCAGTGACAGCAGGAAGTCAGTGAAGGTTTGGGTGTGTCGTGCCGCCGACTGTGGTGGCACGACACACCCACGATGTTTTCACGGCCAGCGCCGTCTCCATATCATATCCCGTGGAGACAGTCCGGGTATGAACCCGGCGGTGACCAGGCTCGCCAGGCGTGGGTCTTGGTCCCTGGCGCGGGATCCGTGCTCCCCGATGACATGCTGTGACCTGTGCGGTTGAGCTCAACCGCACAGGTCCTCAACCGCACAGGTCACAGCGAATCGGAGTGGGGAGAACGATGATTACTGAGGAAGATCGACCCAAGCCGCCGGAGCTGGTCAGCCTTTACGCTGCCACCGCAGAGGCGTTCAAGACGCTCAAAGAAGAATTTCAGGTTCCTGATACCTATGAACTCATGTTGCACGACATCGATGCGGCGGAACCCTTCCTGAGAAGCACTCTCGACATTGCCGCGATCACTATGCGGAAGATCCAAGCCTTGCGCTGGGTGACGAAGCCTGGTGTCGAGACCGCGAACGACGTCGTCGTCACTCTTGCCGCGGACCTCCTGCGGGCTCTCGATTACTTGGTGAGATCCTGCGATGACGAGACCAAGGCCAATGCGCTGATCAAGTTCAAAAATCAAGTTGTGTTCGCCGCGCGGCGCGCAGGAGGTGATGGCGACATTGCTAGGCTACGGTGAAGCATTCCTCTTCCTGCTGGCTTCTTTGTGAGGGACGTGCTCGCCGGGGATACTCGGGCCAGCGGCACACCACGTGGCCTGAGATAGTCCCCGGTGAAACGGACAACAGCCGGTGGCACCAATTCGCTCAACGATGGACCTAACGCCCTGGTGAGATGCCAGCACATAAAATGCCGACGACAGTCCCCGTCATCTGCGAGCTCGATGTCGATCAGCAGACCCGTGATGTTCACTCCCGCGTCGAGGCGAGCCTGACCGACGGCGCCCCTGACGGCACCCACGACTGCGCGGGGCTCTGCTTCGCCGCTGCCGATCATTGCCGCCTCCGGGTCGTATTGCGATCAATCGGGCGATCCACGGTGTTGCTGGGGGAGCAGTCGTGCGCGGAACTCGTCCACCCTCGCACTCACCTCTGCGGCTCGCCGGGCCTCGATAGTTTCGAACTTCTGGAATACCGCCTCGACTCCGTACTCGTCGATGAGTCCCTGGGCGACACGGATCACAGCGTTCCGGACGAAAGCGGAGAGTGTCTGCCCCTGGTGCCGTGCGACCACCTCGAGCAGAGATCGCTCGTCAGCGGGTACGCGGAAGCAGATGGGAGAGGAGTCGCTAGCCACCGGTTCTCCCTTCCGCCTAGTCGAAGATCTCTCTGTAGCGTCAGTTATACACGGTAGCCTAAACGTGTATAACTGATACGTCAACACCCTTCACGTAAGGCTGGCGCACCTTCGTGTGCTGCCGCCAGTGGGTGACCCTCCGCAGGAGACAGTCTAGGAGGCGCCGCCCACGGCTCGCCTGGCCAGCCCGAGCGGCAGACACCCGGAGCCGGCCAGGGTGTCGTGGAAATCCCGGAGTTCCCCAGGCCACTGAGCGCGTAGCTGCTCGATCTCCAGGCAACCGGCCAGGTAAGAGGAAGCCTGAGTCGGCCAGGCGCAGTACCGGTCGACCTCGGCTTTGGCGGTGTCGGGGGACAGCGACGCGTGCGTGGCAATGAACTCCTCGGCCTGCGCCGGCTCCATGTCACCACAGTGCAGGGCAGTGTCCACCATGATCCGGGCCGCTCGGAAGATCCGGGCGTCGAGGTGCGCGAGCTCGTGCGCCGGATCGGTGAAGTACCCCTGCTGGCGCATCATGCCCTCGGCGTAGAGCGCCCAGCCCTCCGCGAAGTAGCTGCTGTGGTGCACCGCCCGCACCGCCGGCGACGCTCCGGCCGCCCAGGACAGCTGCCAGTGGTGCCCGGGGTAGGTCTCATGCACAGTGTTGGTGGGTAGCTGCGCGCGGGCGTTGGTGCGAAGTCGCTGCGTGATCTGCTCTTCGGTGGCCCCGTCCGGAGTGAAGGGTACGAAGAAGTGGCCGATGCGGGATCGGGTCAGCGCGGGTGGTTGCAGGTAGGATGCCACCGCCAGGATCGGGCGTTGGAAGGCTGGTGCCGGTACCACCCGGCACTGCTCGCCGTCGGCGAAGGTCACTAGCTTGCGGTCGACGAGGAACGCCCGGGCTCGCGCGGTCTCGGACTCGTACGCCGCGCGCATCGCCTGCAACGTGGGAGGATGATCATCCTGCAGGGCGCGCATGGTGGCCCGCCAGTCGGAGCTGCCGCCGGGCACTCGAGGCGCCAGCTCCTGCATCTGCGCATCAAGCGCGTTCCAGGCCGCGATGCCCCGGCGGTGCAGCTCGTCGGCTCCGTAGTCGAGTAGCTCACTGCGCGTCAGGAGTGCCGAGTAGAGCGTCTCGCCCATCCGCCAGTCGCCGGTGGCACGCTCGGCGAAGTCGGCGAGAAAGCCGGCGGTCTCTTCGAACGCCTGCACCGCAGGCTCGGCCGCGTCCGCCAGGCGAGCCCGCAGCGCCGGATCGCTGACCTCGGCGAGCAGTGAGTCGCGCAGGAACGCCGGGCCAGCCGTAGCCTGCCCGAGAGCACGACGGACCAGCCGTGGAGCGGACAACTCGGGGTCCAGGTTGTGCCGACACGACGCGAGCACCTCGGGCACCTCCGCCAGCCGTGCCACCACCCCCTCCACCAGTTCCGGCTCGGGGCGCAGCCGGTGCAGGAACGGCAGCAGCAAGCCGCTGAACACCGGGAAGAGATACACCGCCGGGTCGCGCTGCCAGGCAGGCCAGGCGGCCATCAGCAGGTCCCCGCGCAGCGCGGAGACGACGAGGTCGCGGTCAATCCCGTCCGGCTCATCCTCGAAGCGGGCCAGCCATCCGGTGGTGTCCCGCTCACGGCGCTCGAAGGCCGCGGCGCTGAAGTCGCCGAGCCGGTAAGCGTACCCGGCCGCGCCGAGCACATCGGCCTGCACCGGGCGCTGGTCGAAGTACCAATCGAGGTAGGCGCTGATCTGCTCGGCCGAAGGATCTAGGTTCACGGATGCCGAACCTATCCCAACGCTGGCGCCTGCGTGTGGGTCGCCCGAGCAGCGGGTCCCGGCGACCGAGGGCCGTCCCTTGAGCAAATCCAGCACGACTCGCCAGGAGCGACCCCGCTATCTAGAGCCTCTAGACAGCCTAGAGGCTCTAGGCGGTGCCGGCCTACCCGGTGCCTGCGCTGGCCAGTGGGCGTGCGCTGCCGACAGTGACGGCGAACAGGTCGTCGCGGACCCGGCAACTCGTCCACAGCGCGGCCATCACCACGACCACCGAGGCGGCACCCAGGACGTGCAGCGACACGAGGACTTCAGGCACCCCCGCGAGGTATTGCACGACGCCTAACGTGCCTTGCGCGAGTACGACACAGACCAGTACCAGATACCGCCGCCAGGTGCGGGCGGGCACCCTTCCCGCTGCCCGCAACGCAAACCCCAGGCCGACCAGTAATCCGAGGAAGCCGACGAGCAGGTCGGCGTGCAGTTGTGTCAGCGCCGGGACACTCACCGTGAGCCTGGGAGTGGCGGTGTTTCCCGCGTGTGGGCCTGCCGAGGTCACCAGTGTCCCGGCGACCAGCAGTGCCGCCAGCACCGTGGTCGCGGTGTACAGCAAGCCGCGCAGCGGCCCAGGTAGGTGCCAGCGCGGCGGCGCGTCGCCCTCGGTGAAGGCCGCGACCAGCAGCACCGCTAGCCATACCAGCACCATCGACACGAGAAAATGCACGGCGACGGTCCACCAGGTCAGCCCGGTCAGGACCGTGACACCGCCGAGGACGGCCTGCACCACGACACCAAGGGGCATCGTCGCGGCCAGCGATACCAGCCGCCAGCGCCGGGGCCGGACCGCCACCGCGACCACCAGGCAGGCCAGCCCGACGAGGCCGACCAAGCCGGTGAGCAGGCGGTTGCCGAACTCGATCCACTGGTGCACCGTGGCGACCTCGGGATGCGGCTGCGGCACCAAGCTGCCTGGGAAGCACCGCGGCCAGGTCGGGCAGCCCAGTCCCGAGCCGGTGACCCGTACCACCGAACCGGTCACCGCGATGCCCGCCTGAGTGATCACCGCGGCGATCGCCGTAGCCCGTGCCAGGTATGCCGGTAAGCGGTTTCGAGAGGGCGCGGCACGCACGACGTTGATGGTAGGCAGGCTCAAGGACAGGCGCAGGGTACGGGCGGCGAGTACGGCGGTGGCTGCGGCCCATGCCAGCAGCATCCTCAGCGCGTTCCCTGTGGTGCTGCTGGTGGTCAGCGCGGTGTGTAGGCGCGGTGTGTAGGCCTCAAGCGCGCTCACCGCCCGAGCCCGTCGTCCTCGATGCCACAGCCGGCCACTGTCCCTCGATAGGGTGCATCTGCACGTGCATCGACGCGCTCCTCGGCACGCGCAGATGCACGTGTTTGTGCACGTGCATCTGCGCGTGCACATGCTGAGCAGGCCGGTCTGATCTGACGGCCGTAGTCCATTTGAGTGAAGCATCAGGTGTGACTTCGCGCGGCTGAGTCGCTACTCTCCGCCGCCATGTCAATGTTCACACTCACAAGAACCACAACAACCACATACGCCCCAGATTTCTGCCTCGTGGAGCTTCAGCGTTGTCGTAGTGTGCTGGGTCATATCAACGGCTTGGCTGAGGATGGGGAGTGGCACTGTCAGCTGCCGGAGGGTCATGAGGGCGTGTGCCGGGCTCCGGAGGGCACGACGTGGTGAGGTCTGGTCT
>JAFAXZ010000338.1 GCA_019240665.1 Pseudonocardiales bacterium | reverse complement strand
GCGTTGGACCTGCCCGGTACCGAGCAGGCGGTGTTCATCGGCCAGTTATCCGCTCGCACTCACCCTTGGCTTACCGATCACACGGTGTTGAATACCGTGATCGTTCCGGGCACGGCGCTGCTGGAGCTGGTGATCCGAGCCGGTGATGAGGTCGAGTACGACATTGTCGACGAATTGGTCAACGAGGCGCCATTGGTATTGCCCGCAGAATCTGGGGTTCGGCTGCAGATCACGGTGGGTGCCGCCGGTGCGGACGGTCGACGGATGGTCACCGTGCACTCGCGGCCGGAGAATACCGGTCCAGAGGCGTCATGGACGCGGCATGTCAGCGGTGTACTCGCCGCAGCAGGCAAGCCGCCGTCGTTCGAGTTTTCGGCGTGGCCGCCGGTCGGGGCGGCTCCGGTGGATGTCAGCAGCTTCTATGACGACCTGATCGAGTCTGGCTACCACTACGGCCCAGTGTTCCGTGGCTTGCGAGCCGCGTGGCGGCGCGGTGATGAGCTCTTCGTTGAAGTCGCACTGCCGGAACAGCAACAACAGGATGCCGCCAGGTTTGGCATACATCCGGCGTTGCTGGATGCCGCGCTGCAGGCCATCACCCTGGGTGGATGGGACGAGCGCGTCGAAGAACGCGTCAGGTTGCCTTTTGCTTGGCGGGGGATTCAAGAGTGGTCCTCCGGGGCTTCGGCGCTTCGGGTTCGTTTGGTATCGAATGGTCGCGAGGAAGCGTCGCTGCAGCTAGCGGACGCCACCGGCGCGCCGGTGGCAGCGATTGAGTCGTTGGTGTCCCGCCCGGTTTCGATTGAGCAACTGACGCTGCCCAGCGGTGGGGTGGCTCGTTCGCTGCTGGGGATGGAGTGGGTTGAGGTGCCGATGCCGATGCCGCCGGGAGTGGATGCTGCGGGCAGCGTGGTGTGGGTGTCGTGGGCTGGCGAGTTGGAATCGCTGCTGAATACCGGTGATGGACCGCCCGGTGTGGTGGTAATCGATACCGGCACTGGTCGGGATGTGCGGGCAGTGGTGTGCCAGGTGCTGGCGGTACTGCAGACGTTCGTGGCACAGCCCGGATTGGCCCGTTGTCGCCTGGTGGTGCTCACGCGCCAGGGAATGGGCCCAGGATGCGTCGATCCGGTGGCCGCGGCGGTGTGGGGGTTGGTGCGGTCGGCGCAGTCCGAGGAACCCGGCCGGATCGTGCTCCTCGACGTGGACACCGGGACCGAGAAACTGAACACGATGGTGGCCTCGGTGCTGGCCTGTGATGAGCCGCAGATGGCGGTGCGCGGCGGTGTGGTGTGGGTGCCTCGCCTCACCCGGGCGACAGCCACCATCGAGAACAGCGCTGCCCGTTGTGAAGTGGGTGCGGACGGGACAGTGTTGATCACTGGGGGAACGGGGGTGGTGGGCGGTGCGCTGGCTCGCCACCTGGTCACCCGGCATGGAGTGCAGCGGTTGGTGTTGGTGGGCCGACGGGGTCCCGACGCCCCTGGCGCTGGCGCACTGGCCGCGGAGTTGGCCGACCTGGGGGCGCAGGCGCGGGTGGTTGCGTGTGATGTGGCTGACCGTCATGCCTTGGCCGAAGTGATCGCCGAGATCCCCGGGAAGTATCCCCTCACCGGAGTGATTCACGCCGCCGGGGTGCTCGATGATGGCGTGCTCACCACATTGACACCACACCACGTTGATACCGTCTTCCACGCCAAAGTCGACGGTGCCCGCAACCTCCACGATCTCACCAAAAACACCAATCTGGGCATGTTCATCCTGTTCTCCTCCGCCGCCGGGATATTGGGCAGCGCGGGGCAGGCGAATTACGCGGCGGCTAATGCCTTCCTGGATGGACTGGCATGTCAACGCCGTGCTGACGGCCTGCCGGCAGTGTCATTGGCGTGGGGATTGTGGGCTGGCGGGATGACCGCAGGGTTAGGCGAGGCTGGTGTCGGTCGGGCACGTGGTGGGTTGCGGCCGTTGTCCTTGGGTGCGGGAATGGAGTTGTTTGACGCGGCGTTGCGGGTCGGCAATCCGGTGCTGGTGCCGATGCGGATGGATCTGTCGATGGCAGGTGGTGACGGTGATGTGGTGCCGCCGTTGTTGCGTGGGCTAGTCAGGCAAGACCGGCGCGTAGCGAACTCGGCTGTTGCGGCGGACGAGTCCCTGGCCACCCGACTACATAAACTCCCAGAAGACAAACGACGTCATGCCCTGATCGATCTTGTGCGGATCGAGGCCGCCGCAGTGCTCGGGTACTCCACAGCGGATTCGGTAGGAGCGCGCCAGTCGTTCCGGGACGTAGGCTTTGACTCGCTCATGGCGGTCGAGTTGCGCAATCGGCTAGGCAGAGCTACTGGCCTACGGTTGCCGGTCGCCGTCGCGTTCGACCATCCAACGCCAACTGACCTTGCCAATCGGATAAAAGCGGAGCTATTTCCGGACCCCACCCCAGACGACGCGCTTGGCGTACGCGAGGACGAAATTCGCAAGGCGTTGGGAACAGTGCCGTTCGATCGGTTCAAGGAGGCAGGGATCCTGGATACGCTGTTGCGGCTTGCCGACTCCAGTGATGTCGAATCGGCGCCACGAAACGACCACGAAACCGATCTCATTGACACGATGGATGCTGCTGATCTCGTGCGGCGAGCGTTGAGCAGCACCGAACACTGAAGCTAGTCCGCTCCGAGAAACTCGAAATAGCGCCCCGGCACGATCTGGTGCTCATCCCCGCAACATTCCGCTGATGCGACCTTCGAGTGTGGAGGATACCCGTGACGATCTCTCAGGATCAGCTCGTCGAAGCACTTCGCGCTTCCCTCAAAGAGAACGAACGGCTGCGCCAGCAACACACCAGGTTGGCAGCTGAGTCAGCTGAGCAGATCGCCATTGTGGCGATGGCGTGTCGATTCCCTGGTGGGGTGTGTTCGCCGGAGGATCTGTGGGCCTTGGTGGCGGACGGGGTGGACGCGATCTCAGGGTTTCCGACGGATCGTGGGTGGGATCTGGAGGGCTTGTTTGATCCGGATCCTGATCGAGCGGGCAAGTCGTACGTGCGCGAAGGCGGTTTTCTGCACGATATGACGTTGTTCGATCCCGGGTTTTTTGGGATCTCGCCGCGTGAGGCGTTGGCGATGGATCCGCAGCAGCGGTTGTTGTTGGAGACGTCATGGGAGGCTTTTGAGCGAGCGGGGATCGTTCCGACCTCGGTTCGGGGCAAGGACATCGGTGTGTTCGGCGGTGTCATCAACCATGACTACGGAACTCGGTTACATTCAATTCCAGAGGAATTCGAAGGATATCTCGGCACGGGTAGTTCGGGCAGCGCCGCCATCGGCCGAGTGGCGTATACGTTGGGGTTGGAGGGCCCGGCGATCACGGTAGATACAGCGTGCTCGTCGTCGTTGGTGGCGATTCATCTTGCGGTGCAGTCGTTGCGGCAGGACGAATGTTCGATGGCCTTGGCTGGCGGCGTGACGGTCATGGCCACGCCAGGCACGTTCATCGAGTTCTCCCGGCAGCGTGCACTTGCTCAAGACGGTCGGTGTAAGTCTTTCGCGGCTGGTGCTGATGGGACTGCCTGGGGCGAGGGTGTTGGTGTGGTCCTCTTGGAGCGGTTGTCGGTTGCTCACAAATTGGGGCATCCTGTATTGGCGGTAGTACGAGGGTGCGCGGTCAACCAGGATGGTGCCTCCAACGGGTTGACCGCCCCCAACGGTCCATCGCAGCAGCGGGTGATCCGGCAGGCACTGAAAAACGCCCGACTGTCCGCTGGAGATATCGACGTGGTGGAAGCCCACGGCACCGGGACCACGTTGGGAGACCCGATCGAAGCGGAAGCGCTCCTGGCGACGTATGCACCGGAGCGGTTGGCAGATTGTCCGTTGTGGCTGGGCTCGGTAAAATCCAACATCGGTCACACCCAGGCTGCGGCGGGGGTGGCCGGTGTGATCAAAATGGTGATGGCGATGCGGCACGGGATGCTGCCCCGAACACTGCACGTGGAGTCCCCGTCATCGAAGGTGGACTGGTCAGCCGGTACTATGAAATTGCTGACTCAGGAACGGGAATGGTCGGAGACAAGTCGTCCTCGCCGTGCCGCCGTATCAGCATTCGGCGCGAGTGGCACTAATTCTCACGTGATTCTTGAGCAGGCGCCGATGGTGGAGTTAAATGACGTGTTTTCCGGGCCTGTTGATGATGTGGTTCCAGTGGTGGTGTCGGGCTGTGGAGTACCGGGACTGCGCGCACAGGCGGATCGACTGGCCTCATTTATCGGCGAACATCCGGAGATCAGTCTTACTGATGTGGGGTGGTCGTTGGTGTCCACCCGAGCGATATTGGACGATCGCGCTGTGGTGGTCGCCACCGATCGACAAGCGGCGCTGACCGGATTGCAGGCAGTAACGCGCAGCCAGTTCACTCCGGGGGTAGTGACGGGCATGGCGGATGTCACGGGCAAGGTGGTGTTTGTCTTTCCTGGTCAGGGTGCACAATGGGTAGGCATGGGCCAGGAATTGCTGCGCTGTGCACCAGTGTTTGCCGAATCAATGAATCAGTGCGCATCGGCACTGGCGCCCTGGGTGAACTGGTCACTGACCGAAGTGTTAGGCGATGCCACAGCACTGGCCCGAGTCGAGGTGGTGCAGCCCGTGTCTTGGGCGGTCATGGTGTCGCTGACCCACCTGTGGTCCTCGATCGGGATCCACCCCGATGCCGTGATCGGCCATTCCCAAGGCGAAATTGCCGCAGCGTGCATAGCTGGTTGTTTGTCGTTGGAGGACGCCGCCCGCGTGGTGGCACTGCGAAGCCGTTTGGTCAGTGACCGGCTGGCCGGTAATGGGGCAATGATATCAGTGGTGGCGCCCTATGACGAGGTGCGCGAGCTGCTGCATGACTTTAAGAACCGGTTGTGGATAGCCGCGACCAACGGGCGGGCATCGGTGACCGTGTCGGGCGATACCGATGCGATAAAAGAGTTCGAGGTTCGACTTTCCGCGAAGCGCATGCTCCGTTGGCGACTACCAGGAGTGGATTTCGCAGGGCATTCCGCGCATGTTGACGAGATCCGTAAGGAGTTGTCGGAGTTACTAGGGGATATTCGCCCACAGTGGGGACAGGTGTCGCTGTATTCCACAGTCGATGGTGGCTGGCTTGATACCACTAGAATGGACGGACATTACTGGTACCGGAATTTACGTGAGCCGGTCAAGTTTGATGCAGCCGTGCGCGACCTGATTACGGAAGGATGTGGGGCATTTGTTGAGGTCAGTGCCCATCCGGTACTGACCACCAGCGTTCAAGAAATCCTCGATGAGATCGACTCCGGCCCTGCCGTGGTCACCGGGACCCTCCGCCGCGACGACGGCACCCTTCAGCGATTCACCACCTCCGCCGCCGAACTGTTCGTCCGCGGCCTGCCCGTGCGGTGGCCGGTCGTGGGACGTGAGGGCCGACGAGTCGACCTTCCGACGTACGCCTTCCAACGGCAACGTTACTGGCCGGAGTCGCCACCCCAGGTGGGGGACCTGTCCTCCGCAGGGTTGAGCGCTGCGGATCACCCACTGCTGGCCGCGGTGGTCACACTCCCTGATACCGATGGCGTGGTATTGACCAGCCGATTATCGCTGGCCACCCACCGGTGGCTCGCTGATCATATCGTATTCGGCACCGTGGTCCTCCCAGGTGTCGCGCTAGTGGAATTGGCGATCCGTGCCGGTGACGAGGTCGGCTGTGCCGTGCTCGACGAGTTGGTAATCGAGGCACCACTGGTGTTGCCCGAACACGGTGGACTCCAGATGCAGGTGAGTGTGGGGAGCCCGGACTCCGATGGCCGGCGTTCGGTGACCATGTACTCCGGCCCATCGGACGCTGCTTCTGTCGTTTCCTGGACATGCCATGCCAGCGGCTTCCTGTCACCGGTCACCGCGGCACCTGACTTTGGCTTTTCAGCGTGGCCGCCGCCAGATGCGGATCCGGTGGACATCCACAGTCTCTATAAGGACTTCGCAGCGGACGGACTCACCTACGGCCCCCAGTTCCAGCGGTTGCGGGCAGTGTGGCGGCGCGGCGAGGAAATATTCGGCGAAATCACGCTGTCCGAAGAGCAAATGCAGGATGCAGGCAGGTTCGGTCTGCACCCGGCGTTGTGGGAGTGTGCGCTGCACGCCAGTACCTTCGCGGGACAGAACGTGGCCACCCCGGACGGACAAGTCCGGTTGCCGTTTTCCTGGAACGGGGTCGCGCTGCATGCGTCGGGGGCGTCGGTGGTGCGGGTGCGTGCGGTCTCGGCCGGGGCCGGGGTGGTGTCGCTGCAGTTGGCTGACCAGTCTGGTCACCCGGTGGCCTCGCTGAAGTCGTTGGTATTTCGCCCGATCACGCGCCAGCAGCTGGCTGTGCCCAGCGCTGGGGCGGGGGGTTCACTGTTCATCCTGGACTGGGTCCAGGTGCCAACACCCCCATCAAGGGTGGCTGCCGTAGGGCCTGTGGTGTGGGTGTCCTCAGCCAGCCAGCTGGAATCCCTGCTGGATACCCGGGGCACGACGCCCGGCGTGGTGGTCCTGGACACCAGCCCCGGCGGGGATGGTGAGGTGCGGGCGGTGGTGTGCCGGGTGCTGGCCGCACTGCAAGCCTTCCTCACCCAACCGGGACTAACCTCCAGCCGCCTGGTGGTGCTCACCCACCACGGAATGGGGCCAGGATGTCACAATCCCGTGACCGCGGCGGTGTGGGGACTGGTGCGCTCCGCCCAGTCCGAAGAACCCGACCGCATCACCCTTCTCGACGTGGACGTCGACACCAACACCAGCACCGAGGACGCAAGCGCGAGGGTGGGCGCGGTGCTGGCCGGTAACGAACCGCAGATTGCGCTGCGCAACGGCACCGCCTGGGCTCCCCGCCTGACCCCCGCCACCTCCATCCAGGACCCCGCTGCTGATGCGAAGACCGGCCCCCACGGCACCGTGCTGATCACCGGAGGAACCGGAACGCTGGGCGCAGCGCTGGCCCGCCACCTGGTCACCCACCACGGCGTCCAACACCTCCTGCTACTCAGCCGACAAGGGCCGCACACCTCGCAGGCCCACGCCCTCACCACCGAACTGACCGAGCTAGGCGCCCACGCACAGATCATCGCCTGCGACGTCGCCGACCGTCACGCCCTGGCCCAGGCCATCACCCACATCCCCGCCCAGCACCCCCTCACCGGAATCATCCACACCGCTGGCGTACTCGACGATGGCGTACTGGCCACGCTGACCCCGCACCACCTCGACACCGTATTCGCCCCCAAAATCAACGGCGCTATTCATCTGCACGAATTGACCCAGCACACCACACTGACCATGTTCGTCCTGTTCTCCTCCGCCGCCGGGATACTCGGCAGTCCAGGACAAGCCAACTACGCCGCAGCCAACGCCTACCTCGACGCCCTAGCCCACCAACGCCGAGCCGACGGACTACCAGCACTATCGCTGGCATGGGGATTATGGGCTCCCACCAGCGGCATGACAAAGCAACTAGCCGAAGCCGATCACGCGCGCATGGCACGCAACGGCCTACGACCACTATCACCCGACGAAGGCGTCGCGCTGTTCGACGCGGCGTTACAGGCCGACAATCCCATGCTGATACCCATGAGCCTGGACACCGCCGTCCTGGCCGCACGTCATGGCTCCGTGCCGCCGTTGCTCCGTGGAATGGTTTCCCGTGGCCGCCGAACTGTGCAGGACAGCCCGGTGACCGGCGACTTGTTCGTCCAGCGGCTGACTGAGCTGTCTGAGGCTGACCGGGGCCAAGCCGTGCTCGATCTGGTCCGCGTCGAAACTGCCACGGTACTCGGACACGCGAGCGCGGATGCCATCGACGATTCCCGGGCGTTTAAGGAGTTGGGACTCGATTCACTGACCGGCGTGGAACTGCGCAACCGGCTCAACAGGGTTATGGGTCTTCGCCTGCCGGCAACCCTGGTATTCGATTACCCCACACCATGCGCTCTCGCTGACTATCTCTTTAGTCAGCTGCGGGGTATCCAAGTACCTCCGGCTGCCCCGATGTCCGTTGTTTCCGTGTCTGATGATCCGGTGGCGGTTGTCGCGATGGCGTGTCGGTTGCCGGGCGGGGTGTGTTCGCCGGAGGATTTGTGGGCCTTGGTGGCCGACGGGGTAGATGCGATTTCTGGGTTCCCGACAGATCGCGGGTGGGATCTGGATGGCTTGTTTGACCCGGACCCTGATCGGGCAGGGAAGTCATACGTGCGTGAGGGCGGGTTCCTCGCCGATGTCGCCGGTTTTGATGCAGGATTCTTTGGTATTTCGCCGCGCGAAGCCTTGGCGATGGACCCGCAGCAACGATTGCTGCTGGAAACATCGTGGGAAGTCTTCGAACGAGCAGGGATCGACCCAACCTCGGTTCAGGGTAAGAATTTCGGCGTATTCATAGGTGTCACCAGTCACGACTACGACGATTGCATGCGTCAGACCGCCGGCGACCTGGAGGGATACCGGATCACAGGTATGTCGGGAAGTGTTGTGTCGGGTCGGGTGGCGTATACGTTGGGTCTGGAGGGTCCAGCGATTACGGTGGACACGGCGTGTTCATCGTCGCTAGTGGCAATTCACCTTGCGGTCCAGTCGTTGCGGCAGGGTGAATGTTCCATGGCCTTGGCCGGCGGCGCGACAGTCATGGCCACACCGCGTGGGTTTGCTGAGTTCTCCCGGCAGCGTGGATTGGCGCCGGATGGCCGGTGTAAGTCATTCGCGGCTGCCGCTGATGGGACATCGTGGTCTGAGGGTGTGGGTGTGCTGTTGTTAGAGCGGTTATCGGTTGCTCACAAGCTGGGGCATCCGGTGTGGGCGGTGGTGCGCGGATCGGCGATGAACCAGGATGGTGCCTCTAATGGGCTGACCGCCCCGAACGGCCCCGCCCAGCAACGGGTGATCCGCCAAACACTCGCCAATGCCGGGCTCTGTGGTGGAGACATCGATGTGGTGGAGGCCCACGGCACCGGCACCACGCTGGGGGACCCCATCGAGGCCCAGGCCCTGTTGGCCACCTATGGGCAAGACCGACCGGTGGATCAACCACTGTGGTTGGGATCTCTGAAATCCAACATCGGTCACACCCAAGCCGCCGCCGGGGTCGCCGGAGTGATCAAAATGGTGATGGCCATGCACCACGGCATCCTGCCCCCCACCCAACACGTGGACACCCCATCCTCTACAGTGGACTGGTCAGCTGGTGCCGTCGCCCTGCTCACCCAGCCCCAACCGTGGCCCGACGCCGCTCATCCCCGCCGCGCGGCAGTGTCCTCCTTCGGAGTCAGCGGAACCAACGCCCACCTGATCCTCGAACACGTCACCGACCCCAACCCCGCTCTCGACCCTGCACCGCAGGAACAGGGTCCGGGTCGGGTGCTGCCGCTGGTGATCTCGGGCCGGGGAATCGCAGGGCTACGCGGTCAGGCGGATCGACTGGCGACGTTTGTGCACGACCAACCGCAGCTTCGTCTGGCTGATGTGGGGTGGTCACTGGTGTCCACCCGGGCAATGCTGACCGACCGCGCCGTGGTGCTCGCCCCCGATCGACCCACAGCACTGACCGGGCTGCGGGCCTTAGCACACGGCCAGCCAGCGTCCGGAGTGATCTCAGGCACGGCGATCGGGGACCTGGGCGGTGTCGGGGTGATGTTTTCGGGTCAGGGAAGCCAGTACGCGGGGATGGGCCAGGAATTGCACCAGGCCTACCCGGTGTTCGCCGAGGCGTTCGACACCGCGTGTGCCGTGCTGGATGCGCACCTAGCTGATCACGTGGAATGGCCGGTGCGGGATGTGGTGTTCGGGACCGCCGACCGCGGCCTGGTGGATGAGACGGTGTTTACCCAGGCTGGACTGTTCGCCGTCGAAGTAGGCCTGTATCGCTTGATGGAATCCTGGGGAATACGGGCGGATGTCGTGATGGGCCACTCGGTGGGAGAGATCACAGCTGCGCACGTATCAGGGGTGTTGTCGTTGCCCGACGCGTGCGCCCTGGTGGCTGCCCGGGGCCGGCTGATGCAGGCACTGCCACGAGGCGGCCGTATGGCCGCCGTGGCCGCTCCGCAAACGGAGGTGTCCCCGCTGTTGGCTCAGCGCGCGGACCGGGTGGGGATCGCGGCGGTGAACAGCCCCACCTCAGTGGTCATCTCCGGGGATGACCAGGCAGTGGCGAGGGTGCTGCAGGAATGCGTCCGGCGGGGGTGGCGCACTCGCGGCCTACGGGTCAGTCACGCGTTCCATTCACCCGGTATGGACGAGATACTCGACGAGCTCCACGACGCGGTGCGGGGATTATCGTTCGGGACCACACAAATCCCGGTGGTCTCGAACGTGACCGGGGAACTCGTCAATGAAACCGTCCTTGGGAACCCTGAGTATTGGGCTGAGCATGCGCGCCAGCCGGTACGATTCGCCGATGGGGTCAGCTGCGCGCGTGCCACCGGCGTGCGCTCATTTATCGAAATCGGTCCCGGGAGCGTGCTGGCCGGCCTCGTACACGAATGCCTCGACCACGACCACAGCACCGATATCTCAGTACTCGCCGGGCTGCGCCGAGACGCTGAAGTAACAGGGGTGCTCTCCAGCGCCGCTGAACTCTTTGTCCGCGGTGTGCCCGTGCGGTGGCAGGCCATGACCGGTGCCGGCCGGCGGGTGGGGCTCCCGACGTATGCCTTTCAGCATCAGCGTTACTGGGTGGAGTCGGCCGCTTCGACGGTAACCGGGGCGGCCCCGGAGCTCGGGCTCGATGTGGTGGATCACCCGCTGTTGGGTGCGGTGGTGGGGTTGGCTGAGGGGGAGGGTGTGGTGTTCACCGCCCGGCTGTCGCTGGCCACCCACCCGTGGCTGGCCGAGCATGTGGTGTCCGGGACGGTGGTGGTCCCGGGAACTGTGTTCGTTGAGTCGGCCATCCGCGCCGGTGATGAGCTGGACTGCCCGGTGGTGGAGGAGTTGGTGATCGAAGCGCCGCTGCTGCTGACCCAGCGGGGCGCGGTGCGGATCCAGCTCAGTGTGGGAGATCCCGACCCGAGCGGGCGGCGGGCGGTGAGCATCCACTCCCTGTCCGATGAGGCCCTCCCCACCGCGACCTGGACCTGCCACGCTCGTGGATTGCTCACTCCCGTCCCCAGCGGTCCCGAACCGGCTACCACATGTCGGGGCGAGGAAGTGTTCACCGAAGTGAGTCTGCCGCAGGAGCACCACGACCAAGCGAGCCTGTTTGGACTGCACCCGGCTCTGTGGGAGGCCGTGTTGCGGGCTGTGCCAATCCCCGAGGCTGAGCACCCCGATCACGTGATGCTGCCCTGGCGTTGGCATGACGTGGCGCTGCACGCCTCGGGCGCGCTGGCAGTGCGAGTGCGGGTGGTACCCGGGGAATCGGGTGCGGTGTCGCTGCGGGTAATCGAGGGGACCGGTCAACCAGTATTGACGATCGGATCGGTTCAGCTGCGTCCGATTGCGCTCCAGCAGCTGACTCTGCCCAGCGCTGAGATGACCGGTTCACTGTTCGCCCTCGTACCGAGAAGACGAGGAGTTGCGCACGACGGTCTGCCGGCCAAGGAGTCGCTGGTCGATCGCCTCGCCGGGTTGTCCGAAGCCGACCAGGAGCGCCTGCTACTCGACCTAGTGCGGACACATGCGGCTATCGTTCTGGGCCATTCAGCAGGCGAGGCGACCGAGACGCTCCGTGCGTTCAAGGATATGGGATTCGACTCATTGACCGCCGTCGCGCTGCGCAACCGAATCGCCGCCGCCACGGGTATTAGCTTGCCAGCTACGGTGCTCTTCGACTACCCGACACCTGCCGCTCTGTCACGACTGCTGCGAAACGAGCTATCTGCAGGGCCGAAGACTACCCCGGCCCGTGTCCTTACCGATCTGGACAATCTAGAAACAGCCCTACTGGGAATTTCCGAGAATGACGGGAGCCGTGCTGCCATCACAGCACGATTGCAGAGAATCATGTCAACGTGGCGCGACGCCACGCCGACCGAGAAAAGTTCTGACGCAGCGGACAGAATCCAGACAGCGACGACCTCGGAGGTCTTGGAATTCATCGATCAGCAGCTAGGCCGTGCCAAGAACTGAACTGACATAGATCGCTTTCACCAAAGCCAATCTCGTGCATCCGGGCACGGCACTCCGTGCTCGGGCTGCTCCTCTGCGGTGTTGGCGTGGTCTGTCCTGTCATGCCTGCACTCGTCAGGTCGGGACTTGGCGCGGGTTCCCTGTCTCGGCGGCCAGGACCGGCCACGAGCCGTTCACCGAGACGACGGTCAGCGCCAGTTCACGTCGCCACACCAGCGTGTCGGCGCTCCAGGTGATGGTCGGTGGATGGTCGGGCAATGGATGATAACTGGAACATCGGTTCTGCCTCGCCTTCCATAGCGTCATACAGTGGTGCCTAACGTATGGAATTCAGGCTGCACCGGCGGGACGCGTCATGCCGACGGGAGGCAACTGATGACACTGGCCGAGCGGGATGAGCACTTAGCGTCTCTCGACCGCCTGCTGGTTGATTGTCAAGCCGGGAATGGCCAGTTTGTCCTGGTCGAGGGCTCAGTGGCGCATGGTAAGACCGCATTACTGAGAGCCTTCGCCGAACGTGCCGTTGATACTGGATCTCTTTTCTTGAACGCCGTCTGCTCTCAAGCCGAGAGCATGCTTCCCATGGGAGTTCTCAGCCAGCTTTTCCACAACGTTGAAGTTCCGCCAGATTTTCGGGAACGAGTAGCCCGCCTACTGGAGGGCGGTACGTCCATCTCTATTTCCAGCAACTACGCTGCCGGCGCCGTCGAGCCTGCTATGGCACACGTTTTCCATGGCCTATTCCTCGTACTGCTGGAGTTAACCAGGGACAAGTCTGTTCTGATCGGAATCGATGACGTCCAGCACGCGGATGTCTCGTCCCTGCATGGCCTGCTATACCTGATCCGCCGAGTGCGTTCGGCCCGGGTACTGGTGGTTTTCACTGAGGCCACGCGGTTGCCATCCGCGCGTTCGTCGCTCCATGCCGAACTCCACCAGTTGTCACACTGCCATCATATGAATCTGGCGCCATTGTCCAAGGCGGGTGTCGCCAGCCTGCTTGCCCAGCACCAGGGGCGCGAACAGGCACGTGCATTCACAGAGGACTTTTACGCGGTCAGCGGTGGTAATCCGACGCTCGTGCAAGCGCTACTCGAAGACCACAACGCCACTGGCCCGGGCCCGGGTCGACACTACCGACAGGCACTGGTGAACTGCCTGTACCGCTGTGAACGCGTCGTACTTGACGTTGCTCGCGGCCTGGCGGTGCTCGGTGCAGACGCGTCGTCGGCGGAGCTGGGTGAGTTGATCGGGGCCGGTCCCGAGGTGGCAGCGATGGCCGTGGAATTGATGGCAGCCGCGGGTCTCCTTGAGCGCGGGGCATTCCGGCATCCGGCCGGCGAACTGGCAGTGCTGGACGATGTGCCGACGCAGGACCGGGCAGATCTGCATCGCCGCGCCGCCCGGCTGCGGCATGATCGGGGGGCGCTGGCCATCTCGGTTGCCCGACATCTTGTCAGCGCGGGCCACATCGATGATCCATGGACTATCGGTGTTCTGGTGGAAGCGGCCGACCAGGCGCTATTTGTCGACGAAGTCGCGCTGGCCGTTGACTGTCTGGCGTTGGCTGGGCGAGCCCTTTCCGACGACAGGAGCAAGCTCGCCATCCGGGCCAAACAAGCCAGAGCCGAGTGGCAAATCAATCCCGCCACCGCGCAACGGCACTTCACGCCGTTGGTTGCGGGCATGCGCGCGGACCAGTTGAATCCCCGCGACGCCATCGCGATGATCCGACAGATGATCTGGCACGGCCAGATCACCGAAGCAGTCGAAGTTCTGAACTGGGTGCGTGGCGTGAGCCTCGGTGCACATGATGAGGTCACCACAGAACTTCGCGACGTCGAGTTGTGGATTGGCTGTGTCTACCCGTCGCTGGAGCGCAGGAACCACCTACCGCGCAAACCGGTGAACGATAAAAACACCTTGGTACGACTCACGACGGATCCCTGGCTGCGCTCGACTGCGGCGCTGGCAGAAGGCCTGACCCGAGGGGATTACTACAACGCCGTCGTCCATGCCGAGTGCTTCCTGCAGGAGGTGCACCTCAGTCACGCGACGCCATGGGCCGAGGAGCCGGCGTTGCTCGCTCTCCTGACGTTGATCTACACCGGCCGGACCAGCGCCGCCGCGGGCTGGTGTGAACGGCTGTTGACTGAAGCCACCACTCGTCAGGCGCCGACATGGCAGGCGACGTTTGGCGCAGTCAGGTCGGAAATCGCTCTTCGACAGGGAGATCTCCGCGCGGCGGTCAAACACGCGCAGGCCGCGATGACCCACATGTCGCCGAAGGCATGGGGGGTGGCCGTCGGGTTCCCGCTCGGTTGCCTTATCCTGGCTGCCACCAAGAGAGGCGATTACGAAGAAGCCGCCAAGCACGTCACTCAACCGGTTCCCGAGACCATGTTCCGGAGCCGATACGGCTTGCACTACCTGCACGCGCGAGGGCACCACTACCTCGCCATGAACCACCACCACGCCGCGCTTGCGGATTTCCTTTCGTGCGGCGAACTCATGCGCGGCTGGGGGCTGGACATGCCCGGATTCGTGCCGTGGCGGACCAGCGCCGCCGAAGCGTGGTTGTGCCTGGGCAATCAGGACCAAGCCAAACGGCTCATTTTCGACCAGTTGGCAAAGCCGGGTACCGACGGCTCCCGCACTCGTGGCATGTCGTTACGGCTGTTAGCAGTAGGCAGCCAGGCGAGCCGACGGCCGCAACTGCTCACAGAGGCCGTGGACATCTTCGAAAGCTGCGGGGACCGTTTCGAGCTTGCTCGTGCCCTAGTGGAGCTCGGCCACGTGCACCACGCGCTCGGTGAACATAAGCGGGCACGGATGATACTGCGCCGGGCCTGGCATGTGGCGAAGACCTGCGACGCCACGCCGCTGTGCCGAGCGGTGCTCCGGGAACCCATGACCGTCGGCCTCACCGTTCCACACTCGGAGAGTTCCGCAGGAATC
>JAFAXZ010000094.1 GCA_019240665.1 Pseudonocardiales bacterium | reverse complement strand
GGTTGGCCTGGGTCACCCGGCCCAGACCCCACGCCCAGCCAGCCGCGACAATAATAAGTACCCCATTGGTGACGAATGCCTCGTACGAGGCATGGCCAGGGTTATTGATGAATAATGCTGCGGCGACTTCAAGCCCGATGGGAACGGAGGACGCCAGCAACGCCAGCAGCGACACCCTCCTGTCCTGATGGACGGCAACCGAGTACAGAGCGACCGAGATACCGACCATAGGGAGGTAGTGAGGCATGAACGGCCAGGCGACCACGGTGAGCACCCACTGCGTGATGAAGACAGCCACCGGTGCCTGGTCCCGCCAGGCCAACGGTACGAGCGCGACCAGCCCGTACAACCACGCGAGGAGCAACCATGGTCTGGTCGCCACCTGACCTAACTCAAGCCAGGCAGAAAAAACGAAGATGTTGAAGATGATGAGCGCCGAGAACAGCAACGTATCCCGTTGCGTCAACGGCGGTGGCATGCAGAACCTTTTCGGTATCCAACCAGGAGTTCTCATCGGATTCCCTTATACTGCGACAGGAAATCGCTAGCACGGCGAACCACACTGACGGACAGTTTCACCGTTACGTCTGCCGTCCTAGACATCAACGTTACGTCCGCAGGTCCGACAGGGCAGCCCCGGAGAGATGATTTATACAGGGACCCGGCGTGCTACCACAGGCGAGGACAAAGCGATCCGAGGGGGATGAGGTATGGTTGCTCGCGGGCACTAGAGCGGCAGCGGCAATGGCCACAAGAAGTGTCATGGCAGCTATTATAGTACGCCTGGGCAGTGACTGCACATGGGTGCTCCTCTGAGCCTCACATACGGAAGGCTCCTCACAGAAGATCATCGTGGTCTCCCATACCTCAGCGGCAACGCATGTTGCAGTCCCAATCGATTCGTCGGTAATGTTACTCTTGTCCCGCTCGGAGACAACCCCCATGGGCGACAATAAAACCACAGATGTAGAAACCATCCCGGGATACCTCATCTGATGTAGTGAGGCTGCATGGCCTGGGGTACGTGGACGACGATCTGTGGAATGCCGACCGCGAGAGTAGCTGTCGCTCGTCCGCACCGCGGCACCTGTCAACCTGAACAAGGCGCGGGACGGCGGGTTGATCCAGGCAGCAGGGAAGCAGGGATGGCCCGGTGGGGCGGACGAGACCCGCCTCGATGCGCACTGGCCCGGGCAGGCCCCAAGCTGCGCTGCGTGACCGTGCGGACAACATGCCGCACTTTGCTAGCTTTCCGATGTGACCTGATTTTCCGATGTGACCTGGTAATTCACAGCGAGGTAATCCCACAGCTCTCGGAGATCGCGGCGGATCTGGTGTAAATAGCCGTCACCGCGGTGCAGGGCGCGTTCGAAATCCGCTATCTCTGTAGGGTTCCCGGAGCTGAAGCCGAGAAACTCGGTCAATTCAAGTCGCCGATTGAATCCGTTGACTTCGTCTCGCCAGTTATGCAGACGCCGGAGTAGTTCGTCGTCGCCTCGCTCGGCCAGCGCGCCCAAAGCCAGTGCGGCATCCGTAGCCGACACCGGCAACCGAGGATAAACACGCGGTCTCGGCGTCTCCTTGCTTGGCGCGTACTGCGGGTCAGCAAGGATGGATGCGTCCCTTCGAAGCTCGTCAATCAGGGTCGTCAACGCAAGATGACGGCGCTCTCGCGCGGAGGCCCGGCGTCCGACGAGAACACCGGTCAGACCGCCAAGCAACCCAAATAAATGGACTGCGGGCGCGAACCTCGCTGCACCGGACATGGCGAAGAACCAGACGATGCTCATCACCGCCGAGAAGGCCACACTACTAAACGTGACCACCGCAATGAGCGACGACCGGGACATGCGAACCGTCACCTCCTCGGGAGGCGCCAGACGTTGTCAGCGTTGTTCGGCTCCGGGAGGGTGACCTCCGGACTCGCCGCAAGAACCAGCAGGTCCATGCCGAACCCCAGCCCGTTGTGCGCGCTGCCACCGAAGTCCGCGCTACCACCGAAGTCAGAGTGGCTGCTGCGCAACATGCGTACGCCGCTCTCGGCCAGCAGCGATTCCAGGTGGTCCCGCACATACTTCCGGCTCACGCCAAGGAGAATCGTGTCCTGCTGAGGAAAAGAAACATGGTCACGACCTGGAAGCGTAATGCGGATATCCTGCCCTGTCCGGTTCCGATATATGACCTTGGTCAAGAGAGCCCGGTCACTCTCAACGCCGCCCTGAAAGAGAACGCTTTCCATATCTATGTGCAGGTCAGTATAGTGCATGAGTGCGCTGGTGATGAACTCACGGAAAGTACGACTGCTCCCGTACTCATCGGCGGCCTGTTGGGCCAGTGCCCCATTGAGCTGTTCCGTGGTCGCGATCTCCAAGACGAATCGGTCCTGCTGACGGAGCAACCGCTCCCCCAACATCCTGAGCAGCTCAGTATCTTTCTCATAATTCGTCATCGTGTTACCCAAAAGCGAGAACAGTACTGCTTCCTCGCCAAAGAAAACATTGAGCACGCGGCGGAGCTCGGTGACGTTGTCCGGCGACGAAAAATCGAGCTGCACCGGGAGGACCCGACTGCGGGAGAGCTCGAGTTCACGAATCAGCGAAGGGACTCCTAGGCGCAGCATCTCTGTACTCATGTCAACAGCGACGTAGCACAGCTGCGCGTTGT
The DNA here is from genome assembly GCA_019240665.1 of Pseudonocardiales bacterium. Lineage (GTDB taxonomy): Bacteria > Actinomycetota > Actinomycetes > Mycobacteriales > Pseudonocardiaceae. The sequence goes on along the minus strand of JAFAXZ010000094.1, from coordinate 18,340 downwards.
GGCGGCTCAAGTCTTGGAGGATGACCTTGTCTTTCTGACCATCCCCCGGCCCAAGGCTGACATAGTGGTAGGGCTTTCCATCCAAGCTTTCTCGGATGCTGCTCCAGCGCAGACCGAAAGACTCGATGCTCTTCTTCATCACTGAGTAGAGAGGATCCCGACAGGCGCTTGCCCAGGCTATCGCCGGTTCGGTGCCCAGATACGAAAATCCGGACGTGATACGCTTGCTGTCCCCAGTCGTGGAGAACCCGCGCCGGAGATCGCGGGCCAGTGTCTCAAGCTTACCTGCCTGGTCTTCACCGATGAGGACGAGAGACCAGGCAAAATTCATCTCCCGCAGCAGAGTTTCCAAGCCACTGAGCACTGGGGAGCGGTCGCCTCCCGGCCGCGCAAGATCCATCATGCGTTGCGTCATGCCACGCCCTTCTCTTCAGTCGCAGATATATGAAGTCGCGCGAATAGGCTGCGCACACTCCACCCACGACTCGCTCAAACACGCCCCAGATGCACCACCGCCAGCGGTGCTGCCGCGTCCTTCCCTGACAATGCCCGACGTCCGCGTAACGCGCGTCATCCCTGGGATGGTTTTGCGTGTACCCCGGTTCAGGCAGTCTCGCTCACATCTGTCATCCCACGGATAACCTTGCGTGTACCCCGGTTCAGGCAGTCTCGCTACATCAGCTGAGGTAGCCCGGGAGGTTTTCCACAATCACCGTGGAAGGGCACCGTTACGGTGGCTGCCCGAGGTACTCGTCGTCGCCCGCGCTGCTGGCTGGCCTACGCGGGGAGGATGATGAGCACGTGCCTGCTGTGCGACGGTCGCTGCGAATCGGCCCTTACCAGGTCGACCCGCCGGTCGTGCTCGCGCCGATGGCCGGGATCACCAATGTGGCGTTCCGGCAGTTGTGTCGCGAACACGGCGCCGGGTTGTACATCTGCGAGATGATCACCAGCCGGGCCCTGGTGGAACGGCACCCCGGCACGCTGCGGATGATCAGCTTCGACGCCGCGGAGTGGCCCCGCTCGATGCAGCTCTACGGAGTCGATCCGGCGACGATCCGCAAGGCCGTGGAAATGGTTCGCGGCGAGGATCTCGCTGATCACATCGACCTCAACTTCGGCTGCCCGGTCCCGAAGGTCACCCGCCGAGGGGGCGGTGCCGCGCTGCCCTACAAGCGGGCCCTGTTCGGCGAGATCGTTCGCTGCGCCGTCGAAGCCGCCGGGCACATCCCCGTCACGGTGAAGTTCCGGATCGGCATCGACGACGAGCACCGGACGTTTCTCGACGCCGGGCGGATCGCGCAGGACGCCGGAGTGGCCGCCGTGGCGCTGCACGCGCGCACCGCCGCGCAGCGTTACTCGGGCAGCGCCGACTGGGACGCCATCGCCGCACTCAAGCAGGCCGTCACGTCGATCCCGGTGCTGGGCAATGGGGATATCTTCGCCGCTGTGGACGCGATCCGGATGGTCGAGCACACCGGCTGCGACGGGGTCGTGGTGGGCCGCGGCTGCCTCGGACGGCCGTGGCTGTTCGCCGAACTAGAGGCGGCCTTCCGAGGACAACACAGTGCCCCGATCCCACCGACGCTGGGACAGGTGGCGGCAATCCTGCGCCGCCACGCCGGGCTACTCACCCACACCCTCGGCTTCGACAAGGGCCTGCGTGACCTGCGCAAGCACATCTCCTGGTATCTGCACGGCTTCCCGGTCGGCGGGGACGTGCGGCGCACGCTGGGGATGGTGTCCAGCTTCGCTGAGCTGGACGAGGCGCTGGCCCGGTTGGACCCCGATGTCCCCTTCCCGCCCGGCGCTGACGGTCCCCGGGGCCGGCAGGGCTCACCCGGCCGGGTCGCGCTACCGCAGGGCTGGCTGGACGACCCGATGGACCTCGCGGTTCCGGCGGGCGCTGAGCTGCTCCATTCCGGCGGGTGAGCAGGTCCCTTCGCCAAGAACCACGCCGCCGTCCCGCCGGAACCGCGCATTCACCTCAGATTCACATGACCACCAGGGTTCCGGCAGTCTTCCGCCCGTACCCTCTGACAATGCGGGAGACCTTTCGGGCCGAGCTGGACGGTTTGATCGACAGCCTGGCCAGGGCCGCTCGGCTGACCGGGCAGATGATGACCAACGCCTCGACCGCGCTGAACCAAGCCGACCTGGGGCTCGCCGAACTGGTCATCTCCGGCGGGGGCGAGCTGAGGGCGCTGTGCGACGACATGGACCAGCGCTGCGTCAAGCTGCTCGTCCTGCAGGCACCGGTGGCCACCGACTTGCGAATGGTGATCGCAGCCATGCACGCGGTGGGTGACCTGGAGCGGATGTGCAATCTGGCCCAGCACATCGCCAAGATTGCCCGGATGAAGCACCCGACGGTGCCGATCCCGGGTGACGTCCGCCCGGTCTTCGCGCGGATGGGCCTGCTCGCCACCACCCTGGCGCGGGACGCCGCGACAGCGATCGAGAACCAGGACCCGCTGTCCGCCCACCGGCTGGCCCAGGCCGACGAGGAGGTAGACGCGCTGCGCCGGCAAATCTTCCGGATCCTGTTCGCCGAGGACTGGTCGCACGGGGTGGAACCGGCGGTCGACGCCGCGCTGATTAGCCGTTACTACGAGCGCTTCGCCGATCACGCGGTGGCGATCGCGCGCCAAGTCAGCTTCCTCGTCACCGGCCTCCCACCCGAGCGCTGATTCACCCGCCCGGACAGCCGAAATCTGGCTTGACTCGCCGCCCAGCGAACGTCGGTCTGATCACCGCGTGCCTCGGCGAAACACCATCCCCCGTCCGGCGCGGCGGCCCGGTCAGGGGCGCAGGAATGCTGCGTCGGTGTGATGGTAAACGAAGCCCAGCTTCTGGTAGGTGTGCAGGGCGGCGGCGTTGTCGGATTCGACGTAGAGCATCGCCTCCGACACCCCCCGCTCACGGAGATACGCGAGCCCCGCCACGGTCAGCGCGCCACCCAGGCCGGTGCCCTGGGCGTCGGGGTCGACCGCGAGCACATAGACCTCGCCCACACCGTCGGGGTGCACCTTGGTCCAGTGGAAACCGAGCAGCCGGTCCGCCGGGTCCACCGCCAGCAGGAACCCCTTGGGGTCGAACCACGGCTGTGCCTTGCGCATCTCGAGCTCGCTGGCATCCCATCGGTGTTGCTCGGGATGCCAGGCAAAGGCGCGATTGTTCACCCGCACCACTGCGGCCTCGTCCTCACCGGGCACAAAGGCACGCAGCGCCACCCCATCGGGAAGGACTTGCAGCGGGATCGGCTCGGCCAGCCTGCGACGCAACTGAAACAGTTCGCGCCGACGAGCCAACCCGGCCCGACGAGCCAGCCGGAGTGCCGCGGGGTGCTCACCGTGCGCCCACACCCATAGCGGCCCGTGCACCCGATCGAGCAGCGCTGCGAGCAGCGCGCCGCCCACGCCGCGGCGCCGGTGCCCGGGATGCACCACGAACTCAGCAGTGCGCCGCTCGACGCGTTCGTCCAATCCCGCGTAGCCGACCAGCGTGCCCGCGGAGTCGTAGGCCAGCAGGTGCACCACCTCGGCACCGGGATGGTGCAGGCGCAACGCGGCCGCTTCGGAGATGGGATCGACGCCGTCGGCGGTCGCTACGGCGTCCAGCAGTTCCGCTGCGGCAGCGACCTGTCCGTCGGACGGCTGAACGATCCAGCTCAGCGCCAGGGTCACCCCCTGGTCAACTCCGCTGCACAGGCAGTGATTCCGGCTCAGTCACCGGGGGCTCGGCCCGCTCTGGGCCAGCCTGGTCCGGGTCGGCCCGCTCCCGATCAGCCCGCTCCCGATCAGCCCATTCTGGATCAGTACTGTCCGCGGTCTCGGTGTCATGCTCGGCGACGTGGTTCTGTTCGGCCCGCTCCCGGGAACCCATGGTGCGTACCGGTCGGACGAACTTGTAGCCGACGTTGCGCACCGTGCCGATGAGCTGCTCGTGCTCCGGGCCGAGCTTGGCCCGCAGCCGCCGCACATGGACGTCAACCGTGCGAGTGCCACCGAAAAAGTCATAACCCCATACCTCCTGCAGCAACTGCGCACGGGTGAATACCCGGCCGGCGTGCTGCGCCAGGTACTTGATCAGCTCGAACTCCTTGTAGGTGAGGTCCAGCGGCCGGCCGCGCAACCGGGCGGTATAGGTGGTCTCATCGATCACCAGCTCACCGAGCACCAGTGAGCTGCCGCGACCCGTGGCGGACTCGGTGACGCGCCGAGCAACCAGCAACCGAAGCCGGGCATCGACCTCGGCCGGGCCCGCAGTGGGCAACAGGATCTCATCAGAACCCCAGTCGGCGGACAGCGCCACCAACCCGCCCTCATTGATCACGACTACCACCGGCACATCCAGCCCGGTAGATCCCAGCAAGCGGCACAGGCTGCGCGAACCAGCCAGGTCCGAGCGGGCATCGACCAGTACCGCGTCGTACGGGCCGGCGTCCAGCAGGGCGGCGACCTCCGGAGCGGCCGACCGCACGCCGTGCCCCAACAAGGCCAGCGCAGGCAGTACCGAGTGCGGGCCAGAGTCCGCAGTGAGCAATAGCAGCTCCATGCCCGCTCCCCTCTGGTTGGAGGCTGGCGGTGTCATCACCAGGTCGAAGCCTTAGGGTGGGGCTGCGACCTACCACATGTTCTGCGGAGAATACCGTGCCCCCGCCCGGGGTCACCATGAAACGGACAGGATGGTAGAGGCGCGTGCGCAAGCTGATCATCACGGTGTTGGTCGTCGTGGTCTTGGCCGTAGCGGTGGATTTCGGTGCCGCGTCCCTCGCCGAGCACACGGTGGCCACGCAACTGCGCCAGCAGCTCAGACTGCCCAGCGACCCATCCGTGCGGATCAACGGCTTCCCGTTCCTCACCCAGGCGCTGGCCGGCCGGTATTCCGCCATCAACGTGCAGGCGAGTGGCCTGTCCGTGGGCTCGCTGCACGACCTCGACGTGGAGGCGACGCTGCACGACGTCGATGCACCGCTGTCCGAGGTGACCTCGGGCAACCTCCAGTCGGTACGGGTGGCGCAGGTGGACGGTGGGGTCCGGATCAAGGAGGCCGACCTCGGGCAGGCGATCGGGATCGAAAACCTCCGGATCCAGCAGCCCTCTGAGCAGGAGCTCAAGGAACTGCTGCTGCCGGTTACGGCCTCGCGCGGCACGTCCGCGGTCAATTCCGCACGGGACAACCGCGCACCGGTCCGGATGGTGGCGACCATCAACTTCGCCGGTCAGCGCACCGAGGTCATCGGGCTTGGAGTGATCGAGCTCACCGGTGGCCTGGTGCGGATCACCACCAGCGATGTGCGGCTGTCCCCGGACGGCGTCGGCGCGGTGACCCTGCCGCGGGGAATCCGCCAATCCCTGCTCAAGAGGCTGAGCGTCGACGTCAAACCCGGCGGTCTCCCGTTCGCCGTCACCCCCACCAGGGTCCGGGTGGAGACCGGATCGGTGGTCGTGGAGGGTACCGCCACCAACGTCACCCTGCGCCAGAGCGCCCCCGTCGCCGGCTGACGGGTCTGGTGCCCGGGGGCACGCGTCGCGACGAGGTGCTCAGCGCCTGGCAACCGCACCTTTGGCGTGACGAAGGGCTCAGTTTGGCTCTTGCTTCAGCCATATCTGATGTGCAATCGCACCGAATACTCGACTCCACTTTAGGTTAAAGTGCTGTGCTGGAGGTTCTCGGTAGCTCTCAGCCGCCCTCAAGTTGCGAGGGCCGCTCCACCCGGCAACCGGAGACGTGGGCATGATGCGATTCACGAAGTGGCTCAGAGCCAATGCCGACGCCGTCATTGCACTGTTGGTCGCGGTGACAGTAGGCAACCTCGGATTTCTTCGTCTGCTGGGCGCTGAAAGGGTCAACGCAGCCATCCTGATCGTGCTGGCGCTACTCGCAGCGGCACTGCTCAAGGATCGGCAGTCGGCCTCGAAGTTGCTGGCCGAGGCCTCTGCCGTGCGTCAGCTCAGCAGCGCCGAGGTCAGCCAGGAACACGCCGAGGCGCATCGCCATACCGAACAGTGGATCTTCAAAGGGGGCACGGGAACCTACCTGCGCGCGGTCACGCTCAAGGAGTGCATCAAGCACGCCCGGCGAGAACACCGTCCGCTACGCATGCAGCTGGAGATCATCGATCCGACGAATGATGCATTGTGCACGGCGTATGCCCAGTTTCGTTCGTCACTGACGCCCGGTCCGGACGGCACCGGGGAAACCTGGACCTTTGAGCGCACCCGCAAGGAAGCTTTCGCCACGATCCTGGCCGCCTGTTGGTATCGTCAGCGCTTCACCTTCCTCACGATTGAAGTTGGCCTGTCCGAGATGATGACCACGTTCCGCTGGGACCTCTCCTCCGACAATGTGATCATGACGCAAGATGACCAGTCCGGCCCGGCGCTGATGTTCGCGAGGGGCAAGCCTTACTACCGGGCTTACAGCCGGGAACTGGAAGCCAGCTTCCGGCAGGCGCGACGGGTCGACATTGAGAAGGCCAGCGAACTACAGCTCAGCGACGAACTCACCATCGAGGAGACCCGCACACTGTTCGCCACGCTGGGGTTGGATCTGCCGCGCTCGTTCACCGACCACGATATTTCCGATGTCATCACTAAGGCCATCCGAGCCAAAAACCCCTACCGGTGATTGTCATGACAACCTACGAGAGCTGCTATCACGCCATGCTGAACGACACGGGCCGGCGGGACATACCGCGGTGGGCATCCGCTGTTCTCGATGAGGTCGCCCTGCACCGCACCAGCATCGCCGGTGTGCGGCACCCGCTAGGATTTGTGTGCCTTCCCGTCGAGCGAACGGGCGAGGCAGGGGTCTGTGTGCACGTATGGAGCGACAGCCTCGCGCGCGAGAGCCCGACTACGTCAACGATGCATGCCCACAGCTGGGACCTGATCAGCTACGTGCTGTATGGCAGCGTGCGCAACGAGGTCATCGACGTTATCGATGCATCGGACGATGCCGCGTATCGCGTTTTCGAGGTACGAAGCAGCGGAGACATCGACGAGTTGCGCGAGACCCCACGGCTGGTTCGCAGCGAGATCAGGACTACCGAGCTCAAGGGCCCCGGTGACATTTACTCCCTGGCCGCAGGGGTCTTCCACACCACAGTGGTCCACGGCGAGGCGGCTACAGTGGCGCTGGGCAGCAGTCGTCGGGGAATGAGGGATCTCTCGCTCGGCGAGATCACCAGGAAGACCCATTGGATACGGCGGCAGCGCTGTGATCGCGGCGAAACCGCCGCCGCAGCCCGTGTGGTCACCGAATGGCTCGCGAGGATCCGCACCATTAACCAGGAGAACCGAGGGGACCTGCGAAGACCGTGACCACGGTGGACATCGAACGGGCCCGTAGCGTCGCGGTGAGGGCAGCCGAAGCGGCGGGAGCGCTGCTGCGTGAGGCAGCCACCAAGGACCTCAACGTCCGCACCAAGGGCGTCAGCGGCGATGTCGTGACCGAGCTTGACTTGGCCGCGGAGCGCCTGATCGTCGGGCATATCCGCGACGCCTTTCCCCGTCACCGGATCATCGCCGAGGAATCCGGTCTTTTCGACGCCGAGGACAGCTCCTGGGCGTGGCTGGTGGACCCTCTGGACGGCACCAACAACGTGGTCATCGGCTTGAGTGCGTTCGTCGTGGGCATCGCCTTGTGCGAGAACAAGGTGCCGGTGCTGGGCGTCGTCCATGACCCGGTGGCCGGTCAAACCTGGTCCGCGGTCCGCGGTCGCGGGACATGCGGCCCGGGTGGCACGACGGTATGCCCGCCTTACCAGCGTGCTTCTTGCGGGCCAGTGCTGGCGTGGACACAGGGCCACAGCGTAGCGCGGACCGACGATACGGCCAGGGCGATGCGGATAGTCCTCGAGTCGGGCGCGAGAAGGGTGCTGCAGCTGTGGGCGCCGTTGCTGTCTTGGGTCATGCTGGCGCGCGGGGATATTGACGGGTTCGTGGGCTACCGACCCGAGGCGGTTGACCTCCCCGCCGGCAGCCTGATCGCGCAGGAGGCCGGAATCATGGTATGCGGCCTGGACGGTTCTGTTTTCGACGAGCGTATCGACCTTCCCGAAAAAGACCGCAGCTTCGTGGCCGGACGCCCGGAGGCCATCCTCGACTTGCTTGCCTTGGTCCGCACCGCGCAGCGGGTCACCATCAGTGGAGTCACCGGATGAGCAGCAAGGCCCCGACGCTCAGCGCCAACGCCACTATCGCCAGGCCGAGACCAGTGAACATGAACTTGCGCAGCGGGACACGAAGACCATGATCGCGGCAGGATTCCAGGCACAGCAATGTCGCCAATGACGCCCAAGGGGTGACGATCGGACCCACGTTAGTGCCAATGAGCAGAGCCAACAACTGATCGTTGTTTGCCGCGGGGACGACCGCCTCTCCCGCGGTATAGGCGGGCAGATTGTTGAGCACGTTGGATAATCCGGCGCCAGCCACCGCGGCCCGATACGAACCGATCCCGTTGTGATCGGTGCCGATGAGCGCGGTCATCACCTCAGCCAGGCCATACCGGCTCAGCGTCGGAACCACCAGGAACAGCCCGGTGACGAAGACCAATAGTTGCCAGGGAAACAGGTTCAGCCGCAGCTTCTCACGATCGAAGATAAAGAAGGCGATCACGACGATCAGCGCGGCGGCGGCGGCGGAATAGCCGATCTGATCGTGGACGAAAGGGATGGCGAGGATGAACAACAAGCAGGCCGCCCCCGCGACCCCGAAGAGGATACGCTGTCTGGGTTGATCAAACTTCAGCGGTGGTGGTGGCACGTAACGATCGACGCCCCGCTCTCCCCGGCGCCAGTAGAAAGCCCAGAGAAAGAACATGGTTACCACGACCGCGGCCAGTTGCGGGAGCCACATCCGGGCAGCGAACGCGGGTGCCGCGAGCGTCACCCGATCAGCGGCGAGCAGGTTGGTGAGGTTCGAGACGGGAAGGAGCAGACTCGCGGTATTGGCCAGCCAGAGCGTGGTCATCGCGAGCGGGAGGGCGGCAATCCGTGCCTTGGGCGCCAGGGCCAGCATCACCGGAGTGAGCAACACGGCCGTCGTGTCCAGGTTGAGGAACATCGTTGTCAGGGAGGCGAAGGCCACACAGAACAAGAACAGCGCCAGGTAGTTGCCCCGCCCCACGATCGCCATCCTGGCCGCGATGACGTCAAAGACCTGCGCCTGCCTGGCGAGCTTGGCCAGCACGATCACGCTGCCCAGGAACAACAGCAGCGGCGCGATTCGCCGTAGGTTGCCCTCGCCCTGCGCGGCCGGCAACAGCCCGGTGAGGACGCACACGATCCCAGCGACGAACAGCCCGATCCTGATCCAGTCCAGCACGCTGGGCTTGTGCAGCATTGCGCGCAGGCCCCGCCCTCGCTGAGCAGCATCCCCCTGGATCGGCGCAACACGGCCGGGCACACACGACATGATCTTGGGTCACTTTCGTCAGCGCAAGGACTCGGCGCGCAGGTCATACTGATGGTATGCGGTGGGACTCGGACTCTCCGATTGACTTCTTCATCAGCTACTCACCGGCCGACGAGCGCTGGGCCACCTGGATCGCCTGGCAGTTGGAGGCCACTGGGCACCGTACACTCCTGCAAGCATGGAACTTCGTTCCTGGTACTAACTTCATCGACTTTATGGATCGGGGCGTGCGCGATTCCGCCGTCGTCGTGGCCGTGTTGTCCCGCAACTATCTCAAGTCGCACTACGGGCGCATGGAATGGCAAGCCGCACTGCGTACCGACCAGGCAAAGCTCGTCACGATTCGCATCGATGACTGCCCGCTGGAGGGTCTGCTCGCCACGATTACCTACCTGGATTTGGTGGAGATCACCGACCCCGACATGGCCCGGGAACGGTTGCTGACCCGTCTGCGTCATGCACTGGAGGGGCGGGCCAAGCCCGCCCGGGAGCCGATGTTCCCGGCACGTCCGGCCACACTGATCGAGGTACCGCCCCCCGATGCGGACGAGGCTTTTCAGCACCAGCCGGAAGCTGGCTCCGCGCCCGCACCCGCGCAGTCGCCCGAGCCGCTGCGCATCCGCCGGATCCCGCAGACGCCCCCTGCCTATCCGCGCGCCGGCCCCACTGTAGCGGCCCCGCGCGAGGCGATCGCGCTGCTGCACGTGCCTGGGCCCCGGTTCGGACGGGGCATCGCCGAGCCTCTTACTGCACGTGACCTGCAGTCACGGATCTGGGCCAATGTGACCCAGCTGACCGATGCCGGCGCACCCGCTCCCGATCTGATTCTCGTCACCGGCGACCTCATGGAGTCCGGTCGACCGCGCGAGAGGGACGACGCGCTGACGTTTCTCACCGGACTGCGGGTGCTACTCGGGCTGGAACCCGACCGGTTGCTCATCGTCCCCGGCAACCACGACGTATCCAGGGCCGCCTGCCACAGCTACTTCCTCCAGTGCGAGGCCAGGGACATTCAACCTCAGCGACCCTACTTTCCCAAGCTGGAGCACTACACCCAATTGTTCGATGAGCTCTACCAGGGCCTCGATGGGCCGCTTTTTGACACGGCGCAACCATGGACGCTGTTCGCCGTGCCGGGGCTCCGGGTGGCCATCGCGGGCCTGAACTCCACGATGTCCGTCACGCACCGGCCGGAGGACGATTACGGCTGGATCGGCGAGGAACAGGCCGCCTGGTTCGCCAAGCGGCTGCGACCATTCGAAGACTCCGCCTGGCTGCGGGTCGGGATCATCCGCCACGATCCCGACCCAGGCGGTGGATCGGCCGCTTCCGACCCAGCCTTGCTGCGTGACACCGGGACGCTCGACCGGTTGCTCGGATCCCGCCTCAACGTGCTCCTGCACGGCCCGGGTCCGGGTGGCACGAGCATTGGCTTCCTTGGCTCCGGCCTGCCGGTGGTGCCCGCGACCGGCCCCGGTCAGGAAGAGATCATCCAAGTGACCGCCGACGGTTTCCGGCGCTTCTCAGCATACGGCGACGGGAACCAACCGGCACTTCTCAGACAGAAATGGCACGCTATCGGCGCCACCTTCCCCACGACCACGGCGGAGAAACTCGAAGCGGGCAACGGTGACACCGTCCCGGAGCATCTCGCGCCGACTCCCACCGCCGACCCGCAGAGCCTGCTGCTGGACCGCATCGAGGAGGTCTGCAAGACCCGGTATGAGCGCGTCAAGATCCGTCGTATCGAGGCGGATCCGCCCCACCTGCTGGTCACCTACCAGGAGGAGGGCTTCAACCCCCAGTGGCGGGTGGGTGCGCACGTGGGCGAACTGAACCGGGAGGTGGTCGAAAGTTTCCTCCGGCATGAGCCCAGTCCCGGTTCGGAACTGGTCTACCAGGGCCCCGCACCCACGCACACGCTCCGGGAGGAGGCGTTGCGCCGGGGAGTGCGGCTGCGCAGCTTCCTCGAGTTCCAGGGCCTACTCGACCTGAGCGGCTACCTCAGCAGGCAGACGACCCGGCTCCGCACCGATCCTCTCTACCCCCCGGCCCTGTACGTACCGCAGCGCTTCCGGGAGTTGCATCGCAGCGACCAGACGATCCGCGACGACCTCGCGGACGAACTCATACGTCTGGTCACGTCCGATTACGCACGGTTCGTGCTCCTGCTGGGTGACTTCGGACGCGGCAAAACATTCGTGCTGCGCGAGGTGGCCCGGCGCATCGCCGAGACAACCCCGCACCTGATCCCGGTGCTGATCGAGCTGCGGGGGCTGGACAAGGCGCACTCGGTCCACGGTCTGGTTGCCGCCCACCTGGCCAACCACGGCGAGGAACTGATCGACCTGAAGGCCTTCGACTACATGCTGCGGGAGGGCCGAGCCGTCCTGCTGTTCGACGGCTTCGATGAGCTGGTCACCCGGCTCACGTACGACCGCGCCGCCGAGCACCTTGACACGCTGCTGGAGGCCGTCCAGGACCGGGCGAAGATCGTGGTGGCCAGCCGCACGCAGCACTTCAAGTCCGATACCCAGGTGTTTACCGCACTGGGTGAACGAGTAGATACTCTGCCCAACCGGTGGGTCTTCAGCGTCGAGGACTTCACCCAGACCCAGATCCGCGAGTACCTACTCAAGCGCTATGGGGGCGACGAGCGGAAGGCCGATAGCCGCCTGAAGATGATCAAAGATATCCAGGATCTGCTCGGCCTGTCTCAGAATCCGCGTATGCTCAGCTTCATCGCCGACCTGGACGAGGATCGGCTGCGCGCGGCCGCTGACGCACGGCACACGATCAGCGCGGCCGGGCTGTATCGGGAGATCTTGGTATCCTGGCTGCGCTACGAGGCGACCCGCATGGGCGGCGCCGCGGTCACCCTGCGCCTTGATGACCTGTGGCAGGCCGTGACCACGCTCGCCCTGCACCTGTGGGAGGCCGGCGAGCCCTACCTGCGGCTCGCCCAACTCACCGAGGTGGCACAGACGCTGTCCGGCCTTGCCGAAGGCCGGCTGTCCCCCGACCAGAGGGCCCATGCTATGGGCCGGGGCAGTCTGCTGGTGCGCACCGAGGAGGGCCTGTTCGGTTTCATCCACGGCTCGGTGGCGGAGTGGTTGGTTGCCAACAGGATCGCCAGGCAGCTCAATTCGGGCGCCCTCGCGCCCCCGGAACTGCAACGGCGTGCTCTGTCCAAATTGACCATCGACTTCCTCTGCGATCTTGCCGACACCCGGGCCTGCCAAACGTGGGCGGACTCCGTACTCACGAACGCCGGCGCCACCGAGGTGGACCGGACCAACGCCCTCAAGGTGAGCACCCGGCTGCGCACTCCGCCGACAGTCGACCTGCGCGGCGCGTCGTTGAGGGGCGAGGACCTCTCCTACCGTGAGCTCCGAGAGGTCGACCTCACCGGCGCCGACCTCACCGGCGCTCGCCTGGTGGGAGCCAATCTCAAGCACGCGATCTTGCGCCATGCTCGTCTGGCGGGGGCCCGGCTGGACGAGGCGCAGCTGACCGGCGCCGACCTCACCGGCGCCGACCTCAGCCGCGCCCGGTGCTCGCGCGCCGACCTCAGCGGCGTGACCGTGACCGGGAGCCGGTGGACCCGGGCGGCGCTCATCGACGCGACGGGCGTTCCCGACGCCCCGGAGCTGCGCGGCGCGGCGGTGGCGCCCGGTCAGCCGGTCGAAACGGAGTTCTCGCCGGCCTCGATCGGGGTGCGGCATGGCTTCCATGCCGTGATGGGCCGGCTCCCCCAGGTCCTCGACTACAGCCGGGACGGCGACATGCTGGCGATCGGCAGCGACGACGGCGGCGTCCTTATCTGCGACACCACGACCGGTCAGCCGCTACGTACCCTGCAGGGACATCGTGGACGCGTCTTCTCGGTGGTCTATGGCGAGGACATCCTGGTCACCGGGTCGACCGATGGCACCGTGCGCATCTGGGATGCGACCACCAGTCGCTGCCGGCATGTCCTCCCGGGGCACGGGCAGTGGTCCTGGCCGGTGGTGATCAGCCCGTCCGGGAAGGAGCTAGCCACCGGCGACGCTGACGGAGTATTGCGGCTATGGGACATCACGAGCGGCTCACTGCGGCATGAGTTCGCCGCCGGGCCTGGCTTCATCTTCAGCCTGGCCTACAGCGGTCACCTGATCGCGGTCGCCTACCGGGACGGGAGTCTCCGCTGCTGGAACGCCTCGACTGGTGTCTTGCAGGGTGAGCTCACCAGCGCGGCGGGTTCGGTGTACCGGATCGCCTTCAGCCCCAGCGGAGACCTGCTGGCCACCGGCGAGCAAGGTGGGGCGGTACGTCTGTGGGACCCGTCGACATTCTGTCCGCTCTTCCAGCTCCAGGGCCATACCGGAGGGGTCTATACGCTGGCGTTTCATCCGAGCGCGCCCCTGCTCATCAGCGGTGACACCGACGGGGGTGTGCGGGTGTGGAACACCACGACCGGCCAGCTCCGCTACTCGCTCAGCGGACACGACGCCGCGATTTACTGGGTCACCTTCAGCCCGTCCGGGGATCTGGTGGCCACCGGTGACAGGGCGGGAGCGGTACACCTGTGGGATAGCGCGACCGGCCGGCTCCGCCACGCGCTGATCGGACACACCGGGTCGGTCTGGCCGTTCGTCTTTCGCCACGACGGCGCCCAGCTCGCCATCAGTGACGATCAGTTCACCACCCGGTTGTGGGACCCTGCTACGGGTCAGTGCCGGCGCACTCTGACCGGGCATGGGCGGCAGGTGACCTTGGTACGGTTCAGTGCGGATAGCTCGATGCTCGCCACCACCAGTAACGACGGCGTGGTCCGGCTCTGGGATCCGAGGACCGGTCGGCAGCTGCGGCGGCTCCCGGACACGGACGACCGACTGGCCATGCTGCAGGCCGCAATCTTCAGCCCGTCTGAACACCGCCTGGTCACGGTGAGCAATGATGGGCGGCTCAATCTGCTGAACCTGGACACTGTTCGCTACGAACGGCATCTCGACGTCGTGTCCGCCCCCATCTGGGCGGTGGCTTTCAGCCCCTCCGGGGAAGAACTGGCCACGGCGAACGACGATGATACGGTCCGGCTGTGGTATCGCACCACCGGGCGGCTGGTGCACACCCTGGCCGAGCATCGTGGACGGGTACGGTCGATCGCGTTCAGCGCTGACGGTGCCCTGATTGCCACCGGGTGCGACGACTCGGCGGTCCGGCTGTGGGATGCGGAGTCGGGACAACTGATCCGGACGATGCGGGGCCATAGTGACCGGGTCTACGCCGTCGACTTCGGTGACGGCATGCTCGCCAGCGCTTCCTGGGACAAAACGGCCCGTATCTGGGACGTAGGATCCGGAGAGATGCTGCATGAGCTGAAGCAGCACAGCCAGCGGCTGTGGACGGCCGCGTTCAGCCCCTCCGGACACCTGCTGGCCACGGCTGGGGACGATCTCGTTGTCCGGCTGTGGGATCCGCGGTCCGGGCAAAACCTGCACACCCTGACAGGGCACACCCGCAGCGTGTGGTCGGTGACGTTCAGCCCGTCAGGGGACCTCCTGGCAACTGGTAGCGACGATGGGACCGCCCGACTGTGGTCCATCACCAGCGACGAGCCAGCCGCGCGACTGACCCTGCTCGGGCTCCCCGAGGGGTGGGCAGCCCTGGCGCCGGACGGCCGCTACAAGCTCGACGGCAATGTCGGCGGACAGTTCTGGAACGTGATCAACATGTGCCGGTTCGAGACCGGCGAACTGGATTCCTACCTACCGGAGGTCTGCCAGCTGGCGCTCGAAACCCCCTTCTGAGCCTGGGCCCACCGAAGAATGGTGCCGCCCTGCGCCCAATGCTGCCCGAGGGCACCAGGCTGGTGGCTGCGCTACACGCTCCCCACTTCCGCCGGTGCGGGGGTATCCTGGCTTTTCACTTCCGCACACGCGAGGCGATCGCGAGGCGATGAGGCGATACTGAGGTGAGTGTCGTGGCTGAGGAACTGATGAGTTGGCCTGCGTGAGTGCCACGGTGTATCGACCCGTGGGATGGACACCGGGCAGGGGTCATGCGGGCCGTGTTCCGCGCCGAGCTGGATGAGCTGATCAGCGACCTCGCGCGGATCGTCCGGGTGGCCGCTCAGATGATGACCGATGCGTCCAGCGCGCTGCACCACGGCGATCTGACGCTCGCCGAAGGGGTCATCGCCAGCGATGATCGAATGACAGTGACGCTGCGCGAGGTCGAGCAGCGTTGCGTCCTCTTGCTCACGTTGCAGGCGCCCGTCGCCACTGACTTCCGGATGCTGATTGTGGCCCTGCGTGCAGTGGGTGAGCTGGAGCGGATGTCTGCCCTGGCCCAGCACGTCGCGAAGATCGTGCGGTTGAAGCACCCGAGGACGCCGATTCCCGATGGCATCGCACCGGTGTCGGTACGGATGAGCGTGCTGGCTGCTCGGCTGGCGCACGATGCCGCGGGCACGATCGAAGCCCGGGACCCGCTGTCGGCGGATCGGCTGGCGCAGGCCGACGATGAGGTGGACGCGCTGCGTGATCACCTGCTCGGCGTCCTGGTCGCCCCCGACTGGCCCTACGGCGTGGAACCCGCCGTCGATGCCGCCCTGATCGGCCGCTACTATGAACGTTTCGCCGATCACGCGGTGTCCCTCGCAGGCCAGGTCTGCTACCTGGTCACCGGCGAATACCCCAATCCCGCAACTGGATCGGCCCCACCTGATCCGGACCGGCCGGCGATGATGCTCACCCGGCCGACCAGGCCGCGCGCCCTGGCGAAGACCAGCGCACAAGTGATCGAGGCCGACGGTGTTGTGCTCGACGTCGCGCGGCGGCGCGCGTACGTTGACGGCTACCTCGTGCACTTTCCTGCCCGCGAGGCCGCGCTGCTCGGCGTGCTCATGGCCCGCGCTGGCCAGGTCGTCTACCGGGCCGCGCTAGCAGATGCGGCCGGGACGGCCGACCAGCCACAGCACCGCGCTCTGGACCGGCTGATACACCGGTTACGCCGTCGACTCCAGCCCAGCCCACTGTCCCCGGCCCGGCTCCACCGCGTTGGCGACTCCGGTTACCGGTTCGGCCCGGTGCCGAAACCACACGCCAGCTCGACCTGATCACCACCACGACAAGACATCAGGCTCACAGGCCGAGTCCGCCGACATCCGTGGTTCCCGAGCCGCCAATCAGGTAGCACGAGATCCCGTCGCCCACCCGGCCACGATGACGAGAAGCGTGAGCGGCGAGAAAGGCGAGAACAACCTGATCATCAACGCCCGAGATAGCGTGACCAGGAGTGCTCAGGATCCTGTACGCATCTTCGTCAGCCCCATCCCCCGCTGACACGTCCCATCGCGCGAGACTCATCGCGCGAGACTCATCGCAACGAGGCATCATTGCGGATTCATTCGCAGAGCATTCGCCGTGGCCAAGGCTCCGCCTCCGGTCCGGTGGTGCGGGTCGACTGAGCGCCGTGTGCGCACCGAGCTGCGTGAGAAATCGAGCTGAGTGAGAATACGCCATAATTTTTTGTGCAGGTGCCATAGGAACTCATGCCGAACACGGCCAGTTCCATCAGCAGGCCGCTGAACGAACGAGGGGCTGGGAGACCATCAAGGGCAACGCGATGATCATGATCACGTGGCCATGCCAGGGTAACGTGCGGGTTGAAGCGATCCTGCCCGCCATTCTCCTCATCGGCAACCTCATCGTAACCATACCTCACCAGCTGTTGCCGTCTCGAGTCCTCCTGTGACGCGTCACCTACCAGGTTGCGAATCCGAGTGCCGGACGGGTCCACCTCGCGCAAACGTCCTCGGCGGAGTGGTTCGACTGACCTGATCACAGCGCGTTGCAGATCGCACCACGCCGACGATTTTGTGAAGTACACCTCTACCGCGCCGTGCGGGTTATGACGGTACTCCACTCCCTCCGCATCGAGGGCTGGCAGCGTTGCTGCCAGCAGCTCGACAACGCGTACGACTCCGTTCACCTCCGCGTCCGTTACGGTGAGCATAAACAGCGACACATGCGGCTCACAGTCTCCGCCCTTCCCCGGGAACGGCTTACCGAGCTGGAAGTGCGATGCCGACCCGCCCGCTCTCATCTTCTCGGCCACGAGCTCGCTACAGGCGATAGCTCGCCTGCGAAGACTTTGCGGTAGGACAAGCACGATATCAAGCGAAACAAGCGTCACCGGCGTATCTTATGCCACTCCCGTAACCCACCCGCATGCGACACCAACGACTTCTCACCGGCGATCATTGGCAACCAGGTAACCCGCCTGGTCAACTTCGGGCGCAGGTAGACTCACCCAGTTTATGGAACGACGGTCCCGCAGACCGGGCGTCTCCGGTAACGTCGCCTTCGTGCACTCGCTGCTGACCAAGCGCCGAGCGGTTGATTTCTGCCGCTTGCACAGCAGTCTCTGTCAGATGCCTTGACCGGGCGGTGACTCCCGCGCGAGCGCTGATGAGCAGCCGGGCCACCGCCCTGACCTCCGGATACCCCTCCCTCGGTCAGGAGCAGCCATGACCCAACCCTGCCTGGCGGCTGGTGGCGCCACTATGCGGCCGGGGACCACTGCGATGAACAACGTCAACACCGAACGAGGAGCTGTCACATGAGCCGTCAAGACGTCCTGGTCACGCCGGACTGGGCAGAGCAGAACCTGAACACCCCTGGCATCGTCTTCATCGAGGTCGACGAGGACACCACCGCCTACGACACGGGGCACATCCCCGGCGCAGTGAAGATCAACTGGAAGACCGAGCTGCAGGACCCGGTGATCCGCGACTTCGTGGACCGGGGAGCATTTGAAAAACTGCTGTCGGACAAGGGCATCAGCAACGATGACACCGTGGTGCTCTACGGCGGCAACAACAACTGGTTCGCCGCCTACGCCTACTGGTACTTCACGCTGTACGGGCA
>JAFAXZ010000064.1 GCA_019240665.1 Pseudonocardiales bacterium | reverse complement strand
GGTGGTGCACGTCGGCCGGGAGCTGACCGTGGAGCTGGAGATCTCCCCCGGGCGAGCCAACCGGGCCAGGCTCAACCGCTCCCCGGTGCCGCGGCCGCGGGAAGTGCTCGGTGTGCTGCGCAGCGTGCTGTTCGCCCCGGAGGACCTGGCGCTGGTCCGCGGTGACCCGGCGCAGCGCCGTCGGTTCCTCGACGAGCTGCTGGTCCAGCGGGCGCCCCGGCTGGCCGGGGTGCAAGCCGACTACGACAAGGTGCTGCGCCAGCGTGTCGCGTTGCTGAAATCCGCTGGCGCGGTGCGCCGGTCCGGTGGCGGGGCGGGAGACCTGCGCACCCTGGACGTCTGGGACGGTCACCTCGCCCGGCACGGCGCGGAGCTGATCGGGGCCCGGCTGGACCTTGTCGTCGAACTGGCCCCCGCTGTCGTTGCGGCCTACCACGCGGTGGCCCCGGAGTCTGCCGCGGCCCAGCTGGAGTACCGCAGCAGCCTGGGTGACACCCTGCCAGCGGGAGTGCCCGGGGCCGGCAAGGCCGATGTCGAGGCGTTGGAGGTGGCGATGCTGGCGCAGCTGGCCCGGGTGCGGATGACGGAGGTCGAGCGCGGGGTCTGCCTGGTCGGACCGCACCGCGATGACCTGGAGCTTGAGCTGGGTGGCAGGCCAGCCAAGGGTTACGCCAGCCACGGTGAGTCGTGGTCATTCGCGCTGGCCCTGCGGCTGGGCAGCTACCAGTTGCTGCGCTGCGGCGGTACCGAGCCGGTGTTGTTGCTCGATGACGTTTTCACCGAGCTGGACACCTCTCGCCGGGCCCGGCTTGCCGAGGTCGCGCTGGCTGCCGAGCAGGTGGTGGTCACCGCGGCGGTGCCAGCCGACGTGCCCGAGGAACTCCAGGGGGCGCGGTTCGATGTGCACAGCGGGGACGTGCGCCGTGTCCGATGAGCGGACCCCAGCTGGGGACAACCCTGTGGACAGTGTGGACAAGTCGCTGTTCGGTGGACCCGACAGTCCATCCCCGACTTCACCGGGGCCATCCTCCACTCCGCCGGGGCCGCCGAGAGGTTCTGACATCGCCCGCGCTGCCCTGGAATCCGCCCGCGCCGGGCGTCGCAAGGCCGGTGGCCACCAGTCAGGGGCTCAACGAGCGGTGCCTCGGCGACGCCGCGGCTGGTCCGGGGCGCGCCCGGATGACCGGGACCCGCAGCTCCTGGGCGCCCTGGCGTCCCGGCTGGTCGCCGAGCGCGGCTGGGCGGACCGGGTGTCTGCGGGTGTGGTGTTCGCGCGGTGGGCGCAGCTGGTGGGTGCCGAGGTCACCGAGCACGCCCAGCCGGTGTCGCTGAGGGACGGAGAACTGATCGTGCGGGCCAGCTCCACGGCGTGGGCCACCCAGCTACGGTTACTGCAACGGCAGCTGCTCGTGCGGATCACCGCCGGCGTCGGGCCGGGCGTGGTCACGGCGCTGCGGGTGCAGGGTCCGGCGGCGCCGAACTGGGTGCACGGTCCCTGGCATGTCCGCGGCCGCGGCCCCCGAGACACCTACGGCTGACCCCGTACCGTGTCTTGCTGGCCACTCAGAGCCCGACAGGCGCCGTGGTCCCGCCTCTCGGCCGGTCCGACGTGCGTCGACGCGAAGTAGTCGCGCTGCAAGCAGATGAGAGGTGTCCCTGGCCCGCTTCTGTCAGCCGGGACCAGTAGAATTGGAGGGACACCCCGTCCTGTGGCGGGCGCCGCTGACGTCGCTCCCGACCCGGTGTCACAGCCGACCGTACCCCGTGCTGTCCCCTGGGGCTGCCCGGTGGTCGGGCCACCGCATCGCACCGGCGAGGAGATACCGAGGACCGTGGCCGCTAAGAAGAACGAGTACAGCGCGTCTTCCATCACCGTCCTCGAAGGACTCGAAGCCGTCCGCAAGCGTCCCGGTATGTACATCGGATCCACCGGTGAGCGCGGCCTGCACCACCTGATCTGGGAGGTGGTGGACAACGCTGTCGACGAGGCGATGGCGGGCTACGCCACCAGGGTCGAGGTCACCCTGCTCGCCGACGGCGGGGTGCGGGTCTTCGACGACGGCCGGGGCATCCCGGTGGACATGCATCCGGTGGAGCGCCGGCCCGCACTGGAGCTCGTGCTCACCACGCTGCACGCTGGCGGCAAGTTTGACGGCAAGTCCTATGCCGTCTCCGGTGGTCTGCACGGTGTGGGCGTGAGCGTGGTGAACGCGCTGGCCAGCGCGCTGGAGGTGGAGATCCAGCGGGACGGGTTCGTGTGGCGGCAGCGATACGAGGACTCCAAGCCGGCGCACCCGCTGCGCAAGGGCGAACCGACCCGCAAGACCGGCACGACGCTGACCTACTGGGCTGATCCGCGGATCTTCGAGACCACCGTCTACAACGCTGAGACGGTGGCGCGCCGGTTGCAGGAAATGGCCTTTCTCAACAAGGGCCTGACCATCGTGCTGCGTGACCAGCGGGTCAACGGCAGCAACGAGACCGAGGACGCTGCAGGCCAGACCGCTCAGATCAAGGAGCGTAGCTTCCACTACCCCGGAGGTCTGGAGGATTTCGTCAAGCACATCAACAACTCCAAGGATCCCATCCACCGCAAAGTGATCGGCTTCGAGGCCGGTGGTGACGGCTTGGAGGTCGAAGTCGCGATGCAGTGGAACGCCGGGTACACCGAGTCGGTCTACACCTTCGCCAACACGATCAACACCCACGAGGGCGGCACCCACGAGGAAGGCTTCCGTTCCGCACTGACCACCGTGGTCAACCGGTACGCGCGGGAGAAGAAGCTGCTCAAGGAGAAGGACTCCGCGCTCACCGGCGATGACGTGCGTGAGGGCCTGGCCGCCATCGTGTCGGTCAAGCTCAAGGACCCACAGTTCGAAGGCCAGACCAAGACCAGGCTGGGTAACACCGAGGTCAAGTCCTTCGTCCAGCGCACCTGCCACGAGTGGCTGATCGACTGGCTGGAGCGCAACCCCACCGAGGCCAAGACCATCATCAACAAGGCCATCTCGTCGTCCCAGGCCCGGCTGGCCGCCCGGCGGGCCCGCGAGCTGGTGCGCCGCAAGTCGGCAGGTGATCTGGGCGGTCTACCCGGCAAGCTGTCCGACTGCCGCTCCACCGATCCGGCCCGCAGCGAAGTGTTCATTGTGGAGGGTGACTCCGCAGGCGGCTCGGCGAAGTCCGGCCGGGATTCGCTGTACCAGGCGATCTTGCCGATCCGTGGGAAGATCATCAACGTGGAAAAGGCACGGCTGGACCGGGTGCTGAAGAACTCCGAGGTGCAGGCGCTGATCACCGCGCTGGGCACCGGGATCCACGACGAGTTCGACCTGGTCAAGCTGCGCTATCACAAGGTCGTGCTGATGGCCGACGCCGATGTGGACGGCCAGCACATCCGCACCCTGTTGCTGACGCTGCTGTTCCGGTTCATGCGCCCGCTGGTCGAGCACGGGCATGTGTTCATCGCTCAGCCACCGCTGTACAAGATCAAGTGGCCGAGGGCGGAGGCGCAGTACGCCTACTCCGACCGGGAACGCGACGGGCTGATCGAAGCGGGCATCGCGGGGGGCCGCAAGCTACCCAGGGACGACGCGATCCAGCGCTACAAGGGCCTGGGCGAGATGAGCGCCAAGGAGCTGTGGGAGACCACGATGGACCCGACCAACCGGGTCCTGCTGCAGGTCACCCTGGACGACGCGGCGACGGCGGACGAGCTGTTCAGCGTCCTCATGGGCGAGGACGTGGAGTCCCGCCGCTCGTTCATCACCCGCAACGCCAAAGACGTCCGCTTCCTCGACGTCTAGCCCTCCGGGCGTGACCGATAAACTGAGTGGGGCGCGCGGTACGTCAGTGGCCGCTGAAGGGAACCAACTCCGTGACCGAAATCATCCTGCCGCCGGACGGGGACCGCGTCGAGCCGGTCGACATCCAGCAGGAGATGCAGCGTTCCTACATCGACTACGCGATGAGCGTGATCATCGGGCGTGCGCTGCCCGACGTCCGCGACGGGCTCAAGCCGGTGCACCGCCGGGTGCTGTACTCGATGTACGACTCGGGATACCGCCCGGATCGGGGCTTCGTCAAGTGCGCCCGCGTCGTCGGCGACGTGATGGGTAACTACCACCCGCACGGTGACACCGCGATCTACGACACCCTGGTGCGGATGGCCCAGCCCTGGGCGATGCGGTACCCGCTGGTCGACCCGCAGGGAAACTTCGGTTCCCCGGGCAACGATCCGCAAGCCGCCATGAGGTACACGGAATGCCGGCTCACCCCGCTGGCGATGGACATGCTGCGGGACATCGACAAGGACACCGTCGATTTTGAGCCGAACTACGACGGGCGCACCCAGCAGCCCATCGTTCTGCCGTCCCGAATCCCCAATTTGCTGGTCAATGGCAGCTCCGGAATCGCGGTGGGGATGGCGACGAACATCCCGCCGCACAATCTGCGCGAGGTCGGCGCGGGTGTGGTCTACCTGCTGGAAAACCCTGACGTTGATGACGACACCCTGCTCGACGCGCTCACCGAGCGGATCAAGGGCCCCGACTTCCCCACCCATGGCCTGATCGTCGGCACCGACGGCATCGCCGACGCCTACCGCACCGGTCGCGGCTCGATCCGGATGCGCGGCGTGGTGCACGTCGAGGAGGACACCAGGGGCCGCACCACCCTGGTGATCACCCAGCTGCCGTACCAGGTCAACCCGGACAACCTCGTCGAGTCGATCGCTGCGCTGTCCCGGGACGGCAGGCTCGGCGGGATCGCCGAGATCAACGACGAGTCCAGCGACCGCATCGGCATGCGCATCGTGATCACGATCAAGCGTGACGCGGTCGCCAAGGTGGTGCTCAACAACCTGTACAAACACACCCAGTTGCAGCACACCTTCGGCGTCAACATGCTGGCGATCGTTGAGGGCGTACCCCGCACGCTGCGACTGGACCAGGTGATCCGACACTACGTGCGCCACCAGCTCGACGTCATCATCCGGCGCACCCGCTACCTGCTGCGCAAAGCCGAGGAGCGCGCCCACCTGCTGCGCGGCCTGGTCAAGGCGCTGGACGCGCTCGACGAGGTGATCGCGCTGATCCGCCGGTCCCCGACGGTGGACGACGCGCGCATCGGGCTGATGGAACTGCTGGACGTCGACGAGATCCAGGCGAACTACATCCTGGAGACCCAGCTTCGGCGCCTCGCCGCGATGGAACGGCAGAAGGTCGTCGAGGACCTCGCCGAGCTCGAGCGGGAGATCGCGGACTACCTCGACATCCTGGACAAGCCCGAGCGGCAGCGCACCATTGTCCGCGATGAGCTGGTGGAGATCGTCGAGCGCTACGGCGACGAGCGCCGCACCACGATCACCGGCTATGACGGGGATGTGTCGAACGAAGATCTGATCGCCGTCGAGGACGTCGTGGTCACCATCACCCGCACCGGCTACGCCAAGCGCACCCGCACCGAGGCGTACCGGGCGCAGAAGCGCGGTGGCAAGGGCGTGATGGGCGCGGGACTGAAGTCCGACGACATCGTGGCGCACTTCTTCGTCTGCTCCACGCACGACTGGATCCTGTTCTTCACCAACAAGGGCCGGGTGTATCGGGCGAAGGCCTACGAGCTGCCCGAGGCCAACTGCAACGCTCGCGGCCAGCACGTGGCGAACCTGCTGGCGTTCCAGCCCGACGAGCAGATCGCCCAGGTCATGCAGATCAAGGACTACACCGCCGCGCCGTATCTGGTGCTGGCCACCCGCGACGGTCTGGTGAAGAAGAGCCGGTTGACCGACTTCGACTCCAACCGCGCCGGTGGGCTGATCGGCATCAACCTGCGTGAGGAGGACGAGCTGGTCGGCGCGGTGTTGTGCGCCACCGATGATGATCTGTTGCTGGTCTCGGCGCAGGGCCAGTCGATCCGGTTCTCCGCGACCGACGAGGTGCTCCGCCCGATGGGGCGGGCCACGTCGGGGGTGTTCGGGATGCGGTTCAACGACGGTGACGAGCTGCTGTCCATCGCAGTGGTGCAGCATGGGCTGTTCTTGTTGGTCGCGACCGCGGGTGGCTATGCCAAACGGACCCCGATCGAGGACTATCCGGTGCAAGGACGGGGCGGCAAAGGTGTGTTGACCCTCCAGTACGACCGCCGACGTGGCAAGCTCGTCGGGGCACTCGTCGTCGACGTCGACGATGAGCTGTACGCCATCACCTCCACCGGCGGGGTCATCCGAACCACCGCCAAGGAGGTGCGCAAGGCCG
This sequence comes from Pseudonocardiales bacterium, assembly GCA_019240665.1. Taxonomy (GTDB): domain Bacteria; phylum Actinomycetota; class Actinomycetes; order Mycobacteriales; family Pseudonocardiaceae. The sequence goes on along the minus strand of JAFAXZ010000064.1, from coordinate 4,801 downwards.
GCCGGCAGACCAAAGGGGTGCGTTTGATGAACCTTGGTGAGGGGGCGAGCCTGGTGGCTGTTGCCCGCAACGCCGAAGAGGCCGGCGACCCAGACGCCGGCGGGGCACCGACGAAGGATGAGTTGTGACGAGGCCCGAGAACGCCGATCACGTTGAGGTCCAGGTAGCGTCGAACGAACTCGGTGCCGCCGCCGACGAGCCAGCCCAGAGGGATCCGGCGCAGACAAGCCCCTCGGGCAACGCCGCGGCCGCACCTCCGCAACAGCGCCAGCGGGGCGCGCAGGGCGACGGGGATCCCCAGACGGTGGGGCTGCAGGTGGGAGCACCCGAGCATGCTCGCGGCGCCGTCCGGGAGCAGGCCGATCGGCAGCCAGTCGGCGGCCGTGCCTACGGCTTCACGCCGGGCGTCGGTCCTCCGTTCGTCGCTGATGGCATGAACAGGCACAAGCCGTCGTCAGGTTCGGTCGGGGGGCTGGGGAGCCTTTCGGCCGGGAATCAGCCCGTTGGCCACGGCACGGCTCCGGATTTCTCGCCGGCCACGGTGCGCATCGGGGGATATCCGCCGCCCGACCGGGTGCCGCCCGCCGTCGGGGGACCCGCACCGAGCGCCCAGCCCCGCTCGGTGCGGGTCCCCCGACGGACGAGCTTGCAGCTGCAGCGACTCGATCCCTGGTCGGTGCTCAAGCTGTCGCTGGTGTTGTCGGTCGCCGGGTTCCTGGTCTGGCTGGTGGCCGTGGGCGTGCTGTACGGGGTGCTCGCGGGGATGGGTGTGTGGGACCAGATCAACGGCACCTACTCCGATCTCACCTCGGGGAGCAACACGCAGATGAGCACGGAGCTGATCAGCGGCGGGCGGGTGTTCGGGCTGGCGATGGTGATCGGTTTGGTGAACATCGTGCTGATGACCGCGCTGGCCACCGTCGGATCACTGATCTACAACGTTGCGGCAGATCTCGTCGGTGGCATTGAGATCACCCTGTCCGAACCGGATTGACCTGGACTCCGCACAGGGACTGCACTCCTCACGCGGGTTGGGCCCCCGTGGTGCCGTGCGGTAGCCTCGCCGGAGCCGTGCGGGGGCCTATAGCTCAGTCGGTTAGAGCGCATCCCTGATAAGGATGAGGTCGCTGGTTCAAGTCCAGCTAGGCCCACTGAATGCCAAATTCCCACGAAGAAGAAGCAAGCCGCAGGAGGCGAACCATCGTGAAGAAGATCATCCCGCTGTTGCTCGTCGGTCTGATTGCTTTGATCCTCGTCCAACGTCAGCGTTCCGCCAGGGCTGAGGCCGACCTCTGGCGTGAGGCCACCACTCCGAACGCCTGAGCCGCTGCTGGGCGCGCTCGCCGCGCCTGGAGCCGGGGGACGTAGCTCAACTGGTAGAGCACCGCCTTTGCACGGCGGGGGTTGAGGGTTCGAGTCCCTTCGTCTCCACGAAGACGAGCAGCATGTACAGGCTTTATGGCCCGTCCTCGCCTTCCCTGGGGACAGCTGAAGGCAGCAGAGCCGTCGAAGGCGGCCAGCACCCGGACGCTGCAGTCGTCCGGGGTGTGGGTGTAACGGTTGAGCGTGGTCGAGGCCTGCTCATGGCCCATGACCCTCTGGACCACGTTCACCGGCACGCCGTCCGATACCAGCCAGGTCGTGTACGAGCGGCTTGTGTCCGCAGTTGCCGTGTGCGGTTGGGTTTGTGTGGCGATTGGGCAGCCGGGACTTGCGGCCATCTGGTTAGAAACTCCGGTGGTGGCGCGTGTTGCATTAGGACACTGTCGAGGTGGTATAGGTCACTGTCCTTTGAAGGTGTTGGTCACTGTTGTCAGCTGCGGGAGCCAATGGTGGCTGCTTGCTGCGGCAGTCGTCTGATGCGGCTGGCCGCAGTGGCGGATGCTCGCAGGCGGGTGATCTCGTCGTGTTGGGCGGCGAGTTGGGCGAGGGTTTGGGTCCGGAACTCGGTGAGTTCGTTGATCGTGCTGGCTGACTCGGTGAGGCGTTGCCTCAGCGCGGTGACCTCGTTCTTGAGGCGGGTGATCTGGGCGTCGCGCGGGTCGGGCCGTTCGCCTGCTGTCTGGACGGCTTGTAGGCGTTGTTCGAACTCGACGCGCACGTCAATCCCCTTGAACTCTGGGCGGGCAACCTCATCGCCCCACAATGGCGGAACCACCCACACCGGCCCCCGCATAACACGCGGCTCGGCGAAAACGTTGACCTGCACGTTCCCGGCGCCGACCTCAACACCCCGCGCCCCGCGCGCATCCACCTCCCCCCGGCCTGTCCCGGACCCGGTCGACCCGTTCATGACCGCGCTCAGCCCGCCGGCGGACTGGTGAAGGTGTTGGACTGGGTGTTGTGATCACCGACCTGCACGCCTTGCGCTCCCTGTGCGTCGACCCGATACTTCCCTTCCTGGGTGCCCGCCTGGTCCACCAGCGCCAACATCCGCTGCGTAGCTGCGACATCAAGATCCACAAACCCAGTCACAGCGGTCACCACCGAAAGCTGTGTAAGCGCCGGTTCCCCCACGTTTGCCGTGTTGTCATCGTCGTTCTCCCAGGCGCCGTCCAGAGCAGTCCGCCGAGCTGCGCCGCGATCTGGTGCCTGAGCTGATCGGGCAGGTGCATGTACCGCTGCGCCATATCGATCTTTGACCAGCCCATGACATCCATCACCGCACGCTCAGCCGCACTTTGAGGCGTCGCCGGTAAGGCCGTCAGCCGTCCCTATCGTCGAACAGGGTGGCTGGTCCCCAGTAATAAGGCTTCCCGACCCACACGCCATCGACCTTGGTTTCCAGCGGGAAGCCGTTGTCGGTCGTCATGAGGACCTCGGCCTCGGCCATGATTGCATGCGCGAGATGGATCGCATCGTAGTTCTTCATCCCATGACGTAGGGCAAGGTCGCGCGCCTCAGCGCGACCGCGCGCGTGAACTCGACGGGGGTGTGGCGAGGGTTGTCGAGGATGCCGAGGAGGCGGCGCTCCAACTCCGCATCGACCGGCCCCGACCGGGGCTGTCCTCGGCACTCGACAAGCAGGAGAGGTGAGACGATGAGTTCGGCCTCGCCAGCATCGACTGCCCCGATGACTCGCCCGACCGTCTCAACGTCCTTCCCGATGACGAACCGGCACAGTGTGTTCGAGTCAAGGTAGATCACCTCGGGTGAGTCAGGACGTGCCACGCAGCCGCTCCAGGTAGGCGTCAACGCTCTCACCGTCGGTCAGATTCGGCGCGATCCCGCGAAGCTCGCCGAGTCGCTGGCCGGCGTCCGGTGTTGGGAGCGCGGTAAACCGTCGCGCCTGGACGATCAGAGCTTGGTCGTCCGCGTTGCGCGCGATCCGGCCCCAGACCTCGACGTGTTGACCGAGGTGGTTCTTGACGTCGTCGAGTTGGTCGGGGCCGAACTTGACCTCGACGCGGCGTCCCCTGCGGGCCGGCCAGAGCCCCGCGCTCCTACCGCTGTGCACGTTCACCGAGTCGAGCGTTCCGATGACCGATCCAAGGCTGTTGAGCCGGGCCTCCGCTGCAACGCGCGCGTTGATCGACGCTCTGTGTGTTACCTCGGTAGAACGGCGCGGCTCGCCGTCAACGAGCAGCGTCAGGAGCATCGCCCGGTTGGCGTCCGTGCCCAGGTTCCGCGTGGCCTTCTCCGCAACGCTGAGTGCCAGCGTGTTCCATCCTCGCGGTACCCGCGGCGACGACTCGACATCCGCAAAGCCCGCTACGCACAGCTCTGGCAGATGATTAAGTACCTCGAAGCTGGCGCCGCCGCGTGGTTCGAGCGGAGCGATCACGGCGTTCACGCTGCCGAGGCTGAGCGCACTGAAGCTCCAAGTGCTCCGCGATGTCGGTTTCCGATCCTTCCGGAGCTGGGCGTCCTCCAGTACACCGAGAAGGTCAACTAGGTGACTGAGATCGTGCAGAACCCGCTGCACGTCCAGCTCACCAGCCGACCCGCGCAGCCGGATGCCCAGCTCCAGCCTCACCGCTTGACAGTACCGCTACGGACCGACATCTGTGGCTAACCGGCCCGAATTTCGGTGATGCAACCGGAGGTGACTCAACGGCGGGCACGATCGTGGAACCGACCGCCGCTCGGTAGGCGAGGGCAGTAACCTCGCGGGTCGTGCCGCCGTTGGGCGTGGCTGGTTGACTCCGATTCGAGAGCAACGCCGAGCCACGCGAGAGTGCCGCTGCCGAGCCTCTTGGATCTTGTCCATTGGACTGTCCATTAACTCCAGTCCTCCGGGTGCCGCTGGTGCCTCGACGGCGCAACCACAGCACGCAAAATGCCGGGTAGTACTACTCCTCGGGTGAACTTCGCACTACGGATCAGGAGACCCCTCTGCCGCCGTCCCCTGATACGCACTAGGCCCGAAGCGTCACCATTTCCCGCTGTAACGACGGATGTCCCTCGCGGCATTCGAGATTGCTTCGGCTGCGCCGATGAGTGACTGGATTCTGTCGCGGTTAGGCAACGTGTCTGCTGCGTGGGCGAGCACCGTCGCCGCTTGCTCGAAGCCGTTACGCCCGAAGACCCCTGCGGCGTATCCGAGCGCCGTAGCTGTTCTAGTGTAGTGTCGGCGTCGGCCACCTTCACCAATCTTGGCTACCACGTAACGGGAAGGGCGCTGAGGGCTCGGGACACCAGGTACGACCTCCACTCCAGGTCCTGCACGGGAACGGCGAGTCGCATGGTCGGCAGGCGTCGGATCAAGGTGGCGATGGCGACCTGCAGCTCCATCCTGGCAAGCGGGGCCCCGAGGCAGTAGTGGATCCCGTAACCGAAGGCCAAGTGCGGGTTATCCATC
>JAFAXZ010000061.1 GCA_019240665.1 Pseudonocardiales bacterium | reverse complement strand
CCCGCGAAGCTCGCACTGGCCCTGTGGGGCGCGCACGTGTTGATCACCAAACGCGCGCTGCTGCGCCAGTGGCGGCACCTGCTGGTGCCGCTGGTTCCGATGGCCGTCGTCATCTTCGCGCTGGTGATGCTGCAGCCCGATCTGGGTACCACGATCACGCTAGCCGTCGTGCTGCTCGCGCTGCTCTGGTTCGGCGGTGCGCCTAGCGAGCTGTTCGGCGTCATCGCGATCGCCGCCGTCGCCGGGGCGATCGCGATGGCTGGCATCGCCGGCTACCGGTCGGCCAGAATCGAGTCCTTCCTGCACCCCGGTGCCGACCCCCAGGGAGCCGCTTACCAGGCCCGCCAGGCGATGTTCTCGCTGGCCGACGGTGGCTGGTGGGGGGTAGGCCTGGGGCAGAGCAGCGCCAAATGGGACTACCTGCCCAACGCGCACAATGACTTCATCTTCGCGGTTATCGGAGAAGAACTGGGCTTTCTGGGCTGCCTGGTGGTGCTGCTCCTGTTCGGCACCCTGGCCTACGTGGGGATTCGGATCGCCGCGCGCAACACCGATCCATGGATCAAGCTGGTAGCCGCGACTGTGACCACCTGGCTGGTCGGCCAGGCCGCGATCAACATCGGGTACGTGGTCGGCTTATTGCCAATTACTGGAATCCCGCTGCCGCTGATCTCCTCGGGGGGCACCTCTATTGCATTGACGATGCTGGCCTTCGGGCTGCTGGCCAACTTCGCCCGGCACGAACCGCAGGCGGTGTCCGCGCTGCGCTACGAGTTCACCCGTTCCGGTCGCCCGGGTGTCCTAACCCGGCTGCTGCGGCTGCGGCCCCCGGTGCCCTACGCTCCCGCATCGCGACCACGCGCCGAGGCTTGGCCGCTCCCGTCCGGTCGCGGAAGCCGGGGCAGGCGATGACTCAAGGGCGGACCACGGTACCGCCTCCGCTGCCGCCGCAGCTTGCCTGCGCCCACTTGATCGGGATCGGCGGTGCCGGGATGAGCGGGGTGGCCCGGATCGTGCTAGCCCGCGGTGGCGCGGTGTCCGGTTCGGACGCCAAGGATTCGGGGGCGCTGCATGCGCTGCGGGCGTTGGGCGCCAGGGTGACCGTGGGCCACGCCGCGGCTAATCTCGATCAACTTGGTGTTGACCCCACTGCCATCATCAGCACCAAGGCGGTGCACCAGACTGATCCGCACAACCCGGAACTCGTCGAGGGCGCCCGGCGTGGTATCCCCGTGATCCATCGCTCCGCGGCGCTGGCCGCCCTGATGACCGGCTACCGGGTCGCCTGCATCACCGGTACCGCCGGCAAGACCTCCACCACGGCGATGCTCACCGTTGCGTTGCAGCACTGTGGCGCTGACCCGTCTTTTCTCCTCGGTGGCGACCTCACCCTCTCGGGGTCCGGTGCCCACCACGGCAGCGGCGACATCTTCGTGGCTGAGGCCGACGAGAGTGACGGCACCTTTCTGGCCTACTCGCCCGACCTCGCCGTGGTCACCAATGTCGAAGCCGACCACCTGGACCACCACGGCACCGTCGAGGCCTACACCGCCAGCTTCGATGCCTTCGTTGCCCGACTGGCCCCAGGCGGGCTCTTGATCGCCAACGCCGATGACCCCGGCTCGACCGCGCTGGCGGACCGGGCTGCTGCCGGTGGGGTACGGGTGCGCCGCTACGGCAGACGCGCCACCGCGGTGGTCGACGCCCGCCTGCTGGAGTACACCCCCGCCGGTGGGCGGGGTGTCGTCACCGTGGCGCTGAGCGGCTCGGATAAGGTGTCACTTGAGGTCACGGTGCCCGGGGAGCACATGGCGAGCAACGCCGTCGCGGCCCTGCTGGCCGGTCTAGAGCTGGGGGCGCCGCTGCCCGGTTTACTGGCGGGGCTGGGCAGTTTCGGTGGGGTCCGCCGCCGGTTCGAGTTCACCGGATGGGCAGCCGGCGCGCGGATCTATGACGACTATGCCCACCACCCGACGAAGGTGGCCGCCGCGCTGCGCGGCGCCCGGCAGGTGGTGGGGGAGGGGCGGTTGCTGGTGGCCTTCCAGCCGCACCTGTACTCCCGCACCCGGGACTTCGCCGCCGAATTCGGCACCGCGTTGGCGCTGGCAGACGTGGTGCTGCTGCTGGATGTCTACGGGGCCCGGGAGGAGCCGTTGCCCGGCGTCACCGGAGAGCTGATCGCGCAAGCGGTGCCGTTGCCAGCGGACTGTGTGCACTACGAGCCGTGCCGGGCCGATGCGCCGACGCGGCTGGCTGCCCTGGTCCGGCCCGGCGACGTCGTGGTCACGATGGGAGCCGGAGACGTCACGGTGCTCGGTCCGGAGCTACTCGCCGAGTTGGAGCGCCGCCGCCTCAATAGGGCGGACTCCACTCGACTGGGTGGCTGGCCTCGACTGGGTGGCTGGCCTCGGCCGGGTGGCGAGGTCGGCCGGGCGGCAGGACAGCGGTGAGAGCCGGTGGTCGGGAAGCTTCGGGTCGGCGCCAGTCCCGGCGCGATACTCCCCGACCCCTGGCGGCCCTACGGGAGCGCCGCACCCCGAGCCGCAGCGCCGCACGGCTGGCATCCCGGGCGCCGCAGCGCGCCGCCGCCTCGCGCGTGCCGCAGCGCACGGCTGCGCCTCTGGTGGCCCCCCCCACAGCCGCGCAGCCATCCGGGCCGGGCCGAACCTGGTGGCCGCGAACCTGGTGGCGCTGGCTGGTCGCCGGGATGGCGATGCTGACCCTGGCCGGTGCCCTGGCATGGGTGCTGCTGGGTAGTTCCCTGTTCGACTCCCGCTCCGTGCAAGTAGTGGGCACCAGAGAGCTTTCCGCCGACGTGGTGCGGGCGGCGGCGGCCGTGCGGCTGGGCACGCCGATGGCGCGACTGGACACCAGGGCGATCGAAACCCGGGTAGCCGCAGTGCCGCGGGTGGCGAGCGTCCAGGTGCGGTGCAGCTTGGATGGCACGGTGCGGATTGAGGTCACCGAACGCACCCCCGTCGCCCTCGTGCGCCGCAGCAACGGCGTGCACCTGGTGGACGCCACCGGCACCGACTACGCGGCGATGCCCGTCGGGCCGCCTGGGCTGCCGGAGCTGCGGGCAGCCCGAGTCGGGCCCCGGGATGCCACGACGGTGGCTGCGTTGACGGTGCTGACCGAACTGCCCGAGTGGCTGCGGGTCCAGGTTCGCTCGATAACCGCGAAGTCTCCCGCCGACGTCGTGCTGGGACTGGACAAGGGGCGGGGAAGTGGTACGCGGGAGGTGCGTTGGGGTGGCGTGGAGGAGGGCGACCGCAAGGGGGCGGTGCTCGGCCCGCTGCTCACCCAACCCGGCAAGGTCTACGACGTCTCCAGTCCCGACTTACCCACTATCGCTTGACCGCTTGACGAGCGTTGTGCACTGCACGCCGTGACAAGAGCATCGAAAATGGTCATCCTCGTGCAAGTAACTCCTTGCTGACAGCATTCACGAATTGCTGGCAGCATTCACGAACTCCGCGGCCTGAGAGCGCGTCCAAGGCCAGCTGACCGAAGGACGCGCGGCGCCGTCGGCGGCGGTAATCGAAACCTTCGGCGTTCCCAGAGAAGGAAGACCCCGACGGCCAATAGCCAGGTTGGTGACAGTGCCGAATCGATTCGACACAGCCTGCCTTTCGGTGACAGCTCGTGGTTCCTCCGATGGAGATCCCATCGGGGCTGAGGGGTCCAATTTCATGAGGTGTCTCTAAAATCTTTCCGCTGGTGACGGATCCCAGGCCCTCGATGATCTGAGAGCGCCCAAAGATCGACTTGAGTGGTGCGATGCAAGTCGGTCGCCGAGGCTATCACCTACCAGCTGCTACACCAGCAGACCGGCCCGTGTGAGGAACGCCGGCACATCCAGACCCGGACCTGGGCCGCTGAAGCGGACTACCCGCACGTCCACCAGGCCGCTCAGCTTGCGCAGCGCCGGGCTGCCGCCTCCTGTCCAGTGATGCTGCGCTGAATGGCGAATTCGCTGCGCCGGGCGGTGGGTGACCTGGTGGGCTGAGCACGATCGCCCCAAGGCGCGGTCTCCGGCTGGCGACTGCCACACCGCGTCCAGCTGTGTGCCATCTGCTGCTGCGGCTTGACCTGAAGCCCTGCACTGACTAAACGAATCCGTGAACCAGAGACCCCTTGTTGATCGGCATGTGGCGGTGACTCCCTTGTGGGCACGGTCCTGTCATGGCTACAGATTTGAGCCGCATACACTCTCCTCGCCGGATCGCCGACCCGTCCGGCGTGCCTGCTGGAGCCTACTGGTGGCGGTGCCTACCGTGGCCTGTTCGGAGTCGGCGGTGTGCTGGCGCGACGAGGAAGGCCGCACTGTGATGAACAGCGAACGGTGGGACAGCGAAGGCGCAAGCGGATGACGCCTCCGCACAACTACCTCGCCGTGATCAAGGTCGCCGGAATCGGCGGTGGCGGCGTCAATGCGGTCAACCGCATGATCGAGGTTGGGCTTAGCGGCGTCGAGTTCATCGCGGTAAACACCGATGCCCAGGCGTTGCTGATGTCGGACGCTGACGTGAAGCTCGATATTGGGCGGGAACTCACCCGCGGGCTCGGTGCGGGAGCGAACCCGGAGGTCGGCCGCAAGGCCGCCGAGGACCACCGCGAGGAGATCGAGGAGGTCCTCAAGGGAGCTGACATGGTGTTCGTCACCGCCGGTGAAGGCGGCGGGACCGGTACCGGCGGCGCTCCAGTGGTGGCCAACATCGCCCGCAAGCTGGGCGCGCTGACCATTGGCGTGGTCACCAGGCCGTTCACCTTCGAGGGTAAGCGGCGAGCCGGTCAGGCCGAGGACGGCATCGCCGAGCTGCGAAACGAATGTGACACTCTGATCGTCATTCCCAATGATCGGCTGCTGCAGCTCGGCGACGTCAACGTGAGTTTGATGGATGCTTTCCGCTCTGCGGACGAGGTCTTGCTCTCCGGTGTCCAGGGCATCACTGACCTCATCACCACCCCTGGTCTGATCAACCTGGACTTCGCCGACGTGAAAAGCGTCATGTCCGGGGCGGGTAGTGCCCTGATGGGCATCGGATCCGCCCGCGGAGAGGGCAGGTCGGTGCAGGCTGCCGCGAAGGCCATCAACTCGCCGTTGTTAGAAGCGTCGATGGAGGGGGCCCACGGGGTCCTGCTGTCCATCGCCGGCGGCTCGGATCTGGGTCTGTTCGAGATCAACGAAGCCGCTTCGCTGGTGCAGGAGTCCGCGCATCCCGAAGCTAACATCATCTTCGGCACGGTGATCGACGACTCACTGGGTGACGAGGTGCGAATCACGGTGATAGCCGCTGGTTTCGACTCCGGTGTGCCTTCACACAAGAAGCTGGACCCGACGCCGGTGGCCGCGCGAACGGTGGCCAGGGGACAAGCTGGACAGATTGGCCAGGCCAGCCGACCACCGCCCAGGTCCGCGCCTCCTGCGGCTGCAGCCCCACTACGCCAGGTCCCCCCCAATCCCGCCGCATGGCAGCCTGCCACCGGCTCGCTCGGGCCGGGCGGCGCTGTGTCGCCGACCCGTCCGGCGAAGAGCTTGCCGGGTCGGGCGGTACCGGTAACCGACGACTTCGACGACGATGATGAGGTGGACGTTCCGCCGTTCATGAAGCGGTGAGCACTATCAGCATCCGGCGGTTGGTCACCACTCGGAACGGCGGGGTATCAGCGCCGCCATATGCCACTTTCAACCTCGGCGAGCACGTCGGCGACCGTCCCGAGGCGGTGGCTGCCAACCGGGAACGGCTTGCCACCGATATTGGGCTGCCCGTGCAGCATCTGGTCTGGATGGAGCAGGTGCATGGCCGTACTGTCACCGTGATCGATGGACCGCAGCTGCAGCCGGTGCCGGCCAGCGATGCGTTGGTCACTGCTGAACCCCGGCTCGCGGTGGCAGTGCTGGTCGCCGACTGCGTACCGGTCCTGCTCGCTGACCCCATGGGAAAGGTTGTCGCCGCCGTGCACGCGGGACGGGTGGGAGCCCGGGCCGGGGTGCTACCCGCCGCGCTGGAAGCGATGCGGCGGCTTGGCGCGCGCCTTGAGGGGGTGGAGGTGTTGCTTGGGCCGTCGGCGTGCGGGCAGTGCTATGAGGTACCCAACCAGATGCAGGTCGACGTCCAGTCCCGCTTGCCAGGCAGCGCTTGCCGTACTCGTCGGGGTACCGCGGGTCTGGATCTGCGGACCGGGCTGTGGCGGCAGCTCGCTGCCGCCGGCGTGACCCGGGTCAGCGTCGACCCACGCTGCACGATCGAGGACCCCGCGCTGTACAGCTACCGCCGCGACGGGGTCACTGGCCGGCTTGCGGCACTAACCTGGATTGAGGAGTGAGGGCCTGGATTGAGGAGTGCGAGGCTGCCAGAGGAGCCGGTCGTGGGTCGCCGCGACGAGCTGGCTGCGGCGCTGGCGCGGGTCTGCGACCGCATCACTGCTGCGTGCGCTGCCGCGGGCCGGGATCCTGCGCAGGTGCGGCTGCTCCCGGTCACCAAGACCTTTCCGGCATGCGACGTGGCGCTGCTCGCTGACCTTGGCCTGCTCGACGCCGCTGAGGCCCGGGACTCCGAGGCCGCCGCCAAGGTGGCCGAGGTTATCGCGCTACGCCCGGGGGCTGCGGTGCGTTGGCACATGGTCGGTCGATTGCAGCGCAACAAGTCCCGGTCAGTGGCCCAGTGGGCGGTGCAGGTGCAGTCAGTGGATTCGGCCCGACTGGTTGCGGCCCTGGACCGGGCTGCCTGCGCCGCGAGAGAGGGCGGGCAACGCCGCGGCGCCCTCGGCGTGCTCGTCCAGGCCAGCCTGGATGGCGACCCTGCGCGTGGCGGCTGCCCCCTGCCACAACTCGAGGCGCTGGCCGATCGAGTGGCGGCCGCGTCGCAGCTCCGGCTGGAAGGAGTGATGGGGATTGCCCCGCTCGGTATCGCTCCCGGGGCAGCCTTCGCCCAACTCAGCGCAGCCGCACAACAGCTGCGCCGTTCGCACCCCGGTGCAGTTGAGCTTTCCGCCGGGATGAGCGGTGACTTCGAGCAGGCCATCGCGCACGGTTCGACCTGCGTGCGTGTCGGAACCGCGCTACTGGGCGATCGGCCGTTAGCCTCACGTTGACCGTATCCCACGGCCCGACTCCTCTGACGGCGTACCGGGCCGAGTTCGGCGGGCGGTGCGTCGAGGGTCGGGACAGGAAGGCGAGACAATGAGCGCGCTGCACAGGCTGAAGGCTTACTTTGGCATGGTCCCCGCCGAGGAGTTCGACGCAGCGGAGTTCGACGACTATCACCCGGGCTACCGCTCTGGTTACCCCGACTTGAGCGATGACAGCCAGGGCTGTGACCCAGAGTGTGGATCAGGGCTTGACAGGTCCGCAGCGAACACCCCGAGGGAACGCGACTGCGCCGCCGAGCGACCCGGTGTTCGTCGTTCTTCCCGGACGGCTTTCGACAACTACGACGACGGCTTCGCCACCCGGGCTGGGCATCGTGTGGCGCCGAGGATGCACCCCACCCGTTCCTCCTCCTGGGCCACTGATCCTCGAGCTGCTGAGTCTCGAGCTGCTGAGTCTCGAGCTGCTGAGTTTCGCGCCGCTGAGTTTCGCGCTACAGATCCCTGGACCGCGGAGGCTCCGGTGCGCGGCTCGCTGGCCATTGATACGGCGACTGTTGACCCCAAGTCAACAGCCCGCCAACCGATCGCACCGCAACGTGTCATGCCGGTGCCGCGAACCGGCCCGCTCGCCGAAGACCCGCTCGGAGAAGATGGCGCGTCCCCGCTAGCCCGCATCGTCACGTTGCACCCGCACAACTACAACGAGGCCCGGCCCATCGGAGAACGCTACCGTGAGGGCAATCCGGTGATCATGAATCTGACCGAGATGGAGGATCGAGACGCTAAGCGGCTCGTCGACTTCGCGGCCGGGTTGGCCTTCGCGTTGCGCGGCTCGATCGACAAGGTCACCAACAAGGTTTTCCTCCTCTCGCCGCCCAACGTCGACGTGTCTGCCGAGGACAGACGCCGGATCGCCGAAGGTCGCTTCTTCCTCTAACCCCTGGTTAACACGGTCAAGGGGCCCCGGTTCACCGCCGCCTAGCTACCGGTGGCAGAGTGTCTTCGTGGATGTGGTCCGTTGGGTCGTTTACTACGTGCTCTTCTTCTTCTGGTTGCTGCTCACGGCGCGTATAGTGGTGGAGCTTGTTCGCACCTTTGCGCGCAGCTGGCAGCCGGTTGGGGGGGTGGCGATCGCTCTGGAGTCGGTCTATACCATGACTGATCCGCCCGTCCGGGCGCTCCGTCGGGTGGTCAAGCCCGTCCGGATCGGAGGCGTCGGGCTGGACCTATCCATTATGGTTCTGTTGTTCGTGGTGCTCATACTGATGCGCGTGGTGGAGCCGACGAGACTGTAGCGGCCACCGGGTTCGGGGCCGGTGCCCAGGATGTCCCCAGCATGTACATAGTCGTCGAGGAGTGCGTGAGGTGATCCGATGCCGTTGACCCCCGCCGACGTTCATAACGTCGCGTTCAGTAAGCCGCCGATCGGCAAGCGGGGCTACAACGAGGACGAGGTGGACGCCTTCCTCGACCTGGTTGAGGCCGAGCTGGCTCGGTTGATTGAGGAGAACAACGATCTCCGTAACCAGGTTGAGCAGCTCGATCAGCAGCTGCGCGCTGCGCCGGTCGACACCGGACGTAACCTTCGCCCGCTGGAACCGTCCCGGCCGGTGATGGCCCCGGTGCCGCCGCCGATGAGGGAACAAGCCACCTCAGGTGGTGATCATCACGTGCAAGCCGCCAAGGTGCTGGGTCTGGCCCAGGAGATGGCGGACCGGTTGACCGGCGAGGCCAAGGCTGAAGCGGACGGGATGTTGGGCGAGGCCCGCACCAAGTCCGAGCAGCTGCTCTCCGATGCGAGGGCAAAGGCCGACAGCATGGTCAACGAGGCCAGGACCCGAGCCGAGGCCATGCTCAATGACGCCCGCACCAGAGCCGAGACCCTGGACCGGCAGTCCCGGGAGAAGGCCGCGTCGCTAGAGCGCGATGCGGCGCGCAAGCACACCGAGATCATCGGTTCGATCAGCCAGGAGAAGAGCATCCTGGAGAAGAAGATCGACGAACTGCGGACGTTCGAGCGCGAATACCGCACTCGCTTGAAGACTTACCTGGAGTCGCAACTCCGGGAACTCGATGGGCGTGGATCTGCCGCGCCAGCAGACGCGGTGCGTACCCAGAGCTTTGTCACGTCCGGATTCGGCGCGCGTGCCGAAGCCGGTAGCTGACGCATTCGACGTGTCGGTCACTGTAGTGCTGCTGCTAGCAGCGGTGGGATTGCTCATCGCCGCGCTCGGCACCGGTCATGCTGGTCTGGCGTGGGGGTCGGTCGCGCTGAGTGCCGTGGCGGCGACACTGATTCTCAGGCGGTGGCGGCGTTCCTGGTTGCAACGGCAAGACGTGCTAGAAGATGAGCTGGTTCTCCTGTTGGAAGACGAGTCCGTCGATGCCGAGCCGGGCGAACAACCGCTTCAGCTCGGGTCGGTGACCGCCGCGCAGGAGGTTGAGCCAGGCTTAGCGTCTGCTGAGAACACTCAGTCCGGTGATACAGAGCCTGGTGAGGAAGACACCGACGCCGCAGACCTGCTGGTGGTCTACGAGCTGGTCGATGAGGTGCTGGTGGTTGACGAACACCCGCGTTACCACCTCGCCCGCTGCCGGTGTCCCGACCACGCGCGCGCCGAGCGGCTGCCGGTGCGCGAGGCAAGAGAGCTGGGTTTCACACCGTGTAACCGGTGCCGGCCAGATACTACGCTTGCCCGCAAGCACCGAGCCGCCCGCGCTACGGCTGCTGGGAGCAGTTGAGAGGCTGGCCGCACCGCTAGCGCGGCCCGGGTACCCTGGGCGCTACAGGCACCGATCCTGCCATCACCGGGGAGCCTCCAGAAGAACGGGGCCCGTCTCGCTGGGGTGAGCTTGCAGTCGAAGGTGGGCGAGTGACAACGCGGTGTGGATGGGCTGGTGACCGCAGCCAGGATCCCGCTGCTGGCGGGGAACTGCACCGAGCGGCTGGTCGCCGTGGACACCTCCAGCACCCAAACCTACCCACGAGCCGCGCAGCGACACGATGGCGCGAGCTGCTGGAGGCCCGGGCGATTCCCGCTGAGATCCGGGCTGCCGCTCCGCAGGACCCGAGCCAACACGATCCCGCTCGCTTCGTGCCGCCGGCGACTCCGAAGGACACTCCGTCTCGGCGCGCTGCACTGCAGCTGCTAGGGCCCGCCGGTGGCACCGTGCTTGACGTTGGGTGCGGTGGCGGGGCCGCCGGACTTGCGTTGGTGCCCAAGGTGACGCGACTGACTGGGCTGGATCCCTCCGCTGACATGCTGCGGGTGTTCGAACGTGCCTGCATCGAGCGTGGCGTGCCACACCGTTCGGTACATGGTTCCTGGCCGGACGCCGTGCCGGAGGCAGGCGTCGCCGATGTGGTGCTCTGCCATCACGTGGGTTACAACACCCCAGATTTAGGGCCGTTCGTCGCCGCACTGAGTGCCGCAGCCCGCTGCGGGGTCGTCGTCGAGCTGCATGCTGTGCACCCAGGGGCCTGGCTGGACCCGTTGTGGGCGCATTTCCACGGGTTACGCCGGCCACCACCCGCGACCGCGGACGACGTGCTGGCCGTAGTCGCCGAAGGGGGGATATGCCCCGAAGTCCAGCGCTGGACCCGGCCCGCTGCGCCTCGCCATCCCGAGGCGGAGGTCGATTTCTCGCTGCGCAGGCTGTGCCTGCCCGCCGAGCGCCGGAATGAGGTAGCCGAGGCAGTGGCGGGGTTGGGCCCGCGGCACCGCGACTTGGTCACGATCTCCTGGACCGGTTGATCCGCCAGCCTGCGGGACAATCCGGGCGTGAACGGGGTGGACTTCGCGCTCGGAGCGGGGGCGGCGGTGTTGCTGCTGGCTGTGCTCGCCGTGCGGGTCTCCACCCGGCTCGGGCTGCCGTCGCTGCTGCTCTATCTGGCCATCGGCATGCTGATCGGCGAGTTCGGCCTAGGTATTGAATTCTCCGATGCGCCACTGACCGCCGCTCTGGGCATTGCCGGCCTGGTACTGATTCTGGCCGAGGGCGGTCTCACCACTCGCTGGTCGGTGATTCGCCCAGCGCTGTCCTGGGGGATCGCGTTGGCCACCGTTGCGGTCGCGGCGAACATCGCCATCACCGGATGGGCACTGCACTTGTTGCTGCGCCTGGACTGGCGTACGGCGCTGCTGTGGGGTGCGGTGTTGTCCTCGACCGACGCGGCCGCAGTCTTCAGCGTATTGCGGGCGCTGAAGGTGCCGCCCCGGCTAGCGGGCGCGCTCGAGATGGAGTCGGGCATCAACGACGCGCCGGTCTACATCGCAGTGGTGCTACTCGCGGCGGGCGATCCGCTGCGCTGGTGGACGCCCTTGCTGGTCGGCTACGAGCTGCTCGTCGGCGCTGTGGTGGGGGCGGCGCTGGGGTTCGCGGGAGCGTGGGCGCTGCGGCGGGCGGCGCTGCCTGCGACCGGCCTCTACCCGCTGGCGACCATCGCAGTCTGCGTGCTCGCCTTCGCCACCGGGCAAGGTCTGCACGCCTCGGGCTTTCTAGCGACCTACCTGGCCGGGCTGGTGCTCGGCAACGCTCACCTGCCGCACCGCGGAGATACTCTCTCCTTCGCTGAGGGTCTGGGCTGGCTTGCCCAGATTGCCCTGTTCGTGCTGCTGGGTCTTTACGCCTCACCGGCCCGCTTGCCCACTGTGCTGATCCCGGCGCTGGTCGCCGGGGCGGTGCTGGTCGTGTTGGCGCGTCCGTTGTCGGTGGTGCTCGCTCTGGCACCGTTGCGGGTGCCCTGGCGGGAACAGGTTTTTCTGTCGTGGTCGGGGTTGCGTGGCGCGGTACCCATTGTGCTGGCGCTGATCGCGCTCACCCGAGGCTTCCCGGGGGCCGGGCGGCTGGTGGACGTGGTCTTCGTGTTGGTCGTGCTGCTCACCGGGGTACAAGGCGTCACGCTGCCCCTGGTCGCGCAATGGCTGGGGCTGTTCCGCCCGGAGCAGGGCCGGGACCTGGAGGTCGACTCCGCTGCACTGGACGAGATGGACGCTGAGCTGCTCCAGGTCCGGGTGCCCCGGCCCTCGCGGCTGCACGGTGTCTACCTCTGGGAGCTGAGGCTCCCCACCGGGGCGGTGGTCAGCCTGGTGGTGCGTAACGGGAAAGGGTTCACCCCAGCGCCGGCCACCCGGCTGCAGGAGGGCGACCAGCTGTTGGTTGTCACCACGGCCGGCAACCGGGATAAGGCTGAGCGGCGGATCCGGGCAGTGCACCGGACCGGCCGGTTGGCTCGGTGGCGCGGGGAGACCGGCGCCTGAGGGCCGGATTGGCGTTGGTCACAATGGCGGGGTGAACCCATCGCAGCATGCCGAGGACTCGGCCGCCGGCGATCAGGACATCCCCCCGGTGTCGCCGGGCCGCCGCCGGACCGGCTTGCTGGCCGCTACCGCCACCGTCACGCTCCTGCTGGATGTGCTGAGCAAGATCCTCGCAGTGATGATCCTGGAGGGCCATCCGCCGGTGGAGCTGTTGGGTGGCGGGCTGTACCTCGTGGTCTACCGCAACTCGGGTGCGGCGTTCTCGATGGCGACCGGATTGACTTGGCTGTTGACGCTGATCGCTCTGGGCGTCGTCGTAGTGATCGTCCGGCTGGCGCCCCGGCTGCGTAGCGCCGGCTGGGCCTTCGGGCTCGGGCTGGTGCTGGGGGGTGCGCTGGGCAATCTGGTGGACCGGCTGCTGCGCGCCCCTGGTCCGCTGCGCGGGCACGTGGTGGACTTCCTGTCGCTGCTGGCGCCGGATGGCAGCGTGTGGCCGGTGTTCAACCTGGCGGATTCGGCGATCGTGTGCGGTGGCGCGGTGCTGGTCCTGCTCGCCGCCACCGGCCGGGATTTCGACGGTACCCGCGGCAATCGACCCTCCGGCGGTCCTGAATCCGGCGGTATTCGATCGGGGGCCCCAGAATGAGCGACGTCCGGACGCTGCCGGTGCCCGAGGGGCTCGAAGGTATGCGCGTGGACGCCGGGCTGGCACGGCTGCTGGGGCTGTCCCGAACAGCGGTGGCTGGGTTGACCGAGGCTGGTGCGGTGCGTCTCGATGGCAGTCCGGCCGGCAAGTCTGACCGCCTGGCCGCTGGCAGCTGGCTTGAGGTGACCCTGCCCGATCCTCAGCGCCCCGCTGCGGTAAGGGCCGAGCCGGTAATCGGGCTGCATGTGCTGCACGACGATGCCGACCTGGTGGTGGTGGACAAGCCGGTCGGGGTGGCCGCACACCCCAGCCCGGGCTGGACCGGGCCCACGGTGCTCGGAGGGCTCGCTGCGGCTGGAATTCAGGTGGCTACCTCGGGCCCGGCCGAGCGCCACGGTGTGGTGCACCGGTTGGACGTGGGTACCAGCGGTCTGATGGCGGTCGCCAAGTCACAGCGCGGTTACGCGGCGCTGAAGCGGGCGTTCCGGGATCGTACTGTCGCCAAGCACTACCGGGCGCTGGTGCAGGGCCACCCGGATCCCACCCGAGGCACCATCGACGCCCCGATCGACCGGCATCCCACGCACGACTGGCGCTTTGCGGTGATGGTCGGAGGTAAGCCCTCGGTGACACACTATGAAGTGATCGAGGCGTTCCCGGCCGCCTCACTGTGTGACGTGACCCTGGAGACTGGTCGCACGCACCAGATCCGGGTGCACTTCGCCGCGCTGCGGCATCCCTGTTGTGGGGACCTGACCTACGGTGCAGACCCCGTGCTGGCGCAGCGGCTCGGGTTGGACAGGCAGTGGCTGCACGCCGCGCGGTTGGGCTTCCCGCACCCCGCCGACGACCGCTGGGTGGAATTCACCAGTCCGGACCCGGACGATCTGCGCCACGCGTTGGACGTGCTGGCCGCGCAGGCGTAGCCGATGTTGCCGGGGAAACGGCGTGTGAATCACCGCCGACACCTGTGATTTCTTCACATCGAAAGTCTGACGAACGCCACTTGCCGCACCTGCGGAGTCGGCACGATTATATGCTGCATAGCGATGATCGGTCGGCAAGGGGGGCCCAGTGGACAACGGTTACGAGGTGTACTGCATCGCGGATCCGTTGTTTTACGACTCGATGTCCGGGGGCAACCGAGTGGAATCCTTCGATGCCGCACGACGTCTGGTGCCCAATGGCTGGGAACGGCGGTATCTTGAAAATTGGGTGGTCATGAAACCGGTGGGCGCTTCGGTGCCCCGGCAGGGCTGGAAAGTCCACGCATCGGCATGCCTCGACAACGCGGAACGCATTCTGGAAACCGTGTGGGCCTACTGCATCCCGCGCCGGATCTCCTTTAAATTCCTAGCCGCACGGAACATCGTCCACCTGCAGAACGCGAAGTATGCGCCGCGCGGGTCCAGCGGCAAGTTCGTCACGATCTATCCGGCCGACATTGACGCGCTCGGCACGATCCTGCACGACTTGGGCGAGCGGTTGGCCGGCGAGCCGGGCCCTTACATCCTCAGTGACCTGCGCTGGAACGAAGGCCCGCTCTACGTTCGCTACGGCGGTTTCGTACTGCGCCACTGCCTGTCAGCGCGGGGTGACCGGGTCCCGGCCATCGAGGATCCCACTGGAGCGCTGGTGCCAGACCGCAGGGATGCGGTGTTCTCACCTCCGCCCTGGGTGAGGTTGCCAGACCTGCTTGTTCCCCAACTTGCCGCGCGCAATGCCACCACCGTCACAGAGCTGCCCTACCGCGTTGAGCAGGTCCTGCACTTCTCCAACGGCGGGGGGCTCTACGAGGCGACCGACCAGCGAACCGGCGCTCGTGTGGTGCTCAAAGAAGCCCGGCCGTATGCCGGCCTCGCTGCCGACGGCGCCGACGCGGTTCAGCGACTGCAGCGCGAAAGGGAAACCCTCGAACGCCTGGCCGGCATCGAGGGGGTGCCCGCTGTCCATGACCACTTCACCCTGGGTGAGCACCACTTTCTTGCCTTGGAGTTCATCGAGGGAACGCCGCTGAACAAGGTTTTCGGGCAGCGTTACCCGATGACCGACGCTACCGCCGGGCCAGCCGAATTCGCCGCCTACACCGAATGGGCGTTGCGAGTATGCGCCAGGATCGAAGAGATCATCACGGCCATTCATGGCCATGGGATCATTCACGGCGATCTGCACCTGTTCAACGTCATTGTCCGGGACGACGGCCGGATCACGCTGATTGACTTCGAGGTCGCGGCGAGAATTGATGAGGCACGCCGCCCTACCCTGGGCAGCCCCGCCTTCGCTGCCCCGCGGGATCGGACCGGCTTCGACATTGACCGGTACTCCCTAGCCTGCCTGCGTCTGGCGCTGTTTCTGCCCTTAACCGCCATGATCCGGCTTGACGCCGGGAAGCCGGAAGACTTTGCTGAGGTCATCGCCGAGCATTTCCCGGTGCCACTGGCTTTCTTGGCTGAGGCGGTGCGAACGATCACCGGAACCAGCGGCACTGACTGGAATGCCCCTCAACGGCGAGCCAGAGCGCTTCCGTCGCTACCAGACGGGTTGACCGGCTGGATGGCTGCCCGGGACTCGATCGTCGCTGGGATTTTGGCTAGTGCTACTCCGAAGCGCACCGATCGGTTGTTTCCCGGTGACATCGCCCAATTCAGCACCGGCGGCCTCAACATTGCCCACGGCGCTGCCGGTGTGCTCTACGCGTTGTTGGTCACTCGGGCTACTCGGTACCCCGCCGGGGAGCACTGGCTGCTCGAGCGGGCCGCCGCGGCGGATCGCGGAACGCGATTGGGTTTGTACGACGGTCTGCACGGCGTGGCGTACGTGCTAGCTGAGCTGGGATACCGCCAAGCTGCCCTCGATCTGATCGAGTTCTGCCTCACCGAGCAGGGCGACCAACTCGGCATAGCTCTGTCCGGCGGCCTCGCCGGCGTCGCGCTCAACCTGGCCCACTTCGCAGGCTTGGCCGGCGAGCCCACGCTGTTCGACCACGCGCTGCGGGTCGCCGACATGGTCTCCGACCGGCTCGGGACTGCCGACAGCCTCGGCACGATCAGCGGCGGAGATCACCCCTATGCCGGGCTGATGCAAGGCTCGTCGGGTCCGGCGCTGATGTTCCTGCGGCTCTACGAGCACACCGGTGACCGCGGATTCCTCGAACTGTCCGCGACCGCGCTGCGCCAGGACCTGCGTCGCTGCGTGCTACGTGACGATGGCTCGATGCAGGTCAACGAGGGTTGGCGGACGATGCCCTACGTGGACTGTGGCAGCGCGGGCATCGGCATGGTCCTCGACGAGTACCTCACGCACCGAGCCGATGAGGAGTTCGCGGGCGCCGCGGCTGCCATTCGCCGCGCCGCGCAGTCCCGGTTCTACATCCAGCCTGGTCTCTTCAGTGGTCGGGCCGGAATGATTCTCTACCTCAGCCGGGCATACCCACCTGGGCAGGCGGTCTGGAACCCGGAGGTGGCCGCCCAGCTCCGGCGCCTTGGCTGGCACCGCGTTGATTACCAGGGGCACCTCGCTTTTCCCGGCGAACAGCTGCTTCGGCTGTCGATGGACTTGGCAAGTGGCGCCGCAGGCGTCCTGCTCGCGCTGGGTGCGGCTGTGCTCGA
The DNA here is from genome assembly GCA_019240665.1 of Pseudonocardiales bacterium. GTDB lineage: Bacteria > Actinomycetota > Actinomycetes > Mycobacteriales > Pseudonocardiaceae. The sequence goes on along the minus strand of JAFAXZ010000061.1, from coordinate 1,652 downwards.
GCACCCCGTTGGTCTCCCGTTCCTGTGTGAACCCCAGCAGTCTCCGCCGCACGATGCCCCCGTGCCGGCGGTGCTGATGGGGAGGAACGGGTTGGTATCCGCTTCGACATCCGGAGGGAGGTGAACACAATGGCGCTTCTCGACCTGCAGGCCATGGAGCCGTCCGGCGGTTACGACGACTGCCACGACCACTACGACCGCTGCGACCGCCGCTGCGGAAGTGAAATCAGCCTACTGCTCTGCGGTGACTGATGTGTTATCGCCGGGTGGTCCGGGGCAGCCGGCGTTGCCCCGGACCACCCAATGATTCACCACGTCATCACCACGATGCGGAGGCCGCGTGAACAGTGATCCGGCCGGGGTGCCGGTGAGTCCGTACCATAGGCAAGCTGACCGCTTGTTGTTCTTGACGGGTCGGCGCGGTGGATTGTGGATCTGGCTCCTGGCGCTGGCCATGCTCGCCACCGCTGGCGCGGACATCCTGCTGCCCACTGCGCTCGGTCGCGCTCTGGACGCGTTACCCCATGGTGGCCACATCACCTGGGCCCCGCTGGCCTGTACGGGGCTGATCGCCATCATGGTGGCCGGGAAGGTGGTTGGTGACATCGCCACCGGAGCGAGCAACGCCCGGTGCACGGCCTGGCTGCGCATGGCGCTGGTCCAGCATCTTGCCGCCATCGGCCCGGCGGCCACCCGCCGCTTCGAACCCGGAGACCTGGTGACCCGGGTGACCCGTAACGCCAGCGAGGCAGGGCAGGTCGGCGTGACCGCCGTCATGGTCGGCGTTGGCCTGATCCCACCGGTCGGCAGCATCGTCGCCTTGACGTTGATCGATCCCTGGGTGGGGCTCACCGCGCTGGCCGCTCTCGGGGTGATGGCCGGGCTGCTCCGGGTCTTCGTCCGGGATAACACCGAGACCATCAGGGGCTACCTGCACAGCCAAGGACTGATCGCGGCGCGGCTACTCGATGCGTTGTCCGGAGCCCGCACAATCGCCGCCGCCGGCACCATCGAGTGTGAGCGGCGGCGGATCCTCCAGCCGTTGCCTGGGTTGCGCGAACACGGCATGCGGATGTGGCGCAATCAGGTGCGGATGACCAGCCAGGCCGCCGTGATCGCGCCCCTGCTGCAGCTGTCCGTGGTCGGTGTCGCCGGATTCGGAGTGGTCGCCGGCCGGCTGAGCGTCGGCGAGCTCTACGCCGCGAGCCGGTATGCGGTGATGGCCGCCGGTATCGGTTCGGCGGTGGGATTCCTGAACAAGCTGTCCCGGTCCCGAGCTGGTGGCCGACGCGCGGCTGAGGTGCTCACCGAGCCGGTGACTCGATACGGCGACGCGAGGCTGCCCGACTCGTCTGAGAGAGGCGGCCGGCTCGAGTTCCGCGGCGTCCGGGTATCGGCCGCCGGAGAAACGGTCGTCGACGGTCTCGCCCTTGTCGTCCCGGCTGGTGCCACGGTGGCCGTGGTCGGCCGTTCCGGAACCGGCAAGTCGCTGCTTGCCGCGCTCGCCGGTCGGCTCGCCGATCCGGAGCAGGGGCAGGTGCTGCTCGACGGCGTGGCGCTGCCCACGCTATCCCGGAAGGAACTGCGCAGCGCGGTGGGCTTTGCTTTCGAGCGTCCGGCGCTGGTGGGCGACACGATCGAAGAAGTGATCA
>JAFAXZ010000325.1 GCA_019240665.1 Pseudonocardiales bacterium | reverse complement strand
ACTCGGCGGCAGCTGTGGCGAGGTTGTCGTTCATGGCAGGACCGCCTCGCCATCGCCGAGGGCGACCTCGCGCAGCGCCTCAACGGCGACCTTGGCGTAGACCTCGGTGGAGCGAGCCGAGCGGTGCCCGATGAAGTCGCCGATGGTCTTCAGGTCGAAGTTCGCATCGACCAGGCGCTGCACCGCCGAGTGGCGCAGGGTATGAGATCCCGGCCGGGCGACCTCGACACCCGCCCTGAGCAGGTAGGAGCGGGAAAGCGATGACACCGCCGCGGCCCCGATCGGTCGGCGGGAAGCCGCGGCCCGGAAGAACACATGACGATCCGTCGTGACAGGACGGCCGTGCTGGAGGTAGTCGAGCAAGGCCTCCCCGACGACGGCCGAGAGGGGAAACGCCGTGGAGTGCCCGGCCTTGCGCTCGGGGACCGCCAGGCGCTCGCGCTTCCAGTCGATGTCGTCGAGGGTGAGCGCGGCGACCTCCCGGCCACGCAGCCCGTAGGTGACCAGCAGCAGCAAGATAGCGTAGTCGCGCCTGCCCGCTTCGGTCCTGCGCTCGACACCGGCGAGGACCCGGTTGACCTCGTCCCAGGAGATGGACCGGGGGATGCTCGAGAGCCGGTAGACCTGGGGCCACCCGACGGTGGCGCTCAGGTCGGTGGCCAGGACGCCTTCCCGGTGGGCGTAACGCAGGAACACCCGCAGAACGCCGGCACTGTTGCCGACCGTGCTCTTGGCCAACCCCGCAGCGGCGCGCTCCACGACGAAGGCGGACAGGATCGTCGGCGAGAGCTCCCGGATCGACTCGACACCGATCCGTCGCAGGTAGGCCTCGAAACGAACGAGGTGATGGCGATAACCGAGCAGCGAGGCCGGACGCAGACCACGCTCCTCGACCAGATAGTTGAAGAAGCCGGGGACGACAGCGGCGAAGGGTCGGGCGTGGTGCGGGCGGCCGGTGGGCTCGAAGCCGGTGAGCACGACCGAGAGAAACTGCTCGACCGGGCCGCGGACCTCCTTCGCCATCGGCCTCGTCGAGCCAGTGCGTGCGTCGTGGCGCGCGACACCGTCGGCGACGAACGCGTCCACGTGCGCCGGCAACTCGCCGACGGCGCTCGCCCCTCGCCCCCGAGCGAACTCGCCGAAGGCGAACGCGACCGGGATGCGACGCCAGATGCTCTTGGTGCTGTAGCCCCGCTCGACCAGCCAGACCAGGTACGCCTCAATCTCAGCGGCGATCCACGAACCGCGGATCCGATCGATCGTCTTCGGCTTCACGAAGTACTGCTCCAACATGGGACAACTTCCTCTCTCATCATGAGTCAGAGGAAGCAGCCTGTCGTCAGACGCCGTCGTTATGTGCCCGAGAACCAGCCAGCCGCGCCGTTCACCACCGCCGCGACCGGCAAGCTCGGCCCTCGGCCACATAAGGGAGTCAGCCACAGAAGGCGGACAACCTCAAGACCGGGGTGGACAAGCCAGATCTGTACGACCCGAAGATCAACCGGTCGTATGCCGAGCTGGCCGCGCATTATGGCACCCTGATCGACCCGGCCCGGGCGGCCAAACCCCAGGACAAGCCGCAGGTGGAGCGGCCGATGCCCGACGTGCGTGACTCGTTGTGGCGGGGCCGGGAGTTCCGCTCGCTGGAGGCGATGCGCACCGAGGCGCTGCGCTGGTGCGTGGAGGTAGCCGGGGCGCGGGCGTGCCGCCCGCGGGAGGGGGCGGCCCCGGCCGCGGTGTTCGCCGCCGTGGAGCGCGAAGCCCTGGCCGCGCTGCCCGCGGCGCCGTTCGTGCTGGCCACCTGGTCGTCCGCGCGGGTCGGCCCGGACATCCACGCCAAGGTCGGCACCACCTTGTACGCACTGCCCTGGCGCTACCTCGGCGAGAAGGTCGACGCCCGCTCCACCACCACCATGGTGCAGTTCTTCCTCCCTGGTGAGCTGATCAAGACTCACCCCCGCCAGGAACGCGGGAAGCAGACCGACTTCAGTGACTATCCACCAGAAAAGATCGCCTTCCACATGCGGACCCCGGCCTGGTGCCGGCGCCGGGCCACCGAGATCGGACCCGCCTGCCAGACCGTGATCGGCGAGCTGCTCGCAGAGGACGCGCTGTGTAGGCTGCGCGCCGCCCAGGGCGTGCTCGGCCTGGCCGAGCGCCACGATCCCGCCCGGCTCGAGGCGGCGTGCGCGAAGGCCACCGCGGCCGGCGACCCGTCCTACCGCACGATCAAGGGCATTCTCGCCGCCGGCACCGAGACCACCGCGACCCCCCGCCCGGCCGGGGACGCCGGTGCCCCGGCGCACCTGCACGGACCCGAGCAGCTCTTCGCCGACGTGATCCCCCTGCCCACCGCCACCGCCCCCGACACCGCGGAGCTGGCCATCACAGCCCCCGCGTCCGACACCGCCACCCCGGCGAGCACCGCTGAGACCGCGTCCTAAGCCACACCGCGGCCCCGCCACCCACCGACCCCACGAGGACGACGTCCACCGCGGCGCTGCCCACCACCACCGCGGCGCTGCCCACCACCACCGCGGCGGCCACCACCCCTGCACCCTGCACCCACCGAGAAACATCAGGACACCACCGTGAGCACACCGATCATCGACAACAACGCCCTCACCGCGTCGCTGCGCACCCTCAAGCTCTCCGGGATGCTGCAGACCCTCGACGCCCGGCTGACCCAAACCCGCGCCGGCGAACTCGGCCACCTGGAATTCCTCCAGGTCCTCTGCCACGACGAGATCTCCCGCCGGGAGACCACCGCGATCACCCGGCGCACCCGCCGCGCCCGGGTCGAACAAACCCTCACCCTGGAAGGATTCGACTTCGCCGCTGCCCCCAAGCCCCCGGCCGCGCAGATCCGCGACCTGGCTGCCCTGCGCTGGCTGCACGCCGGCGAGTCCGTCATCCTCTACGGCCCAGTCGGGGTCGGCAAGACCCACATCACCCAAGCCCTGGCCCACCTCGCCATCCGCGCCGGCGCCGAAGCCCGATTCACCAAGACCAGCCGCGCCCTAGCCGAGCTCGCCGACGGCCACGCCGACGGCACCTGACCCGCCGCCTGCGCGAGCTCGCCCGACCCACCGTGCTCGTCCTGGACGACTTCGCCCCGCGCGAGCTCACCCCCACCCAAACCGACGACCTCTACGAACTCATCAACGAACGCGCCCACCGCTCCCTGATCCTGACCTCCAACCGCAGCCCAGTGGACTGGTACCCCCCCTTCCCGAACCCCGTCATCACCGAGTCCCTGCTCGACCGCCTGATCAACAACAGCCACCAAGTCCTCACGAACGGAGCCAGCTACCAACCACACAAACGACCCGGGCGCGTCGTCCCCCAGCAGACCACAACCACCAGCTAAACTATCCACAATAGACCAGGAGGCTTATGCAGGTGTGCCACGAACGCAGAGGAGGGTTGCCGTAGGAGATCTCTCTGATGGGATGCTGTGCAGACGATGAAGGAGCAGTGGCCCTTCGGCGTCGCTCTGCGGGGAGTGGCGCCAATCCACCTCAAGCCGCATTAGTTAGTGACTGTTGTGGTGAGCGTTGAGGAAAAGGCGCACAGGATGCGTCAGGAGGGGATCGGGAAGGCGAGCGTAAGCGAACCGCTGATGAAGCGTCGAAAGCCTGAGATGACATCGAA
>JAFAXZ010000341.1 GCA_019240665.1 Pseudonocardiales bacterium | reverse complement strand
TGATCACAACCTCTTCGAAACTGGCCCGAAGCTGCCGCAGTTGTCGACGGGCCGCTGGAGCCCACCGCGTCCAAGTATAGGCAGCCTGGGTATAGGCACCCCCACCGACCAGAGACTCGGTGAGAGTGGCCAGCAGCGGCCGCTGTGTCGCCGAGGGGGCAAAGGGGGCCCACGGTAGGGTGCTGATGATCACGTCCGCGGATGGTGCACCCCGATCGGCCAAGAACTGGGGCAGGTCCTTCGCTTCACCGCACACAACCTCCACGTGTGGGTACCGTGTGGTCAGCAGCTCGGCGAAGGTCGGGTTGACCTCAACCGCAATGTGATGGCCCCGTCCGCAGAGGCGATGCTGGATCACGCCGGTGCACGCTCCAGTGCCCGCGCCAAGCTCTACCACCACCGGCTCGCCGCTCTCGGGTATCGACACGCTCAGCAGCGTGGCCATCGCGGCGGAGCTAGGCGTCACTGCCGCGATCCCCGTGGGGTTGCGGAGGAACTCACGCAGGAACAGGGTGTCCACCACAGATCGCCATTCTGCCAGCCTTCCTCATGTTGCTGGGATCACGTGCGCTGGTCGCTCAGAGACTCACCACCCAGGTCACCGTCAGAAGGGTGCCAGTGATCAGAGCCACGCCGACCGCGAGCAGGGCCCAGGCAATGGCTCCACCCCGGGGGTCGTCCCTGCGGTCCAGCCGCGGTAGGTCGAACTCGGTGTGCTTCGGCTTGGTCATCACTTCTCCTCGTCGATCTTCTCCAGCGCGGGCCGGGAAAGGCGCGCAACGTGCAGAAGTTACCTTTGCCTTCCAGCGGTTGCTGAAACTTCCTTGGGAGAACGCCCGATGGACGATAAGGATCGCTCAACGGTACTTGGCTGGTCCAACTGGACGAGTGGCAATACGCCATGAGCCCCTTCCGAGCCTGAGCACCGATCCAGACCGCAGGCACGCCAGCGTCGAAGAGCGGAAGCAGCGCGGCAGCGCAGCCGTGCTGAGGTGGCACCGACCGGTGATCACGTGTTCCACGGATACCGGGGATGCGCGCCGAGCCGCTTGCGCCACGCTTGCGCGTTTGTGACTAGCGTTTACGTGACCTGACGATCCTTCGACGCCGAGGTCATCCACATCAACGCCGCCGGAAGCGACGCCACCATGTATGTGATAAATTGTTCGCGACAGACGCACCAGGAACCACAGTGAAGGTAGATGCGCGGGTTCCGATCAAGCCGGATGCGTTGGACAGGCTGAACCTCGCTGAGCCGCGAGTGCACACCGACTACGATCTGTCTGGCGTATGGCGCTACCTCAGACTCAACGAACCAGTGTATTGGCACGTCGAGACTCCCACGCAGCCCGGTTTCTGGGTGCTGACCAGGCACGCGGATGTAGCCTCGGTCTACCAGGACACCATGCGGTTCACCTCGGAACGGGGAAACGTACTCGAAACCTTACTGCAGGGGGGTGACTCTGCTGCTGGCCGCATGCTTGCGGTGACCGATGGATCTCGGCATGCAGAACTACGAAAAATCTTACTCAAGTCGTTCTCACCAGGCGCCCTTGAAGTGATCGTGCAACGTATCCGTCACGCTACACGGCGGCTACTGCTGGACGCAGTTAAGAAAGAACGGTCTGACTTCGCCAAAGATGTCGCTGTACACATCCCGCTCGCTACGATTTGTGACCTTCTAGGAGTCCCCAACGAGGACAGGGATTACATATTAAGTCAAACTTCATCCGCTCTTAGTTCGGATGAAGTGAAGCAGGAAGCCGTGGATTCATGGGCGGCAAAAAGCGAACTTCTCATGTATTTCGCAGAGCTTGCGCGTACTCGACGGGACATGCCTCAAGCGGACCTGATCAGCCTGCTATCAACCAACCAGATCAACGGGGTGCGTCTCAGTGATGATGAGATCATGCTAAATTGTTATAGTCGGCACAAGCATGGATGACTGCCGACGTAGCTCGGCCAAACGGCGCGGACCAGACGGTGCTCACGCCGGAATCGACGGAGTCGTGGAATACGCCAGCGACCTGTTCGACCAGGCTACCGTCGAGACGATCATCGAGCGGTGGGTGCGGCTGTTGACAGCGGCGGTTGCTGATCCGGATTGTCCGCTGAGTGGGATTGATCTGCTCTCTGGGGCGGAGCGGGACCGGTTGTTGGTGGAGTACAACGACACAGCGGTCCCGGTGGCGGAGATGAGTCTGCCGGGGATGGTGGAGGCTCAGGTACGGGCCACCCCGGAGGCCGTGGCGGTGGTGGGGGAGCAGAGCACCCTGAGCTACCGCCAGCTCAACACAGCCGCCAACCGGCTCGCTCATGCGCTGATCGCCCAGGGCGCGGGCCCCGAACAGCTCGTCGCGGTGGCCCTGCCCCGCTCGGTGGAACTGGTGATCGCCATCCTGGCGGTCCTCAAGGCCGGCGCAGGCTACCTCCCCGTGGACCCCGACTTCCCCCCAGCGCGGATCGCCTCCCTGCTCACCGAGGCCCACCCCGTGCTGGTCCTAGACGATCCGCACACCATCACCGACCCCGGCAGCTACCCCCAGACCAACCCCACCAACCGGGACCGCCGGACAGTCCTGCGCCCGGAGCACCCGGCGTATGTGATTTACACCTCGGGCTCCACCGGGCGACCCAAAGGTGTGCTCATGACCCAGCGGGCCGTGGTCAACCACATGCTGTGGATGCAGCACGCGCTGCCCCTCACCGAGCACGACACCGTGTTACAGCGGACGTCGGTGACCTTTGACGCCTCGGTGTGGGAACTGTTCGCCCCCCTCATCACCGGAGCCCGACTCCAGCTCACACCCCCCCAGCTCGCCCGTGACCCCGCGAAATCACCGGTAACGCATCACCGTCTCGCTAGGAGCGCACAGCCATGACGAATCCTTTTGAGGACCCTGACGGCACCTACCTCGCGCTGATCAACGATGAAGGCCAGTACTCCCTGTGGCCGGCTTTCATCGAGGTACCAGCCGGTTGGACAGTGGCCCATCCCGAGGACACCCGCCAAGCCTGCATAGATCACATCGAGGAGCACTGGACCGACATGCGACCCCGAAGCCTCATCGAGGCCATGGACGGTCCACGTAGGGCAGAGTCCTAGGAGGGGAGGGGGCGGCGCCATGTCCAGGGCAACCGAGCTGCCGGAAGCCGTCGACAAAGACAGCGGCGATAAGGACAGCGGCTACGATGAGGTCCTCCTCGCGTTGACGAGGCCGGAATGTCATCAGGACCCGCACCCGTTCTACGCGCAGATGCGTCGCCAGCACCCGGTCTACCGCAGCACGCACGGGATCTGGTATCTGACCCGCTACGCTGATGTCGAGGCCGCTGTGCAGGATGCGCGGCTGTCGAACGACCGGGAGCGGATGACTCGTGCCTTGGCGGCTCGGCAGGGCGCCCCGCAGCGCTTGAGCAGGCTTACCCGACGGCTAGGTCGGGTGGTGTCGAACACCGACCCACCCGACCACACCCGGCTCCGCAAGCTGATCAACAAGGCGTTCACCGCCCGACGGATCCACGCTCTTCGCCCGGGGATCCAGACGATCGTGGATGAACTCCTTGCTGCCGCGCTGGCGGCAGGGCCAACCATCGACCTCATCGCCGCGCTGGCTTCGCCGCTGCCCACCACCGTGATCTGCGAGCTGTTCGGCATCCCGCCTCGGGACACCGACCGCGTCCGGGCGTGGTTTCACCAAGTGAGGGGCCCGACCACGGCGGAGGATTTGCACCGCGTCGAGCAGGCGGTGGAGCAGTTCGAGGGCTATCTGGCTGACCTCATCCGCCAGCGGCGGGCTGACCCGGCCGAGGACATCCTCAGCGCACTCGTCGCGGCGCAGGAACGCGGCGACCAACTCACTGATGACGAGCTGCTGTCCACCTGCTTCGTGCTGGTCACGGCCGGGGACCAAACGACCACCAACCTGATCGGCAACAGCATGCTCGCGCTGCTGCGTCATCCCGACCAGCTACGCCGACTGCGGCAGGACCCGACGCTGATCCGCTCGGCGATCCACGAGCTGGCGCGCTACGACAGCCCGTCCCACATCATCATCCGCGTTGTCGCGGAACCGACCGAGATTGGTGGGTACAGACTGGCTGAGGGTGAGTTGGTGTACCTCGTGCTGGCAGCGGCCAACCGTGATCCAGACCGCTTCCCCGACCCGGATCAACTGGACCTGAGCCGCTCCGACAACCGGCATCTGAGCTTCGGCACCGGCCCACGTTTCTGCCTTGGCGCGCCACTGGCCCGCATGCAAGGCGAGATCGCAATCGGCACGCTCGTGCAGCGCCTGCCGGCGCTGCGCCTGGACACCGAGGCCGTGCAGTGGCAGCCGAACCCGATGCTGCGCGGCCCCGCCTGCCTTCCCCTCGCCTACTGATTAAGCCTGGATCCTCCGTCTGGCCGCTGTTGTGGGGTCCCACGCGAAGCGCGGTCGGGGCGATACTGCCGAAGTGTCGGACTTTCGGTGCCGAGGAGTTCGAGGGCGGCATGGCGAGCAAGAGTGGGTGCGAGGGTGATGCCGCTGTGGGTTACCGCAAGGTAGAGGCCATGGTGATCGGAGACCGGTCCGACGAGGGGATAGCCGTCGAGCGGCAGGGGTCGCACGCAGAGCGACGCTTCCCCGATCGTGGCCGACAGGGCTCCTGGGACGAGCATCCCCGCTCGCGCGAGAAGCTCCTGCGCACGTTCATCCAGGTGGTCCTCCCCGCTGGTGAGATCGACTTGGGCGTCAATGTCATTGGCCTCCAGGAGGAGCCGGCTCTCGCCTTTCGGGCGCAGATCGAGCTCAGGGGCGTGGATGACACGATCAGGCCGCGGTGTGACGCCCTCGATCGTGACCGTGAGGCCCCCTGCCCGCGATCCCGATGTGGACGCGGTGACGAGGGGCAGGTCGATGCCCAACGGCGCGAGGAGTTCAGGGCTTCGCCAACCCGCGCAGCACACGACCGTCTCCGCGGCGATTCGTTCCTCAGCGGCCAGACGCACGCCGGTTACCCGGCTGCGGCTCACGACGAGCTCGCTGACTTCCACACCCGTGATAAGTCGTGCGCCACGAGAGGTAGCTCGCTGCACAAGCGCCTGCGCTGCCTGGCAACCACAGACGTATCCCTCCTCGGGGAAGAACGCAATCTCGGCGTCCGAGGGGATCGTCACGTTCGGCTCAAGTCCCTGTGCGCGGGAGGCTGTGACGGTCTCAGCCCCGTATCCCCACGCTTGGAGCCGGTCCACCCGTGTGGCGAGTTCCTCACGCGCCTGCGGTGATCTCGCCCAGGCCAGGTTCCCGACCGGTTGATACCAGGACGGCTCGCCGAACTCGTGGGCCAGGCGGCTCCAGTCACGCATCGCCTCGACCGAAAGGTCAAAATAGGCGCGCGGCTGCTTCCTGTTGGCGTTGAGCCATCCAAAGCTGGTGCGACTAGTCCCCAAGCCCGGCCGCGACCGGTCGATGAGAACCACGTCGCCGCCTCGTCGAGCGGCCAGCTGATCGGCCAGGGCAGCACCCACGATCCCAGCACCGACGATCACAGTTCTAGTCACGCACAGTCCTAGTCACGCACAGTCCTAGTCACGCGCGGGGGCTTCCACGAAGCGACGGGCGGACAACGGGCGCATGTCGACCCACAGGCGTTCGATGGTCTCCAGGCAGCGCTCCTTGGTGTCCGGCTCGCCGACCGTCCGCCACCCGGACGGGACGGGCTGCCGGGCGTCCCAGACGCTGTACTGCTCCTCGTCGTTGACCACGACGAAGTACTGCTGCTCCATGAGGTTCTCCTAGCGGCGTCGACGGCGGATGACGGGTGTGTCGTCGACCTGCTCGGCACCCGACCGGTCGATGTGGGCGGCGAGTTCGGCGATCGTGGGGTGTTCGAAGCAGCGGGACAGCGGCAGCGACACCCCCAGCGACTCGCGGATCGCGCCGAGCATCTGGATGGCGGACAGGGAGTGGCCGCCGAGGACGAAGAAGTTGTCCCGGACGCCCACGTCTTTGCCGTCGAAGAGGGTTCGCCAGATCTCCCCCAGCGCCCGCTCGGTCGGGGTGCTCGGGGCGATGTGGTGGGTACTCGCCTCCGGGTCGGGCGGCGCGGGCAGGGCGGCGCGGTCGGTCTTTCCCGTTGCCAGTACGGGCAACGCGTCGAGCGCGACCACCGCGGACGGAACCATGTGGCGCGGCAACGTGCGGCTCGCGTGGGCCAGCAGGTCCTCAGGAGCCGCAGGGCAGACGTAGGCGACCAGGCGCGCGTCGGGCGTGCCCGCGCGGTCAACGACCACCGCGGCGTTGTCCACGGCCGGGTGCGCGCGCAGCACGGCTTCGACCTCGCCGAGCTCAACCCGGATGCCGCGGATCTTCACCTGGTGGTCGGCGCGGCCGAGGTAGTCTAGCTCGCCGTCCGCGGTCCACCGGACCAGGTCGCCGGTGCGGTACATGCGTTCACCCGGACCGCCATAAGGGCACGGCAGGAACCGTTCGGCGGTCAGGCCGGGACGCTTGAGGTAGCCGCGCGCGAGACCGTCGCCCGCGAGGTGCAGCTCGCCGGGCACGCCCGGCGGCACCGGGGCGAAGCGTTCGTCGAGGACGTAGCAGCGCGTGCCCGGCACCGGCGTGCCGATCGTCGGGGCACCCTTCGCCGACACCAGGCTGGTGCTCGCCAGGATCGTCGCCTCGCTGGGTCCGTAGCCGTTCACCACGACCCGGCCGTTCGCCCAGCGCCGGGCGAGCTCCGCCGGAAACACCTCACCCGCCACGACGAGGCCTGTCAACTCGGGCAGGTCGCGGGCGGGCATGGTCGCCAGCACGGTCGGGGTGAGCATCGCGTGCGTCACCTTCTCCCGCTCCACGAAGCCAGCCAGCTCCGCGCCCGCCACCGGGTGCGGCGGGGCCACGACCAGGGTGCCACGGGCCGCGATCCACAGCAGCAGCTCGGAAACGAACACGTCGAACGTGGTCGACGTCTGATGCAGGACCCGGCTGTCGCGGTCGCCCCGCACCAGCTCGCGCAGGTGCTCGGCGAGGCTCGCGAGCCCGTTGTGGGTCACCACGACGCCCTTGGGGCGGCCGGTCGATCCCGAGGTGTACATGACGTACGCGGCGGCTGCCGGGTCGCGCCGCAGCGGAACCGGTTGTGCCGCGGGCAGATCCTCGTCGAGCAGCAGCACCGGCAGGTTGGTCTCCAGCGCAACGTCCTTTGTGGACAGCAGCAGCGCGGGAGCAGCGTCGGCGAGCGTGCAGGCGATCCGCTCGGCCGAGTGGGCCGGATCGAGCGGCAGGAACGCCGCCCCGCTCTTGCCGATCGCCAGCACCGCGGTGATGAGCGCGATCCCCCTGGGCAACGCGAAGGCGACGACGTCCTCCTCGCCGACGCCGCGTTGAACGAGCGCGGCCGCCAGCGCGTCGGCTCGTGCGTTCAGCTCCGCGTAGGTGAGGCGTTCGCCCTCGGCCTCCACCGCGACCGCGTCCGGCGCCTCGGCGACCGCAGCTTCGAACAGCTCCGGCAACGTGGTCGCGGCGCCCCCGGGACGCCGCGACCACTCGTCGAGGACCAGCTTGCGCTCCATCGGCGACAGGACGTCCAACCGGCTGATGGGCAGGTCCGGCTCGCGAGTCGCGGCGTCCAGCACGAGCGCGAACCGGTCGGCCAGCGACACCGCGGTCCGCTCGTCGAACTGCTGGGCATCGGCGGCGAGGTAGCCGGTGATCACGCCGCGCTCGGCGTCCTCGGTGAGGTCGACGGACAGGTCGAACGGCGGTGCCGCGGTGGGCACCTCCAGCCACTCGCAGTCCAGCCCGGCGAGCTTCGGCGACGGCTCCGGCCCGGTGTTGAGCGTATACATCACCTGGAACAGCGGGTTGCGCCCCGCGACACGCGGCGGGTTGAGCTCCTGGACGAGCCGATCGAACGGCAGCTCCCCGTGCTGGTGGGCGGCCAGCGTGGTGTCCCGCACCCGGTCCAGCAGCTCGCGGAACGCCGGGTCGCCCAAGGTGTCGGTGCGCAGCACCACGGTGTTGACGAAGCAGCCGGCCAGGTCGTCGAATCCGTGGTCGCCGCGGCCCGCGGTGGCGCTACCAAGCGGGATGTCGTGCCCGGCGCCCAGCCTGCTCAGCATCGTGACGAGTGCCGCCTGCCCGACCATGAACGCGCTCGTGTGCGTCTGCCGCGCAATCTCGGCGATCCGCCGGTGCGAGTCCGGCCCGAGTTCGATCCGCGCTCGCCACACCCGGTGCTTCGGCACGGCGGGCCGGGCGCGGTCGCGTGGCAGGGCCACCTCCTGGGGCAGGCCCGCGAGCTGGTCACGCCAGTACGCGAGGCTGCGCGCGAGCGGGCTCGCCGGGTCGTCAGCCGCGCCGAGCGCGGCCTGCTGCCAGCGGGTGAAGTCGGCGAACTGGGCGGGCAGCGGCTCCCACTCGGGCGCGTGGCCCGCGCGCCGGGCCGCGTAGGCCCGTTCCAGGTCGCGGCACAGCGGTGCCCACGACAGCCCGTCGCAGGAGATGTGGTGCACCACGAGGAGCAGCACGTGGTCCCGCGGACCGAGCGCGAACGCCTTGGCCCGCAAGGGAATCTCGGTGCGCAGGTCGAACGGCTCGGCCGCTGCCTCACGCAGGGCGGTGTCGAGATCCGCGGTCTCGATGACGGAGAGGTGAACACGCACCTCCGCCGCGGGGCGCACGACCTGGCGCGGCTCGCCCGTGTCGTCGGGGAAGCCCGTGTCGTCGGGGAAGACAGTGCGCAGGCTCTCGTGCCGCCGGGCCAGGTCGGTGACGGCCTCGCCCAGCGCGGCGAGGCCGAGCGCGCCGGTCAAGCGGACGGCGAGCGGCATGTGGTAGTAGCCGCCGTGGCCCTCCAGCTGGTTGACGATCCAGATCCCGCGCTGCGCCATGGACAGCGCAGGTGCTTCACCAGCATCAGCGGGCGTGGGAACCCGCTCGGCGGGAGCGTTCTCAGCGACCACACCGGAATCGCCGACCGCACGGTCGATGACGTCGGCCAGCGCGCTCAGCAGCCGGTGCTGGAGCATGTGCCGCACGGTCAGCTTGACCGGCCACACCCGCCGCGCCCGCGCGATCACCCTGGTGGCCAGCAAGGAGTCGCCGCCCACCGAAAAGAAGTCCCAGTCCCGCCTGACTTCGGCCTTGCCGAGCACCTGCTTCCAGATGTCCGCCATGGCGATCTCGGTCGGCGTGAGCGGCTCGTCGCCACCGACGACATCGCCACCGATGACATCGTCATCGTCCGACGAAGTCTCGTCGGCGAACTCCAGCCGGCCGTCGCGCAACACCCTGGCGCGCCTGCCGTCGAACGAACCGAAGACACCGGTGGGCACCCGGTTGCCGTACCGGTCCCGAAGCTCGACCGGCCGGCCGGCCCGCTCCACGTCGCCGTGCCGGCTCAGCACGACCTCGCCGACCCCAGCGCCGAGCGAGGTGAGCAGCGCGTCCACAATAGCTGCGTAGTCCGCGGCGAGCTGTTCGACGGTGGCCCGGTCGAACAGGTCGTCGGCGTAGTCGAAGGCGATGCCCACGTGGCCGGTGTCGACGCTGACCGCCAGCTCCAAGTCGAACTTCGCGGTGTCGTTGCGCGCCTCGACCAGGCTGATCTCCAGGCCCGGCAGCTCGGGCGCGCGTGTCACCCGGTTTACGCTGCACATCACCTGGAACACCGGGTTCATCCCCGAGTGCCTGCGCACGCCGAGCGCTTCGACCACCAGGTCGAACGGTACGTTCTGGTGCGACAACGCCTCCACCGAGGCGGTGCGCACCCGCGTAAGCAGCTCGCCGAGCGACGGGGAGCCGGACACGTCGACCGGCACCGCCAGCGAGTTGGCGAAGTAGCCGACCACCGGCTCCCACTCCGGGTGGGGCCGGTTGGCGACCGGGACGCCCACGACCACCCGGTCCTCGCCGTTGTAGCGGTGGATCAGCAGGGCGAGCGCGGTCAGCGTCGCTTCGAAGAGCGAGGCGCCGAGCGAGTTCGCCTGTGCCGCCAGGTCCGCCGGCACGGCGACCGGCACGCTCGCGCCCGTTCCGCTGAGCAGCTCGGGCCGTTGCCGGTCGGTCGGAATGCCCGCCTGCTCCGGCAGGTCCGCCAGGCGTTCCCGCCAGTGCCCGAGCTGGTTCTCGTAGAGTCGCGCGGTCTCCGCCTCGGCCTCCCACGCCGCGTAGTCCGCATACTGCACCGGAAGCGGCGCCAGGGTCGGCGCGGTGCCGCGGATGAGGGCCGTGTAAAATTCCCCGATCTCGGCGAACAGGATGCCCTCGGACCAACCGTCGGTGATCGCGTGGTGCAGGTTGACCAGCAGCAGGTGCACGTCCTCGGCGGCGCGCACGAGCATGGTCCGCACGAGCGGCTCGCCGCTGTGCAGGTCGAACGGCACCCGCGTGGCTTCTTCCAGCAACGCCATCGCCGCCTGCTCGCCGTCGACGTCGCGGACGTCGCGTCGCACGCTTGAGAAGTCGCGGATGGCCTGGTGCACCTCGTCGTCGTGGACGGCGAACGTGGTGCGCAGCGCCTCGTGGCGGGCGGCGAGGTCCTCGAGTGCCGCCCACAGGGCCTCGACCTCGACCTTACCCCGCATCCGCAGGAAGAACGGCACGTTGTAGGTCGCGTTCGGACCGTTGAGCGCTTCCAGGAAGCACAACCGCCGCTGCGCGTGGGAGGCCGGAATGCGGTTCGTGCGCGGGTAGGCCCGCACGCCGTTCGCCGCGTCGCCGCGTGCGGCGCGGGCGAACACGTCGTCGAGCAGCTCGCGTTTGATCACGCCGCGGTCAGTCATCGTTGTTCCCCCAGTGGACCTGGAGCTGCGGATCTGGAGCGGCGGCGGCCATGACGCGCCGCACGACCACCAGCGCCTTCGTCTTGCGCGGAGGCGAGACGGTGCGCCG
Organism: Pseudonocardiales bacterium; assembly: GCA_019240665.1. Lineage (GTDB taxonomy): Bacteria > Actinomycetota > Actinomycetes > Mycobacteriales > Pseudonocardiaceae. The sequence continues at coordinate 7,128 of JAFAXZ010000341.1, read as the reverse complement.
GTCATGTGCCTCGCACAGGCGCCGGTCATGTGCCTCGCACAGGCACAGGGTGGCCTCGCGCCACGCACCGATCGGGAACGTCACCAGGAACTCCGGGCCATCCTCCGGCAACGCGCCCTGCAGCAGTTCGCTGAGCGTGCCGAACGCGCGGCCGACCGAGACCGGTCCCCGGCGGCACACCCAAGGCCTGACCAGCACCGTCTCGTTCGCCCGCCCCATCTAGGCCACCAAGGCCGCGTCGGGGATCGGCTTGACCTGCCGGACCGACGAGCAGCCCAGGACCACCGCGGCCACCAGCAGACCGGCGGACCCGATCACCAGCGCCGCCGACGTGCCGAGCCAGCTGCCCAGCGCACCGCCCGCGAACGCGCCGAACGGCGACCCGGCCATCACGAGCATCCTGGCCGAGGCGTTCATCCGGCCCTGCATGTCGTCCGGCGTGACGGCCGACCGGTAGCTGCGGATGTTGACGTTCGCGACGATCACCGTGACGGAGTGCGAGGCCTGCGCCGTGATCAGCAGCGCGACCGCGGGCACCACCGGCAGCAACGTCGCGACCGGCGCGATCATGGATGAGAGCGCGATGCCCGTGACGGCGGCGATCACGAGCGGCCCGAACGGGATCCGCTTGCTGAGCCGTGGCGCGACGAGCGCGCCGAGCAGCCAGCCCGCGCCGCTGGCGGCCATGATCACGCCAACCAGCCACGGCGCCAGCTTGAGGTCCGCGGCGATGAAATAGAGGAACACCGGGTCGGTGGCGAACACGAAGAAGTTGATGACGAACGTGACGATCACCAGCGTGCGGATCGTCTGGTAGCCGAAGATGAACCGGATGCCCTCGGCCATGCTGCGCCACACCGACTCGGGTTCCTCAGCGGGCTCGGGCCTGGTCTCCCGCTTGCGGATCAACGCGGTCGACAGCGCCGCGGCCGCGTAGGTGAACACGTTCACCAGGACCGCGATCGGCCCGGTGAGCGCCTGCACGACGACACCGCCGACGGTGAGCCCGGCGAGGTTGGACACCGACTGGCTCACCTCCAGCTTGCTGTTGCCCTCCATCAGGTCGGCGTTCTCGACCAGGCTCGGCAGGATCGCCGCGTTGCCGATGTCGGCGACCACGCTGCACGACCCGACGACGAACACCACCGCGATCAGCAGCGGCACCGACAGCGCACCGCTCCACCACGCCACCGGGACCACCAGCAGCGCGCCCGCGCGCACCAGGTCGGTCAGCACGATGATCTGGCGCTTGGGCCTGCGGTCCAGCCACACCCCGACGAACAGGCTGATCACCAGGTAGGGCACGAACTCCGTGGCGGTGATGAGGCTCATCGCGAACACCGACGCACCCAGCGACACCGCGGCGATCAACGGGACGGCCACCGCGATCATGTTCGTTCCGAACATCGACAGCGTTTGCCCGACCCAGAGCCGGCGGAAGGCCGGGACGCGCCACATCAAGTCGCTCCGCTTGCCCACCGTGGTCCCCTCGCTCACGTACCGGTGCTCAGTGCTTCCGCCGCACGCGGCGCTGCACCGGGTGCGGGTCCAAGGCGGCGCTGATGACGTCCTGCAACGGGGCCGGTGCCTCCAGGAAGGTGTGGTGGTCCCCGTCGAGGAGGACCTCGTGGTGGCGGCCGCTGCGCACGTAATCCTGCCAGCCACCCAGCTGGTCCGGACGGATCTCCACGTCCCCGGCCCAGCCGAGCACGTACACCTCACAGGACAGCAGCTCCGGGGCCGCGAGCCGGTAGCGGCGCTGTTGCGCGAGGTCCTCTTCGAGCAGGTCCAGCGCCAGCTCCTTGAAGTCCGGGCTGATCGCGCCGCCCATCCGCGCCGCGAGCACGTCCAGCTCGTCGCTCAGCTCCTCGCGCGGCAGCCACAGCCAGCGCCCGAACGGCTTTTCGTGCGCGGCGACCTGGGAGGAGAGGAACAACGCGGAAATCACCCGGTCGTGGGACCGTTCGAGCTCGAGTGCGGTGGCGAACGCCGACAGCGCGCCGCCGCAGTGCCCGAAGAACCCCGACGGCCGGTCGAGGTACGGCAGCAGGCCGAGTGTCGCGTCCACCGCGAGCTTCTCGTACGTGCCGGGGTGCCGTTCGGGCAGGCGGTTTTCCCGCGCGGGCAGCTGCACCAGGCAGACCTCGACCGGGCCGATGCGCTGCGGCCACGCCCGGTACATGGACGCGCCGGCGCCCGAGTACGGGAAGCAGAACAGCCGCGCGGGCGCGTCCTCGGACGGCTGGCGGAACAGCCACTTGCGGGCCTCGACGGACGTGGTCACGTGTTCTCCCCTTCCGAAACCGCCGCTTCCACCAGTGCCGCGACCTGACGCACGTGCGGCGGCCGGAGCAGCTCGTAGTGGTCCGCCTCCAGGTCGTGCACGGGGAACGGCCCGTCCACCATGGTCCGCCACGCCCTGGCACTACCCAGCACGCGACCGTCCCGTCCCTCCAGATAGTGAGCCGGACCGGGGTAGCGCTTCGGCCGGTGACCGCGGTGCGCGGCGAGGTTCGTTGCCAGCACCCGAGCGCGTGCCCGCAGCTGCGCCAGGTCGAGCCCGGTCTCGGGCAGCGACGCGAGCTGCCGCAGCCGCTCATCCGGCGTGCCGCGTCCTACTGCAGCCTTCCCACCGGACAGGCCGAGCACCTCGGCGACCAGCAGATCCACCACCGCGTCCGCGGTGAGCGCGGCCGCGTCGACCTGGTCGGGGAACGCGGCGTCGAGCATGGTCAGCGAGGCGACGCCGCCCCGGTCGTGGAGCAGGCAGGCGACCTCGTGCGCCAGGACCGCGCCGAACGACCAGCCGAACAGGTGCACGGGACCCACGGGATCCATCAGCGTCACGTAGTGCGCGGCCATCTGCGCGACCGTGCTGTGCGGCAGGTACCCCGTCAACAAACCCGCGCCCGCGACGGCACGCAACGGCAGTTCTGTCAGCAACTCCTCGGCCAGCGCCCGGTAGCAGAAGACGCTCCCGCCGACGGGGTGGAACAGCCACAGCGGCGGCCGGTCGCCGGTCCGCCGCAGGCGGACCACCGTGGCGCCATCCTGTGCGGCGCTTGCCTTTCCGGCGTCAACAAGCGCGGCCGCGGCCGCGACGGTGTCGTGCTCCAGCAGGTCCGCGACGGTCACCGGGACGCCGAGTTCGTGACGGACCCGAGCCGCCAGCCGCACCGCAGCGAGCGAGTGCCCGCCCAGGTCCGCGAACGGCACGTCCGCGGCGACATCGGCGATCTCCAGCACGTCCACCCACAACGCGGCCACCGCGCGTTCCGTGGGCGTGGTCGGGTTCGCCCCGGCCACGCGACCCGGAGCGGGGTCGGGCAACGCGTGCCGGTCCACCTTGCCGGTGGCGGACAGGGGAAGCTCGGCGACCGGCACCCACACCGACGGCGTCAGGTGCTTCGGCAGCCGCTCGGCGCAGTGTTCCCGCAACAGCGTCACGCAGTCGTCAGAACCCACGTAGTAGGCCACGAGCTGCTCGCCGGAAAGCACCACCGCCACGGCCTTCGACGGGATCGCGCCGACCAGCGCGGCCTCGATCTCGCCGATCTCCACCCGCATGCCCCGGATCTTCACCTGGTCGTCATCGCGGCCGAGGTACTCGAGCGCGCCGTCGGCGCGTCGGCGCACGAGGTCACCGGTCCGGTACAGCCGCTCGGTCGTCCCGTCCGGCCACGTGTGCGTCACGAACCGCTCCGCGGTCAGCTCCGGTCTGCCGTGGTAGCCCTCGGCGAGACCGACACCGCCGAGGGACAACTCCCCCGGCACACCGACCGGGACCATGCGCCGCCGCCGGTCCAGCACGTGGGCGCGCATGTTGGCGATCGGGTGGCCGATCGGCACCGGGCCGTCGCCCTCGTCGGCACGGCACCGCCACGAGGTCACGTCGACCGCCGCCTCGGTCGGCCCGTACAGGTTGGCCAGTTCGGCGTCCGACTGCGTGGTGAACTCCCGGTGCAGCGCACGCGGCAGGGCTTCGCCGCTGCTGATCACGAGCCGCACGCCGGGGCAGCGCCGGGGGCCGTCGGCGTCGAGGAACGCCCGCAGCATCGACGGCACGAAGTGCAGGACGGTGACCGACTCGTCGTTGACGACGCGCGTCAGGTACTCGGGGTCGCGGTGCCCGCCCGGCCGCGCGACAACCAGGCGCGCGCCCGTTGTCAGCGGCCAGAAGAACTCCCACACCGACACGTCGAACGTGGTGGGCGTCTTCTGCAGCACGTGGTCATCCGCGGTGAGACCGAACTCGTCCTGTGTCCACTTCAGACGGTTGCAGATGGCGCGGTGGCCGACGACAACGCCCTTGGGCCGTCCGGTCGAACCAGAGGTGAAGATCACGTACGCCGGATCCGCCGGCTGCACCACCACGTCGGGGGCTGCCGTGGCGCGCGCGGCGACCAGCTCCGCGTCGGGCGGCACCGGCAGGACGGCAGGGGTCAGCTCGGTCTGCGGGTCGGCGTCCCGCGCACCCCGCTGCGCGACAGCAGGCAGCTCCGCCCGCGCGTCGGCCAGCACCAGACGCGCCTCGGCGTCGGCGAGCTGTGTTGCGATCCGCGCGGGCGGGTCATCCGGATCGACCGGCACATAAGCACACCCGGCCTTGAGGACAGCCAGCAGCGCGACCACCAGACCAGCGCGGCGGTCGCGGCACACGCCGACGTGGTCTCCGCGCCGAAGACCGAGTGCGACGAGCTGGTGCGCGAGGTGGTTCGCGGCCTCGTCGAGGTCCGCGTAGCTCAGCTCGACGTCCTCAGCCACCACAGCCACCGCGTCCGGGGTGCGCCGCACCTGCTCCTCGACCATCTGGTGCAGCGCGAAAGGACCGGCGTAGTCCCCGGGCGGTGTCGTTCCACCGCGATCGCACTGGCCGACCTGGAGGCGGGCTTCCCGCCGGACCCCGAGGACCCGCAGTTCGCGCTGCCGTCGCTGATCTGCCTGGAGAACACGCAGAGCCGGTGCGGTGGCGTGGTCCTGTCGCTGGACTACCTGCGGCAGGTCCGCCAGTTCGCCACCGAGCACAACATCAGCCTGCACCTGGACGGGGCGAGGCTGTTCAACGCCTCGGTGGCCATGGGCGTGCCCGCCGTCGAGATCGCCCGGTACGCGGACTCGGTGCAGTTCTGCCTGTCCAAGGGGTTGGGCGCGCCGGTGGGCTCGGTGGTCGCCGGAACCACCGGGTTCATCCGCGGTGTGCGGCGCGTCCGCAAGATGCTGGGCGGCGGTATGCGCCAGGCGGGCGTACTCGCCGCCGCAGGCCTCGTGGCACTTGAAGAGCACCCGCGGCTCGCCGAGGACCACGCGAACGCCCGACGCCTCGCCGAGGGCCTGGCGGGCATCGAGGGTATTTCGGTTGACCTAGCGGCGGTGGTCACCAACATCGTGTTCTTCCGCGTCACCGACGAGCGGTGGACGTGGCAGACCTTCGTGGCGGCCGCGGCTGAACGCGGACTGGCGATCGCTGAGCTGGGCCACGGCCGCCTCCGCGCGGTCACCCACTCGGGCGTCACGTCCGCCGACGTCGACCGGGCGGTGGAGATCGTGAACGAGATCCTGCGTAGACAGGCGGCGCTGTTGAGACGGTGATTGCTGAGGGTTGCCGCGGTGTCGATCGTGGCGGGATCGGGCTCGTCCCGGTGGGTGCTGCTGATTTGAGGTGCGACTAGCCTCATACGTCGTGGCTGAGGAGTCGAGGTCAGTGCCGTGGATGGTTGATGAGCTCACCGAACTGCTCGAGGGGCACGACGGCGCAGAGGTGCGGTTGGCGCAGGCGCGGAATGATGATCCCTTCGCGTGCGCTTTGGTGATGGCGGCGTTGTGTTGGGACCGGGTGGACCGGCGAGGGTGGCGCGCACCTGGGGTGTTGTGTGCGCAGGCGCGGCGGCTGATGGCCCTGTGGGGCGTCTGCGCAGAAGCGGCAGAGGCGGTGGATGACGCGGAGGGGGTGAGCGCGGCTTTGGAATGGGCGACGCGGGACCCGGCGCTGCTGGAATGCGACGGGCAGGGCAGCTACCGACCGGTGTATGGGGTGGTGTTTCCGGTCGGTTCGCGGTTCTGGCGGGAGTGCCACCGTGCGGCGGTCGCCTCTGGTGCGGTCACACCGCTGGATCGGGTGATCCAGGGTAATGATGATCGCGACGCGGACCCGGCCGATCTCGACGCGGCCGAGGTGTCGTATCGACTCGCCGTGGACGGGGACGACCCGGATGCGGCGGCGTTGGCCTCGCTGCGGCTGGCCGAACTCGCCGAGTGGCGCGACCAGCCAGCGCAGGCGGCACGCCGGTACGCCGACGTGGCGGCGCTGCGGCATCCGGTGGCGTCGCCGCCTGCAGTGTTGTGGCTTGCCCACCACGCCGCCCAGGACGGTGACCTGGCCAAGGCACGGGCTCTGGCGCACGAGGTCGTCAGCAGCGGTGACGCGTCGTTGCGGGCGCAGGCATGGGGGCTGGTGGGCAGCCTCGCTTGGCAGGACGAGGACACCGACGCGGCGGTGGCCGCGATGCGGCGGGCGGTGGAGGCGGCCGGACAGGGGCACGAGTCGTGGCACGGGGCGTACAGTCGACGCCTGGCGGAAATGCTCGCCGCCCGCGGTGAGCTGGCGGGCGCGGCCGATGTCTACCGTGGGTTGCTGGACCAGCCGTTGCTGCACGCCCCGGACACCGGGCGGTATGTGCAGCTGATGACTGCGGCTGGCCGCGGTGATGAGGCAGTGGCTGTCCTTGAGCGGTACGCCGCTGATGACGGGCCCTTCGCTGGGGACCTGCTGTTGGCGCTGGCCTCGACTCACGCGGCTCGCGACGACCTCGACGCAACTCAACAGGTGCTTGCCCGCGTTCGCGCCCATTGGAGCGCGGCGCTGCCGCAGATTTCGGTGCGGGCCGAGGTGATGGAGGCGTCGCTGGCCGCCGCGGCCGGCGACGACGAATGCGCGGCCCGGCTGTTCCGGTCGTTGACCGACACCGACGACACCGAGCGCCGCGACCTGGCCCGCCCGCTGCTGATCGCTGCCGGGGAACACTTCGCCACCCAGGGCAAGCTGTGCCTGATCCCCGGCGCACGGCCATTACTGGAGTACCTGTCCGAGGCCGCAGCACCCGACATCGCCGCCTGGGCCGCCACCAGCCT
>JAFAXZ010000227.1 GCA_019240665.1 Pseudonocardiales bacterium | reverse complement strand
CTTCCCTCGACGTGCCGGCCGATGCCCCACGACCGGTGGTAGCCCTTGTCCAGCAGGTACTCACCGCCGGCGGCCAGCGTGTCCAGGTCGGCCACCTGGTAGGCCGAGTGCAGGTAGCGGTTCTCCGGGCCCAGCGATAGGACCAGCGTGTGGTGGTCGGCCGGGGTGCTGCCCCGGTCGCAGCGGTTGAAGCTGAGCACCGGGCCCCGCTCCCGCTGCCCCGGGTAGTAGCTGAAGTCGCTGACCAGCAGCCCCAAGTGTTCCAGGTACCAGTCCAGCGACGCCCGGTAGCGCGTCGTCTGGACCACGACGTGACCCAGCCGCTGGACCACGGCCGGCTGACGGGGCGGACGCTGCATGGCGTTGACCCGGACCACCTCGTGGCCGAAGTTGAAGATGAGCGGCGTGGGGGCCGGCAGCCCGGGCAACTCGTGGGTATCGGTCACGACCCGCACCGGCATCCCGTTGGGGTCGACCAGCGTCACCGCCCGCCCATCCAGGCTCTCCGGCAGCGTCTCCACCGGCGTGCCGGTGGCCTGCGCCAGCCGGTCCACGTCGCTCGAGTCGGCCGCCCGGAAGGCCGGGCCGACGAAGCGCGACCGCGGCGCCTTACGGACCAGCACACACGGCGAGCCGGGGTCGCTGCCCCGCAGCTGGAGCTCCTCCGGCGTTCGCAGAGCCGTCGTGAACCCGAACGCGTGAGCGAAGCGCTCGGTCCGCTCCAGATCCGGCTTCTCGAACTCCAGCCACGCCAGGTCGTGGACCTTGACGAGCGGATTGCGGGCACGTCCCGGATGCTCGCCCACCACGGCACCCTGCTCGCTATGCAGGCCGCTGTGCGGATCCTGCTCCGTACTCATCTGAGGTCCTCCTTAGAGGCTAACTGACGATCATCATCAGTTATGATCGACCCGTCAGTTAAGGGTTGTGATGCACTACTCACCAGTGAGGGAACGTTCAAGAACGTGGCCGGGGGAGAGCTATCAGGGAGGTAGACAGGCGCGGCCCCGCAGACCAAGCAGACGCCCAACCGCCTCGACCGGTGCACGTCACGCACCCACACGGCACACCTCCCAGGCCTTCCCCGCGGCCGACAAACTCAACGTCCCCATCCTGTGATCGCTCAGGCCGCGCAGGGGGGTAACCACCATGGAATTTTGAATTTGCCTTGGCAATTGTTGTTCAGCGCTAACCTGGGCAGTCTCTTAACGGTCTGTGGTCTCCGGCATCATGGTGGCCACATCGGGGTAAGGCCTGGTCAAGGATCCACCCCCTAGCGGCGACCAGACAGCGACCAAAAGTCCCGGGTGCGCTGACCAAAAGTCCCGCCGACCTCACCAGGAGTCCCGCACCCCTTACCCAGCATCAATTCGGCGGCAGGACAACATCGCTTACCCCACCCGGGCTAAGGCCCCTCGCGCACCGAGCTTCAGGCCGCGCCATAACAACGAAGTGTTGGTAAAAAAGCTGGCAGGAGCCGCAACCGGCGGCATACCTTCTGATAAGCATAGCCAGCGCCGCTGCCTTCGATACCCGGACAAAGCCGAATATCACTCACGGTCAAAGCGATGACCAGAGACAATAGAAGTGTTGGCGGCTCACAAGGGTTGCCGTACCGGGACTCAACTTCCGAAGCCTTACGGAGGCTGCAGATTGACAACCAGCGCGCACCACAGGAATCAGTTCATGATGCACCCGCTTCTACCGCAGCTGTCGCGGTAAAATCACGCCTAAAGTCACCCAACTTAGTATGATGCCGCACTGCGAGGTCGCAAGCAACCAACAATTGTGCGATTCACTCTGTGGCGCAGGACAACAGGGCGATTAAAGCTTCACAAATGCACCTTCACCCAAGCGGCGTATCAGAGTACTGCACGTCGTACGAAGGCCCCTGCAGACGTACGTGCACACGAGTGTCCCGGTGCTCTATCCGATCGCTGGGCGCGTCTTCGCGGCGTTGGCCAGTGACGGCGGCACACCGGGGCGCCGGGCTTCCGTCCCCAACATCCTGTCAGGACAACCTGAGGCATGGCCAGGGCGGCCCCTCGGCGACGCGCTTCTCGCACCGTGGCAGCATACCGGCTGCGTGGGTATCCACCGCTTTGGCAGTGTCGCCACCGCTGCCGGCTCCCGTCGTAGTCATCGGGTCGTTCAGCTTTTGTTTATCAACGGTTAACTATTCGGCACTGGGCTGGTCATGTAAGCGACCAACCCTGCTGGCATGACGCGGAGGGAGTACTACCACGATGCGGCCGCACCCCAGCCCGGGAACTGCTGCCAGCGGCCTTTGCGATCGTGCGCAATGATGTGGGTGAGGTCTTGCTGGTACGCCGGGCCGATGACGGCTACTGGGAGTTGCCTGGAGGGCGCATTGAAATCGGCGAGTCTGCCTCGGCAGCGGTGATCCGTGAAGTCGCCGAGGAAACCGGGGTCACCCATCAAGGTCACCGGGCTGGCTGGGGTATACAGCGACCGGGCCACGTGTTGGCCTCTCCGCAGCAGCAGGGGACTTACCAACA